>CAJWQG010000126.1 GCA_913045175.1 uncultured Gammaproteobacteria bacterium | reverse complement strand
ACAAAGCACCAGGAGCTTATCGGGATGGTACTGGACCGGATGCTAAGATCGAGATTGTTAATGCGGACGGGAAAGCACAGGTTATTGCCCCCGCTTTCAAGGATGACTTTCGGGTTGCCGCGATAGATTTATCGGGCGCTGGCGACAGCGAGCACCGAACAAGTTATTCGGCTGAAATCTTTAGCGATGAAATTCTTGCAGTCTGCAGTGATGCGGGGCTCAACACCCCTGCTCTGATTGGTCATAGTTTCGGCGGTAGCATGGCGAGAACTTGTGCCTACTTACACCCCAATGACTTCTCCGCACTTATCGTTATTGATAGCGCGATTTCGAACCACCAGGGTAGTCGACCAATTCCTCGAATGCCCCGATCTGAAGTGAGATATTACAAATCATTGAAAGAGGCAACGCGGCGTTTTCGATTGCGCCCCCCACAGCCGTGTGACAATCAATACATTATCGATTACATCGCGGAACACTCCGTCAGAAAGGCAAACGAAGGTTATCGCTTTAAGCTGGATCAGGCGTTGTTCGCCAAAATGAAACCGATGAATCTACCGGATGCGTTCTCAATGGTCAGCTCGACTAGCTGTCCCGTTGGAATCATCTACGGAGAGCTAAGTCGGTTTTTTGGTGAAGATGCTGTGCAAACGCTAGAACAGCTAGTTGCATCGAATCGCATCATCAGGATCGAGCGTGCCTATCACCATGTATTTCTGGACAGGCCAGAAGAATTTACTCAAGCTTTACGGCAGCTCGCTAACTCATTCCTTCCAACTGACTCACTAATTTATTCGCCTTAGTTTCAAGCTCTGCGATCAGCTCTTTGCTGACATGTACAGAAAGCGCGACCGTTCGGTTTGGACCAAGTTTCTTCAGCCCGCTTGCCAGATCATCTGCCAGGGATTTTATATCCTCTATTTGGCTCATCGTCTTTTTCCTCTACCGGATTTTTGCGCGACATGATACCCGAACTGAACCTGACTGTCGTATTGATCAAAGCGAGCGACTAGAGGATCATGCGCGCCATGAAGCAACTGGTAACCAATTATCGTGGAGCCAACCTCACCATCGAGTTGGATCAAAACGAATGCCGTCTGTTGATTAATGGCCTGGTTCGCGAGCAACGTGAACTGGCTTCCGCGATCACGCTCTCATCAACAGTGCAAACAGACTACGAGTGGCATGAATTCATTCAAGGCACCATCACCCGCTCAGACGATTCACTCACGATGGTGTTGTCTGCCAACAACGTTGAAATTGCCCGTCAGGACTTTTCCGTTCCCTAGGAATCCTTGATAAGTATCAAAACTGCTCCGTTATTGTGTATTAAGATAGTGACTTGAAAGGCACCAATGGGCAAAGCCATGGATCCAATCGACCGTATTCAAACCGACCGTGCACAGGCAAGGAGATTGAACGATCCGAACGCAGATCTGTGCTTCCTGGCGCTGGCAGACCTGGAAGGTAAGGCATCTGTACGGACCCTTGTTTTACGGGAAGTCGAGGATGACCATATTTCTCTATTTATCAACAAAACCAGCCCCAAATGGCAGGTGATTAGCTCCGGTGGGGATGCGGAACTCCTGATCTGGTACTCATCGGTGCAGCGACAGTATCGAATCAGAGGTGCCATGGAAGAGATGGATGCGGGCACGATTAAAGAGAACTGGCAACGGCGACCCGCCGGGAGTAAGTATCTGGATCATGTCTATGATCAGTTAGGGCCGCAAAGCAGCTTCATCCCTGACCGCGCAACACTAACGTCTGAGATCGCGGCGTTAAAATCCACTAAAGCCGACGACCTGGAAGCACCCCCGTCTGCTACTGGCGTACTGATGAGATACCACACAGTGGACATGCTGGACCTCAACCACGAGGATCGAATTCACGATCGCCAATTGTTTACGTTTGACGGCAACTCCTGGCGATCCCAGGTCAGAATTCCCTAACAAAAAGGTTCAGGGTCAGGTCTTGATTAAGTGGAAAATGGAGATTTGCTGAAGTGTTTGACACCAGCCAACCGCTGGTTTATAAGGTTCTTGTTCGGATCACTAGATCTTATCGTGCTGGCTGTTCTATCCAGGGGGAACGTCTAAGCGCGCCGATGGTACCCTGAGCGTATAAAGGAGGTGATCCCATCATTAGTCAATCTATTGGGGGAGCCTCCGAGTTAAACTAGCGTTTTTCTCGGAGCTTGCTCCCCATACGTCTGACGAAGCCCTGGGGGACCCCTCCCAGGGCTTTTTATTTGCCTGTTTTTGTTTCCTCTTTATTTGCAAACCTAGTCGTTAACCGTTCGTATCCCTGTCAGATTGTTGAAACAGGTTTCGATAGAAGTCTGTATGAAGTCTTCCATAAACGGAGATTCATACTGATCTTCGCGAATGGCGGCAAACAATGTTCCCCACAAACCAGTTGGCCCAAGCTTCACGGCAACTATAGTCTGTCGTTCCAGATATTCCGTCAGCGCCCAATTTGGTAGCGACGCGACACCTCGCCCACTTGCGACCAGTTGAACCATCATCGGCGTCAGCTCTGCGGTTCGCACGCTAGCAGGCTCAACATCCTGTAGGTCCAGGAATTTTGTAAACACGTCCAATCGATTTCTATCTACCGGGTACGTAATGAGCGTCTCGTGGATAAGGTCTCCCGCTTCGACGTGAGGCCGACTGGCGAGCACATGATCACTGGCAACCGCCAGTAACGCCTCGTACCGGAACAATGGAATGTAACGAAGACCCGCCACCTCCACGGGATCCGAGGTAATGACAAGATCCAGATCACCACGACTCAAAGCAGGTAGTGGTTCAAAATTGAAACCACCAGTCAGGTCCAACTCAACTTCCGGCCAGTTGCTTCGATACCTGTCAATCGCGGGAATCAACCACTGGAAACAGCTATGACACTCAATGCAAATGTGCAACCGTCCCGCCTCACCACCGGCAAGCCTGGCGATGTCTCTTTCCGCCGTCCGCACCATAGGTATCAGTTCATCCGCCAGTTTCAACAGGCGGCGTCC
>CAJWQG010000125.1 GCA_913045175.1 uncultured Gammaproteobacteria bacterium | reverse complement strand
AGGCAAACCGCAGTTAGTGGATACGGGAAACATACGCGTGATCGATGGAAGCAGTGGATTTGATGGCGACAGTTTTATGTCAGTATTGAACGGGTATCATAGTGCCCATCGTGAATATGTCTTTGCGCAAAATACAACAGTAGGTGTATACGGTTACCGCGAACCCTATCCCAGTCGTTCGGTTCGTGATGATCGCTATAAGCTTATTCGTAATCTAGCTTCCGACAACGAATTTTCGATCCATGGAATTCATAATCATGCCGTATATGCGTCTTGGCAGGAAGATTCAGCGGATAATCCAGAGCTGGCAGAGCAGATCAAGTGGCTATCGCATCGCCCGCCAGTGGAGTTGTATGACCTCAGACAGGATATTTTTGAGAAAAATAATTTGGCCGGCCATCCGCAATACGTGCATATTGAAAATCGCTTAGGCAAGGCACTGGATCTTTGGATGTTAGAGCAGGGTGATTTAGGGATAGAGACAGAGCTCAAAGCTAAGTCTCGTCAGCATCCTGGGCTAGAAAAAAACATAAAGAATAAGACTATGGGCAACTAATAATGGTATCTGCAAACCAAACAAGAATTAGTAAGACCAAAGATGAATGCCACATTGATGACACGAGAACATTTCGATAGAGTTGTGAACAATCGCTTCATCGTTACGTGCGCCACCTATATTAAAAGAACACCACCATGGAAACTATCATGAAGAATCGAAAGTTAAATGCGTTATCACTCATCCTTACCCTAGCCGCGGTACCTTTTAACACGTTTGCTGAGAAATCATATTCCCCGCATGCCGACCAGTCTTATCCAACGAATGTCTACTGGGGCGACACGCACCTGCACACAGCCCTTTCATCAGATGCGTATATCTTCGGCGCGAGACTGACACCGGACGACGCTTATCGTTTCGCCAAGGGGGAAACGGTAACTGCTACCAGTGGTCAAGAGGTTCGTTTACATCGCCCGCTGGATTTTCTCATGGTGTCGGACCATGCCGAAAACATGGGTGTCGTTGCACGAATTGATGCTGGGGACAAGGCACTGTTAGCCACAAAAGCCGGCAAACGTACCGCCCAATCCCTTGACTATGACGTTTCTCTAATCGAAGCCCTCAATGCCGACACCGATGAATTACTGAACAACTTCAATGCCGCAACAATGATCGCTATCAAAGCCGACTCAGGTGCTAGTAAGGGACTGGGCGGGGCCAATTACGGTATCGACATACCATTTCGGCGGTCGGTCTGGAAGGAGGTCATCGACAACGCTGAACGGCACAACGACCCTGGCCGATTCACCACCTTCGCTGGTTACGAGTGGACAGGCATCGGTCACCGTAATGTCATCTATGCGGACGGACCTGAAGTCACGGGTCAGACCGTGGCATTCTCGGCCCTCGATAGCACGAATAAGGAAGATCTTTGGACTTATCTGGAGGACTACGAGAAACGCACCGGCGGCCAGGCGTTCGCCATCCCTCACAACGGGAACCTGACTCGCAACATGTTCAGCCCGACCAACAGCGCAAACCAGCCTCTTGACCAGATGTACGCCCAAACCCGCTCCCGCTTCGAGCCACTCTATGAAATAACTCAGATCAAAGGGGATGGCGAGACTCACCCGCTGCTCTCGCCCACTGATGAGTTCGCCAATTTCGAGGTTTTCAGGTGGGGCATCACCAAGAGCCAACCTGATTCGAAGAAGCATAGTACAACCGACAAAAAGGCAGAACCCAAAGTTTCAATCACCCCGGAGACAGAACCCATCTACAGATATGCGCGTTCAGCCCTGAAACTTGGCCTGGCAGGAGAAGCTGAACTGGGTACTAATCCTTTCAAGTTCGGATTTATAGGCAGTACTGATTCGCACACGGGCCTCGCCACTGCTGATCAGCGTAACTTTTGGGGCAAGGTGGGAGGAAACGAGCCCAGCCGGAACCGTGTCGTCACCGGTTGGAATTACAGTGCCGGCGGGTATGCGGCCGTGTGGGCGACAGAAAATACGCGGGAAGCAATTTTTACTGCCATGCGCCGTAAAGAAGTCTACGCTTCCACTGGCCCGCGCATCACACTACGGTTTTTTGGTGGATGGGACTACGCGGCCATTGACGCTGATCGCCCTGACCTGGCTGAAGCTGGTTATGCCAAAGGTGTGCCGATGGGTGGTGATCTCACGGTGGCCCCAAAAGGGAAATCACCAAGTTTTCTCATTCGCGCTGTGAAGGACCCCGATGGCGCCAATCTGGACCGCCTGCAAGTAATCAAGGGATGGCGCCATAAAGACGGTGAGTTACACGAACAGATCTATAACGTGTCGTTGTCGGATGAGCGAAAACAGAATAGAGACGGGCGGGTGAAACCAGTCGGAAGCACCGTGGATCTTCCCAATGCTTCTTATACCAATAGCATTGGTGATCCGGAACTGACAGTGGTATGGACAGACCCTGATTTCAACCGGGACGAACACGCCTTCTATTATGTGCGCGTACTGGAAATCCCGACGCCGCGCTGGACCGCCTATGATGCAAAATTCTATAACTTGAAAGATGTCCCAAAAGAAGCATCGATGGTGGTCCAGGAGCGAGCCTACAGTTCACCGATCTGGTATACGCCAATGTAAACCAGGTCAAATCGAGCCGAAGATAACGATACTGCTGGGAAACTGCGACCCGAAACAGGCGGCTCTAGCGACTCCTAAGGATTTTGAAAATTTTTCCATTCTTGCTCGATACCCACCCGATCCAGCGCGCCACAAGCAACCAGAATGCGATGTCGAAAAACAGCGGGAGCACCGTTTGCTATTTTCCAGGTACCCAGGATGCCGCGACTCGGGCCAATACCAAACTGTCCATCCACACGCCACGGGGTCGGATGATCGGGGTTGGATGGATGATCCATGATCGCAATCGAGCAAAGCGGTTCGGGTATTTCGCTGCGACCGGGGATAGGCATTTCAACAGCAACCCATCTCGCCCGCTGGCCTTCCGCATCCTGATTGGCCTGGCCCTCACTGTTCAACGCACGCCCACCATTTTCCCGCCGAAACGGCATACGTAAAAACATCCCACCATATCCAAACTCATTGATGACTACCTCCTCAACAGCATCTCCCAACCACTCCTGGTCTATAATGTATTTCCCATCAACAATGTGCATGGACCACTTTTGCGTTTCAACCATGAGTGTCTTTCCCTTATCGTCCAACATATTGTATACCGTTTGCCATGACACGTAATCACCTCGAGCTTTTAATACCGATGCAGAATCCAATTGCCAGTATTGGTCCCCCACATTATGAAAATAATCTCTACCAACTGCCTTTTTTATTCTATCAATTTTTTCAGGAGATCGTGCCAACCTATTTTGACCCTTCT
>CAJWQG010000124.1 GCA_913045175.1 uncultured Gammaproteobacteria bacterium | reverse complement strand
ATCGCGCTGTTTATTGACCAGTTCGCTAGACCTTGGGGCACTAACTTAGTCGCTGGTTTCCATCTTGCTTTGTCATTAGGCTGGTTGGTATCAACAATTCGCGATGGACGGGAGCTCACGAAAATTGACGGTGCCACCCAACATGCAGTTGAAATCGGTTGCTCCTCGCGTCACAACCTCGGGTGTTATGTGCCTAAAGGGAGCTAACCTATGACGGAAGATCTGTATCACGAGAAAGGTTTCGCTGAAGCAATCGGCCCGGGAAAACATTGGGTCTATCTTCTCGCAGCTGTTGTTGTTGGAATTACCACAGCAATGTTGGTACCTATTCTCTTTGGAAACCAGTTACATCCCCACGCAGCCTACTACTCTGTATTCGTGTCAACTTTATCGTTTGCGGCAATTTGGAAGTTCAGAGCTAAGAGCATATGGAATGGCGGTGGGATAGGTGCGGTAGCAGGTGTTTTAATGTTTCTATTGGCTTTGTTGATTAGCAGCCTAGCGTAAGGCGTCAATCGCTCCTCGCGTCCCTCGTTCGACCAGGAACTATGGACCTGGTCGCTGGGCTCTATACAGATCAGGATGAGAATCACCAGAAGTCCTCCATTTCCCATAAGTTCACGTCTCGTTTTAGAATCACGAACTACGTATTCAATCTGTGAGGAATAGCACCATGAAAAAATTCGTCTTTGGGTTCCTGTCTGCGATCTCAAGCATGCAAGCGGTGGCTCACGAGGGCCATGGTATTACTAACGCCGTCATGCACTACTTTAGTTGGTCGCATTTGTTGTTACCGCTTTGCATAGGGTTGTTTGCAGCCGCGTTTTGCTACTTTGTCTTGAAGTATCGTCGCCTGCGGAAGTAGCGGTTCACGCGTAAAGTGGGCGACATGAAAACATATCACGGCTCTTGTCACTGTGGAGCAGTGCAATTTGAAGTGGATCTGGAACTAGATCATGTTCGAGTATGCGACTGTAGCCTATGTCGGAAGCGTGGCGCCTTGAATTATCGTGTAGAGGAGGCTCAGATACGGGTTCTTACGCCATTGGATGAGATGACTCTATACCAGTGGAACACGAAGACCGCCAAAGACTACTTCTGCCCCCGGTGTGGAATATTACCGTTCCATCGTCCGCGTACAGCGCCAGACCTATGGACGGTCAATGTTCGTTGTTTAGATGGGATAGATGTGGATGCGATCCCGCGACAAAGTGTTGAGGGAAGTAAGCTCAGTATTGAGAGGGATGCGGTGGCCCATAATTCTCAACAGACTAAAGGCTCTTTTTGAGAAAAGTGATCAATGAATATTCAAGATTACGACATCGCGAGCAAAGATAAAGCATCGATAACCGAGTGGCTCGATGATCGTAAAGGTTTTCACAAATGGTTTACCACGCTAATCGTTGGGAGCTTCGCTGCCATAACCATCTTTGGCGAAAATCCCCACTTAAGAGATCTTTCCGGTGAGATGCTGACGATTTCACTGGGTTTGATGCTATTCGCGATTCTATGCAACCTGGTCTGTGTGTGGTCCATTCCCCGATGGAAGTTGGGGGTTAATACCGGGAAGACAGGTAGTAACTTTCGTATGAAGATTGAGCTGGATATCTCCGCATGGCTGGGTGTGATCTGTTTCGTCTCAGGCCTGAATATATATTGTTTCTGGGGAACCTGTTTGCGCAGGCAGTGTAGGGTTGTGGACACTTATCTCCATACGAGTACGCGCCAAATTAGTTAGAATATTGAGCAATACATCGAGTGGGGACCGAGCTATGAAAGTTCACCTTCGAAAAGTACGTGTAGCTCTGCTGTTAATCGCCTGCATTCTTTATGTCCTGGGCTTTCCGGCCTGGACTGGATTCATTGTCTTTGGCGTTATCGCTGAGCTTGCCGGGTGGGCTTTTCTTCTCTAGGGTAAATCGCAAGAGGGTTTTGGAAGATTTGGGCCCAAGGGACAGGGAGCAAACGATTAGTATTTGTCTGTGCTTCACCATTGCAGATAGATCAGGTCATTTAAAGAGTAAGCTTGCATCGCTATTACCCGACGTTCTTTCCTTATTTGAGGGCGCGGCCGCACTTGTAACCAAAGAGACGCATCCCGAGATTGTGACCATCCTTGATGGTCTTGATGTGGAAATGGCAAGAGCTGCATCTGATTTTCACCATATTGGAATGCATCGCCGAAGATCGGTTGAATTGGGACTTCAGATGAGCACGTCGGACCACTTCCTGTACCTAGACATCGATCACCTGCTGAGATGGTTTGAGAATGAGCGGGACGAACTGGAAGCAATACTTAGTCGACTGCCCCGAGCTGATCTTACCGTCATAGGCCGCGGGTCTGAGGCCTTTGCCTCCTTACCCGCGCGACTTTCATCAACGGAATCAATTGTTAATCGAATCTATGGGTTAGTAACGGGGAATGAATGGGATTTGTTGATGGCGGCCAGAGGAATTTCACGAGGCGCCGCTGAGCTAATCGTGAATACATCGACCGTTGATCATATCGGCAATGATCTGGATTGGCCGCTGTTGTGCCGGTCGCAAGGAATGAGTCTGCTTTATGAGACTGCAAACGGATTAACCTATAAGACCAATGAAGACTATGCGAACGGCATGGCTGACTCACAGGATTCAGACCCGCAGGCCTGGGCCGAAAGAATTGAGATTGCTGCGCTCTAGGTTTCCGCGATTCGTCCTTATATGACGTAGAATCTTTTAAGTTGCGTTGAATTCGAGGGTGACCGCTTATGGAAATCGTAAATGTCCCGTCTCTGTTAGAAGAGCACCCCGAAAGTAGCTTCCTGGAATTTGCCTCCTTAAACGGAAATCAATTTGGTGCCTGTGATATCACGGGAAAGAATCCTGAGCTGGAAGGAAGTCGCGGAGCAGGTGAAAACGACCTACTACGTAGCAGTTAGCCTCGATGGGTACATCGCTGATACCAATGGCGGGGTCGACTGGCTTGATGATATTTCGATAGATCAAAATGGCACTGGCTACGAGTCTTTCTACGCGGGTATTGATGGGCTGATTATGGGGCGTGCCACCTATGACTTTGTGTATGACTACGGTCAATGGCCCTATGACGATAAGCCTACCTGGGTCTGTACCACGCGAGAGATCTCGCCACTTGATGGATGCAATCTCCAGCAGGCCCGTGATGCTGTCATTGCGATTTCAGAAGCAAAGTCGATGGGATTGAAGTCCATGTGGATGGTTGGCGGTGGCGTTCTGGCCAGTTCAATGCTGAAGCAAGGGTTGTTAACGCACATCAGCGTGTCAGTGATGCCGGTTATTCTGGGTGGCGGTGTGAAACTATTTGATGCCTTGCCAAAGCTTGTTCACATTGAGCAGGCGAGCTCAACGGAAATGGGCGGCTTTACGCAGATTGAATACGCTATAAACTCGTGACTATTGCTAGGAGCAGGAGAACATCATGCGCGCACAGGCAGTAACGCCAATTCTTAATGTTTCCGATATGCAGCAGAGTTTTGATTGGTTTAAGAAAATAGGTCATAAAATTAACTAATTTGACTTAAATATTTTTTGTAAGTATTAACTGATAGCTGATCTTGAAATAATTTATTTTTAATATTTATATTTTTAAATAAATTTTTCTTTTCCGTTTTGCTCATTTCCAGAATATTTTTTATAAGATCTAGAATTTGAA
>CAJWQG010000123.1 GCA_913045175.1 uncultured Gammaproteobacteria bacterium | reverse complement strand
TTCGGGTCTTGCTCCCCCATTTCGGCGTTGCGCCTGAAGGCTACGAAAAAAAACTCCCAGGCCCGGCCACCTGGCGAGACCCAGGAAACGTTGGCTAGACAGACGCCCAATCAATAGGTGTCTTTCCCTGTGCCACAAGATACTCATTACATTTGGAAAAGTGCTTGCAGCCAAAGAAGCCACGATGGGCAGAAAGTGGCGAGGGATGCGGAGACTTCAGAACCAGGTGTTTGGATTCATCTATGACGCTGCCCTTTTTCTGGGCATAACTTCCCCACAACAAAAAGACACAGCCTTCTCTTTCCGTAGACAGGGTTTCGATAATCCTGTCGGTGAAGGTTTCCCAACCCTTGCCCTGATGTGAAGCCGCCCGATGCCGTTCAACAGTTAATACACTGTTCAAGAGCAGCACCCCCTGGTTTGCCCAATTATCGAGACAACCATGTGGAAACTGATTAGGAATGCCAAGGTCCTCGCTGATCTCTTTAAAAATGTTGACGAGTGAGGGAGGAGGTGCAACGCCTTCTTGCACAGAAAAGCACAGGCCATGAGCCTGACCGGGGCCGTGATAAGGGTCCTGACCCAGAATAACCACCTTGACCGCTTCCAGTGGTGTTGTGTTTAACGCCGCAAAATATTCAGAGCCCCTGGGGTAGATGGTTTTCCCCTTGGCTTTTTCATCAACCAGGAAGGAAAGCAGGGATTGCATGTAGGGTTTATCGAATTCATCCCCTAGCTGCGACAGCCACCCCTGCTCAAGCTTAATCTCAGCCATCCGTGGACTTCGGTTTCATATGAGGGAACAACACAACATCTCGAATGGAAGGAGAATCCGTTAACATCATTACCAGGCGGTCAATGCCAATACCTTCACCAGCGGTTGGTGGCAGCCCATGCTCAAGCGCAGTGACATAGTCTTCGTCGTAATACATTGCCTCGTCGTCGCCGGACTCTCTCGCAGCGGCCTGCTCACGAAATCGGACCGCCTGATCTTCAGCATCATTTAACTCCGAGAATCCATTGGCGATCTCTTTACCCATAACGAATAATTCGAAACGATCAGTAACGTCAGGATCGTCGTCATTTCGGCGCGCAAGTGGTGAAACCTCTGCGGGATGCTGAGTGACAAACAGAGGCTGCTCGATCTTGTCTTCAACCAGCGCCTCGAATAACTCCATCAGCAACTTGCCCGCACCCCAGTTGGATTCCACATCTACGCCCGACTTGTCCGCAAGCGCCGCAAGACTTTCGGCATCTTCAAGTTCAGCCGCATCGATGTGCGGATTGAATTCCAGTATCGCTTCACTCAATGTCAGTCGCTTGATCGGTTTGCCCAGATCAATATCCTTTCCCTGAAACGTAAAACTGGTAGTACCCAGTACCGATTGAGCAAGCTCTCTGAGCAACACCTCAGTCAGGTCCATCAAATCATTGTAGTCGTGATAGGCCCAGTAGAATTCAAGCATTGTGAACTCAGGACTGTGCTTGGTGGACATCCCTTCGTTGCGAAAATTACGATTAATTTCAAAGACTTGCTCAAAACCACCCACAACCAGCCGCTTAAGGTTTAGTTCCGGTGCGACACGCAGATACATATCCACGTCGAGTGCATTGTAATGTGTAACAAATGGCGCCGCGGTAGCACCGCCTGGGGTCACCTGCATCATGGGTGTTTCCACTTCCATGAAATCACGGTCAATAAAGAAGCGCCGAATACCATCGACAACCTGAGCACGCCGTATAAATACGTTGCGGCTTTCTTCATTAACGATAAGGTCGAGGTATCGCTGACGGTATCGCGTCTCAGTATCCGTCAGACCTTTATGCTTCTCTGGCAAAGGACGAATCGACTTACTCAGCAAGCGAATCTCTTTCACAGCGATTGAAAGCTCGCCCTTGTTCGTGCGCATCAGTGTTCCGATCGCACCAACAATGTCTCCCAGGTCCCATCGTTTGAATTCTTCGTAAGCTTCATCACCAAGTTCATCCTGGCGAACATAGAGTTGGATTCTTCCCGATACATCCTGAAGCGTGAGGAAACTCGCTTTGCCCATCAGGCGACGCAACACGACTCTTCCCGCTACCGTTGCAGGTACCGCAGACTCCTGTAATGACTCTTTGGTACTTTCGCTGTGACCTTCATGCAGCTCAGTGGCCAGATGAGCGCGCCTGAAGTCGTTGGGGAATGGCTGACCCTTCTCCCGCAACTCCTGCAGATGGCTCCTGCGTAACGCAACTATTTCGTTTTCGTCGTCTTCCACGCTTTCTCTCATACCCCGCTTTTTAGACTCGCCTCGATAAACGGGTCCAGGTCTCCGTCCAATACAGCCTGCGTATTTCCGGTTTCAACATTCGTCCGCAGGTCCTTTATCCGTCCACTATCCAATACATAGGATCTTATCTGACTTCCCCAGCTAACATCCGACTTGTTGTCTTCTATTTCTCTCAGTTCCTCGCGCCTTGCCAGCTCTTCCATTTCATAAAGCCTGGCCTTGAGCTGCTTGATCGCCTGATCTTTGTTTTGATGCTGGGATCGTTGATTCTGACACTGTACAACAATACCTGTCGGTATATGAGTCAGGCGAATAGCGGAATCAGTCTTGTTGACGTGTTGCCCTCCGGCACCGCTCGCTCGATAGGTGTCAATTCGCACCTGTGACATATCAAGATCGATTTCAATATCGTCATCGAGTTCCGGTGATACAAACACCGCTGCAAAAGACGTGTGCCTTCGATTACCAGAATCAAATGGCGACTTTCGCACCAACCGGTGCACACCGGTTTCGGTTCTCAGCCACCCAAAAGCGTAGTCTCCATCAAAGCGAATCGTTGCCCCTTTAATGCCAGCCACATCGCCTTCCGAATGCTCCATAATCTCAGTCTTAAAGCCATGACGTTCTCCCCAGCGCAGATACATACGCAGCAACATCTCTGCCCAGTCCTGTGCCTCTGTGCCACCAGAACCTGACTGAATATCCATGTAGGCGCTATTTGCATCCATCTGGCCGGAAAACATTCGCTGGAACTCAAGCGTTTCTAGTCGTTTGGTTAAGGCTTCGAGATCACCCGTCGCCTCTTCAAGGAGTGATTCATCACTCTCTTCTGCCGCGAGTTCTATTATGTCCTGAACATCACCCAGACCATTTGCGAGGGAATCGATTCCGCTCACAACTGTTTCCAGCGTCGATCGTTCCTTACCTAGTTGTTGCGCAGTTTCCGGATTGTCCCAAACGCTGGAATCAGAAAGCTCCAACTCGACTTCTGCTAGTCGATCTTTCTTCGCATTGTAGTCAAAGGTACCCCCTGAGAACGTCGGTGCGTTCCTGAAGGTCTTTGATTCTGGTTGTCAGTGGATTGACTTCCACGTGAGGGGCCTTGCTGAAAAAAGGCGCATTCTAAACCTTTCGCGAGTGGAAAGGTATCGGTACATGGGGCTGTGCCACTAACTATGTGCCACTAACTAAAGGAAAGGTATCAGGTATATGTTTCTCCGCACCGCTGTGAATACTTCCATGTACGCTTAACTTCGCCATCCATGGCGAAGATGTGCTCCGAAACATATACCCGATTCCTTTCCAAACAGCTCCAATAGACCGTATGCAACCAGCATCACAGTATTAATGACCACCCCAGTGCAGCGTCACTGTACTGATGTCCTGCCCCGATACCTCGACTGCCATGGCTGGTCGGTCTAGGGGCAGCGAAAAGGTGGTGGGGTGCATGTTTCGGAGTAACTCTTCGGCAGGGATGCCGAA
>CAJWQG010000122.1 GCA_913045175.1 uncultured Gammaproteobacteria bacterium | reverse complement strand
CCCCTGTTGCCGGGATGAAAACCCGGTGTCCTAGGCCTCTAGACGAAGGGGACGCTGTTCTTCGGAAGCCGCGCATTCTATGAAGCCTAGCGCTTTTCGTCAAGTTCATCAAAGCGTGACATTGTATTCATTTCCCTCTATGCATACGTGGATTAGCCTATTCAAATGGTGCCCCAACCTTGGATATAATTCGCAGACGTAAATTGGAGCAGATAATGGCTGAAGATGCGGACAAGAGAGTAGAACGCCGAAAGGGTGATAACGACAGGCGTCACGCAATAGACCGTCGCGATTCGGAGCGGATTGCGGGTGAGGATCCGAGACGCCAAAAAGATGACCGTCGTAAGGAATCTGACGACTAGAAAGTAATCACGCTACGAATGCTGCGTCCGGCATGCATATGATCGAAAGCATCATTAATATCTTCAAGACCCATTGAGTAGGTTATAAACTCGTCCAGCTTTATATTACCACCCATATACTGGTCGACCATGCCAGGTAACTGCGATCTGCCTTTGACGCCGCCGAATGCGGTACCTCGCCAGACTCGTCCGGTAACTAGTTGGAACGGTCGAGTACTTATTTCCTGGCCTGATCCAGCAACGCCAATGATGATTGATTCTCCCCATCCCTTGTGACAACACTCCAGCGCTGATCGCATCAGTTCCACGTTTCCAACGCATTCGAAAGAGTAATCGACACCTCCATCGGTCAGGTCGACGATAACGTCTTGAATCGGATCATCGTAATCCTTGGGGTTAACGCAGTCGGTCGCGCCAAGCGAGCGGGCCATGTCGAATTTGTCCGTGTTGACATCAATGGCAATAATTCGCCCTGCCTTCGCCAATACAGCTCCCTGAACGACGCTTAAGCCAATGCCACCGAGCCCGAACACCGCGGCGGTTGCACCGGGTTCCACTTTAGCTGTGTTTAACACGGCGCCTATCCCCGTCGTGACCCCGCAACCCAAAAGACATACCTTGTCCAAAGGCGCTTCCTTGCTGATCTTAGCGATAGATACCTCAGCGACAACCGAATATTCTGAGAATGTGGATGTCCCCATGTAATGAAATACTTGTTTACCACCGCAGCTGAAACGCGTGGTTCCATCGGGCATTAATCCTTGCCCTTGCGTCGTGCGCACCGACGAGCACAGATTCGTCTTTCCTGAAGTGCAGAATTTGCATTCACCACACTCCGCTGTATAGAGGGGGATCACATGATCCCCAGGCGCGACCGAAGTGACGCCAGGGCCAACTTCTTCTACGATTGCACCGCCTTCATGACCTAAGACCGCGGGAAATATTCCCTCGGGATCATCTCCTGAGAGCGTGAATGCATCGGTATGGCATACGCCTGTAGCTACTACTCGAATCAGGACCTCACCTGCTTTTGGACCATCCACATCAATCTCTTCAATTACCAGTGGTTTCCCTGCTTCCCATGCTACGGCCGCTCTAGATTTCATCGATTTTTTCCCTCATTTGTTTTTGCGTGGCTGGCTGAAATGTAACTCACCAAACGCGAGGAATAAAGTCGTGAGAGATAACCACTGGGCAGCGGGAACGTGCCGTAGGTCGCGAGATGTTGACAAATCGTCGGACATCAAGTGAACTGGGCCGCTTGAGACCCACAGAAGGGATGCCGGGCCATGGCGAGCAGTTCGGATTCGAATAAAACGCAGTATGTGACGACCTATACGCCTTCATTACTTGAGTCATTACCAAGGTTGGAACGGAGGCAATCGCTAGGTATCACGGAAGAGAATCTCCCTTTCAAAGGGCTTGATATCTGGAACGCCTACGAATTTACCTGGCTAAACGCCAAGGGAAAACCTGAAGTTGCGATGGCGCAGTTTCAGGTGCCACTAAAGTCGGTCAATATTCTCGAGTCGAAATCGCTAAAGCTTTACCTGGGTTCATACAGCAACACGCCCTTTGCGCACCGTAATGAGGTCATTCAAACCCTGGAATCAGATTTAACGTTAGCGGCCCGGGCACCGGTGTCGGTTGCACTGATGACGCCGGATCAGGTCCTTGCAGAAGGGATTGGCTTGCTGCTTGGCAATAGTATTGATCATCTGGATGTCGATATTTCGGAGTATTACTGGAATCCGGAATTCCTGGAGCTAGAAAGTAATACCGCAGTGCGAGAGATTTTATATACACACTTGTTTAAGTCTCTCTGTCCTATAACGGGCCAGCCTGACTTCGCCAGCATAATGATCCAATATAGTGGCAACAGTATTAACCACGAGGGTCTGCTGAAGTATCTGGTGTCATATCGGGAACATGCAGAATTTGCTGAGCAAATTACTGAACGAATCTTTGTTGATATCATGAATCGCTGTTCACCAGAGCGACTAGCCGTTAGTGCTCGGTTCAATCGACGTGGGGGCATTGATATTAATTCACATCGAACCTGCGAAGAGAATTTGCCTGATGCGGTGAGGGTTTGGCGCCAGTAGATTCTGCAGGGTCATGTTTTCCTTAGTCCGCGATTGACGTATTGTATTAGAAATATTCTTGAGGTTTGTCTCGGTGGATGCACTCCAGGCATTACACAGTCGTGTTTCGTCTCCCCGGTTGACGGGTGAGGTTGGAAGCAGGGAGCTTAGAAACATTTTTAAAGCTGCGCTGCGCGCGCCCGATCATGCACAGCTTAAACCCTGGCGTTTTCTGGTCATCAAGGGTGACGAGAGGAACCATCTGGGTGAGTTATTTGCCCGAGCTGAGTTAAGCGAAAATCCGGATCAATCACCACAGATGTTGGCGAAGACTAAAGCCAAACCGCTTAGGGCACCAGTGATTGTGGTGGGTATAGCGAAGGTCGTTGAGCATAAGAGTGTTCCAGAGATCGAACAGGTCCTTTCCTGCGGGGCGGCCCTGCAAAGTATGTTATTGGCGGCCCATGCTCAGGGGGTGGGTGCGATGTGGCGAACCGGTGGGATGGCCTACAACAGAATAGTTCAAGAAGGACTTGGGCTGGAGAGTAACGAGAGCATTGTGGGATACCTCTATTTAGGTCAGATTGACGGTCGAAGTAAATCGATTGAGCCACCGGATATCGATGCATATTTTCAGGAATGGCACGGATGAGCCTATCTAATAGATCAAGAACTTTCGCAAGAATACAGGATCGCTTGATTGATGAACTTATTGGTATCAGTCGAGGCGTTATCGCTGACGGCGTTGTAGATGAGCAGGAAGCGATATTTATTGGCCAGTGGATAGAGCAGCACAGAGAGGTGGCCGACAAATGGCCGGTAAATGTGCTCTACGCCAGACTAGTCGAAATGCTCAAAGACGGAATACTCTCGTCTGATGAACAAAAGGAATTGCTGGCAACGTTACGAGATTTGACAGGGGGAAGCTCGTTATTTCAACAGCCCAATCGTTCCACTACATTGCCACTTGATAAACCTCCACCCGAAGTAGCATTTGATGGTAAGTCGTTTTGCTTAACCGGACGATTCGCTTTTGGCACCATGTTGGATTGTGAAGAGACGATCACAGAAATGGGTGGCACAGTCGCACAGACACTGGATAAAGACACTGACTATCTCGTGATTGGTGAGCTTGGAAGTCCGGATTGGGTTCACACAACGTTTGGACGAAGTATCGAGCGTGGTGTCGAACTTCAAAGTCAGGGATGTCCGATCAAGATCGTGTCGGAAGAACACTGGGTCGACTGCCTGAGATAATCTGCGGGAGACTCTGTTCAGAGTCTCCCTGGGATAGGTTATAATCAGGGTTCCACCTTGGTCCTCCCGCAATAAATTGTTGTGAACTCCGCCAGGCCCGGAAGGGAGCAACGGTAACAATAAATTTATGTGCCGGGATGTGGCTGAGGTGGTCTTATTTTTACCTAGTGGATTTCGTGCCTAGCATGGTTCGAGAGTAAACGGAGAGGTGTCCGAGTGGTTGAAGGAGCACGCCTGGAAAGTGTGTATACGGA
>CAJWQG010000121.1 GCA_913045175.1 uncultured Gammaproteobacteria bacterium | reverse complement strand
CACAGGGATGTGTGGGGACGCCTAGTCTCGTAGCGGTACGGAGAAACATGTACCCGATACCTTTACATTCTTAAAAGATTCCGCGGCGCAACCAGTCACTCCTCGAGATCTTTCTTCTTACCTTTGAACTCGCAAACATCATATACAACACATGCCCCGCAGCGAGGATTACGCGCGGTGCAGATATAGCGCCCGTGCAGTATCAGCCAGTGATGGGCATCGACCATGAATTCGTCAGGAATGACCTTCAGTAGCTTCTTTTCTACCTGAAGAACGTTCTTCCCCGGCGCGAATTTCGTTCTGTTGGAAATACGAAAGATATGCGTGTCTACCGCCATGGTGGGTTCGCCGAATGCGGTATTGAGTACAACGTTTGCCGTCTTTCTTCCAACGCCGGGCAGAGCCTCTAATTCAGCTCGGGTATTTGGGACAACCGAGTCATGTTCTTCTACCAACGCCTTGCAGGTTTTGATGATGTTCTTGGCTTTGCTGTTGTAGAGGCCAATGGTCTTTATGTAGGTCTTTAGCTTGCGTTCGCCGAGCTTGTAGATTGCCTCGGGGGTGTTGGCGACGGGGTAGAGCTTTGCGGTGGCTTTGTTAACCGAGACGTCGGTTGCCTGGGCTGACAGAATGACAGAAATCAGAAGCTCGAACGTTGAGTTATATTTGAGCTCGGTTCGCGGCGTTGGATTCTCTTCTCTCAGGCGGGAAAGAAACTCATATCGTTTTTCTGGGTTCATGTCAGTATTGATCTCCACTTATGTAGTTCTTTAACGCAATCAGGCACCCCAGTGAAAGAAAGGCACCGGGTGGTAGAACCAGTAATAAGAACCCAGAGTCCGCAAAGTGTAGCGTAACGTTTTCGAATGCAGGCCCAAGAAGCAGGTGCAGGTTGTTAAACAGGGTTCCCATACCGAACACTTCGCGTACTGTACCCAAAAGTAGTAATACCCACAGGAAACCAGTGCCCATCATAAAGCCATCAACGGCGGACATGACAATTGGATTACGCGAAGCAAAGGATTCAGCGCGGCCCAGTAGTGTACAGTTGGTAACAATCAGCGCGACGAATAAGCCGATACGTTGGTGTAGTTCAAAGTACCAGGCTTGTAGCGCCATGTCCGCTAACGTGACGGAAGTAGCAATCACCATGATTTGTATCGGTAGCCGGATCACATCGTGAAGTAAGTTGCGAATCAGGCTAATAATGATGTTGGAGGTGGTTAATACCCCAAGGGTAACCAACCCCAATCCAAGCGCCGTTACGAAGGAATTCGAGACTGCCAGCAACGGGCACAGACCAAGCAACTGCACCAGCGCGGGATTGTTGCGCCAGAGGCCTTCGCCGGCAATTTGAGAGTACTCACTCATTGGGCTAGACCTTCTTGAACGGCTCGCGCCACGGCTCTCGTTGTAATCGTGGCACCAGATACGTAATCGACGTCATCGTCCCAGGAATTTTCCGCTGACACGCCTGAAAACTGGTCGATCCAGTCTGATACGGGCCGTTCGATAAGATCTCCAATACCCGGAGTCTCGCTATGTTCGATTACTCGTACGCCACGGATCTTCCCCTCACCATCGGTCGCCACCCAGAGGATGATTTCACCGTTGTATCCTGACAATGTAGTAACGCGAAAGACCATTCCGTTTTCACCAAGCTCATCTTTGATAAGAAATCGGTGCTCATCAACCTGCTCGAGTACCGCTCGGTCATCCTGAACGACCTGTTTTATTTGTAACAGGGAGAATTGCTCCTGATTGTCGCGAATTTTTTCCCTGGTCACACCGTTCAGGCCGCTAACGGCCAGACCGCATAGCATCGCGAGAAGCACCAGCGTAAAAATCCTGGGATTCATCGGTGAAACTCCAGGTAGTTGATCAGAGGTGTTGCACCGTTCATGAACAACACTGCAAAGGCCAGACCCTCAGGGTATGCGCCAACACTACGGATCGTGAATATCAATATGCCGACTCCTGCGCCGAATATAAACTGACCTCGGATGGAATCCGGTGAGGTTACGGGATCTGTGAGAATAAAGAATGCTCCGAGCATCGTTGCACCGGAAAACAGCTGAAAAAGCGGAGAACCGAGTCCAGCGGAGCTTCCTCCGTCATAGAATATCAGGGACAGAAACGCGAGCACGCTGAGCATTGCTACCGGCGCATGCCATTTGCAGATGCCGCGAAACAGGAGGTAAAGACCGGAGATCAGAAAGATTGCATTGATGAATAGCCAGGTGTGCCAGTTGGCTGTCTTATCGTCATCCCAATATTCGTCATTGGTGAGAGCACTGCGAAACTTAAACTCGTCAAGGGGGGTCGCACCGCTTATGGCGTCAGGCAGTGTTGCGCCAGCTTTTATTTCTAATACCTGGGCCAGGTTCATATCCGAGTTCGGAGGTGTCCAGGTAGACATCGCCATTGGGAAGGAAATAATCAAGACAGCGAATCCCACCATGGCTGGATTAAACAGATTGTGACCGAGACCACCGTAAGCATGTTTTGCCAGGAGAATTGCGAATGCGCTACCGATCATTACCATCCATACCGGCAGTAGAGGCGGAAGGGCCAACGCGAGTAACAGTGCGGTCGCCACTGCACTACCGTCGAGGAGCGTCTGCGACGCTAAAGCTCTGACTTTGAGGACGATATACTCGCACAGTAATGCAGTGAGGATAGCGATGATGATGTTAATGAGAACACCAGCGCCAAATAAGTAAAGCATCACCGCAGCCCCAGGGAGTAGTGCCAGTATGAACTGGTGCATTACCTGGCTGGTTGAGAATATGGTCAACGATTTGTCTCTGATTTGATGCGTGCCAGTACTGTGCTGCTGTCTTCCGGCTTACTGCTGATCTTCTGTCGTTTTTCCAAACGGCTTTCGTGATTGTCTACTCGTACTGCAATGGCCTGCGCTTTCGTGTGATCTTGTTCACGTGCAGCGAGTCTTCCTTTGGCCTGCGTGAAGGCGTGCGTGAGCTTGATGTGACTGGGGCAGGATGTATCGCATAGTCCACATTCAATACAGTCGTTTAGTCGAAGGGTTGTCAACGTATCAAGTGACTCCTGGTGCAGAAAGAGCTCCTGGGGAGCAAGACCTCGCGGACAGACTTCCACGCATTCCCCGCAATGAATACATGGCGCGGTATTCTCTGAATGTCCTTGGGCGGATTCCTCGTTGACGACAATCAGATCGATACAGTCGACAGGGCAGGGCGGCAGGCATAGTTCGCATCCGGTGCATTCGTCATTTATTACACTATGTAGCATCTGTGGTGCACCGATAATGGCGTCCACCGGACACGCAGGCAGGCATAACGTGCAGCCAATGCATTCTTCTTTTTTAATTCTGGCTATCCGGGGGACCCCATCCCCCAGTGAATCATCCAGCGGTGACGTCGGTCGTCCAAGCAAATCTGCTAATGCCTGAATGGTATCGGACCCTCCCGGGGGGCAACGATTGATCGGTGCGCCGTCTGCGATGGCTTCTGCGTAAGGCCGGCAACCAGGATAGCCACATTGTGCGCATTGCGTCTGGGGTAGCTCCTTCATGATGAGCGTTACGGCCGTCTCTTCACGAACGCCTAGATAACGGGAGGCAGTAATTAGTAGCACCGTACAGACCAAGCCCACAACCGAGAGAATTAATGTGCCCGTTATCATTAATCCATTCCCGTGAAGCCCATAAAGGCCAGCGATAACAGCCCAGCGGAAAGCATATTAATTGCCGTCCCACGAAATGCCTGAGGAATGTGCTTATCGATTTGTTGTTCACGAATAGCGGCGAACATAATAAGCAAGAGTGAGAACCCCAGGGCAGCGCCAAACCCATACAGCACGGCGCCAACGAACGACTCAGCCAGCCGAACATTGATGAGCGCCACGGCCAGCACCGCGCAATTCGTCGTTATCAGTGGGATAAAGATACCCAGAACACTGTGGAGCAGGGGCTGGGTTGCACGAATCACCAGTTCGGCAAACTGTACCAGTGAAGCAATGATAACGATGAACACAATTATCCGCAGATACTGTAGCTCCAGGGGGACAAGTAGATAGGTTTCCACCAGATAACTCGCGGCAGACGCGATTGTAAGAACGAAGGTGGTTGCCGTTGCCATGCCGATGGCACTTTCGAATTTTTGACTGGCTCCCATAAACGGGCAGAGGCCAAGAAACTGAATAGTGACGAA
>CAJWQG010000120.1 GCA_913045175.1 uncultured Gammaproteobacteria bacterium | reverse complement strand
AATTAATGGTACTGCGTGCAGCGAAGGCCATGGATGTGCTTGGTAACAAGGAAGCCCGGGTTTACGTGAGTGCTGTTAAAGCGATGGTCCCTGAAATCACCTGTCGAATCATCGATCAGGCAATTCAGATGCATGGTGCGACGGGTGTATCCCAGTGGACGCCACTCGCTGGTATGTACACCAGTCAGCGTAGTACGCTTCGTCTGGGAGACGGCCCTGATGAAGTACATCACATGGTAGTTGGCCGTAACGAAGTTCAGAAATACGGGCTTTGGTAGGCAGCAACGTAGCTATTCGAAGGGCCGCAGGAAAGCGGTCCTTTTTTTGGTGGAGAATAGTTAGCCTGCAATTTCGGGTTTCACGATTGGTCTGCCGGTTTCTGCTGAGAAAAAGGGGTGCCGTTTACCATGCCCCGATACTTTTGAAACTAGAATGATCTGAATCATCTTCAGAATACCGCCTATCAAGCCACGGCCAGTCGGCCTGTTTTCTCCGATGGCCGAGCCTGCAAACGATTCCAGTCGCACGGGCCCGAACGTTGATTCGATTTCGTTTGAGGGTGTCAGACAGCTGTGGATAACGCCGATGAAAGGCATCGAGAGGCCGGGCGCATTACCGATGGGCGTGTTACAACAGCTGGCATACCATCGAGGTAAACCTTTTTCCGTTAACCTGACACAGGCGAGGTGTTCCTTGCCCTCTACAATACGCACATTGCCCGCCATCACCTGAACTATTTCGGTACCGCCATTGTCATCGAGAACCTGATCCGACTTGCCCAGGTAGTGGGGAAATCGCTGACAGTCTTTGCAATAACAGCGCAGATGATTCGTATAGCGCAAAGGCTCGGTATCAAGATCTGCCTTAAACTTTCCGCATTCGCAAGATATTGCCAGCGTCATAACAGGTTCCCTTATTTTGGGGCGCTAGTCTGGAACATTTGACCTATCCCTGACAACGAGTTCCCCCAAAAAGCTTGCAAAATCTGGGTATTAGTCAACAATATTGGTATGCGATATACATTCAGCCCCGACGTTCAGGATCGTGAAAACCAATTCCTAGAAAAGATTCGGGCTACGACCGGTCACCTGTGCAACGGTCTTGGTAAAGTCGATGCCCGGTTCGTTGAGGAAGCCATATTCGGTATTGCCGAAAGCGGATCAGTTCGCTTGACGTCGATCAGTCGTGTCCTGGGAGAGGATATCGCACTTCATGCTACCCATAAGAGACTGAGCAGAAATCTCGCCCACGAGGCAATTGGGCAAGTATTGTCGAAGAACCTGCTGACTTTCGGGACCCAGCAACTCATGGATAATTCCTTGCTGTTACCGAACTGCATGGATGTTGAGAAGAAGTATGCTGAGAAGATGGATTTCCTCGGGGAAATCGATGTGACTGGCTCTCGCAAAGGTTACGAAATGTGCGAGATTGTCGCCGCAAAACCGCTGCAACAGGATTTCATAAAAAATGTTGATGGCGAGGAGATAACTTTTCCTGACAGAGATTTCGTGCCGCTTAATCAGGAGTTGTGGTCCAGGAATGCGCCGGATTATACGGGTGTGAATCAGCACATTCTGAAACTGGTCAGTGACATACGCTCAGAAGCGGGCGCGCAGGGCATTTTGGTATCGACCAGGCAGCACGATGATCCAGAACTGCTTGTTCCATGGTCACGGTCTAACGTTGATCGGTTTGTTATTCGTCAACGTGCCGAAAGTAGGCTGATGTATCGAAATACCGAAAAATCAGTGGATGAGCTGATTGAACTTTGCAGTACGCCCTATGGATCTACGGTGTTTGCCCTGGGTGTTGGCGCTAGCGAGCATGAAACCGGCCACTTTATTCACTTTGGGTTTTTGCCTGTACGATTGCCCGAGTTACCCGAAAGAATATTAAGTCTTGTGGTAGTAAAAGGTCTGGATGAACCTATTGCACTGCTTACTACTGAACCGATGCGCCGCAATCGAGGTGTACTTCAAGAGGTCGTGAAAAGCTACTTCATTGCCTGGAGTGTCCGGGCCACCAGCAGGTTTATGAAAAACGACTACCAGTTTTCTGATATTAGAGTGTTGACCTATCAGCGCTTAAAGAATATGGCCACGTTATTGTCGGTGATGACCTATATGGACACGCTATGGCCGGGCGGACGTGCCACGATCAAGGGAATTCGTTTCGACAGGCGCAAAGGAACGAAGGATATGCACAGGGTATACCACCTTACCGCATCGCGTGAAAAAGTTGACAGGGATGACCAGCGAGAGGCCACAGAGTGACCTCCCGACTGAGGAAGCCTTAGCTTCTCGGTTTGCCAGTCCAGTTTGGCGGGCGCTTTTCAGAAAAAGCCAGCGGACCTTCGATAAAGTCCTCACCGTCTATCATTGCCTGGATGGAGTCGTACTGGTGCTCCATTGATTCCTGCAATGATGCGGTCGAGAGGCTTTTGTACGCTACATCTTTGCTGGCCCTGATTGACAATGGTGCGCAGGCGGTAATCATATCCGCCCATTCACGGGCACGTTCCATTAGCTTGTCGTGTTCCACAACTTCCGTAACAAACCCCAGATCATAGCCTTCCTGAGCTGGCACGTGACGTCCCGTCAGCATCATTCCTAATGCCCGTTTGGGTCCAATCTCTCTGGGCAGTCGGTTCATCCCACCGGCCATTGCAGCGAGGCCAACTTTTGGTTCTGGCAGGGCGAACAAGGCTTTGTCGGAGGCGATGATCAGATCGCACGCCAATGCGATTTCGAAACCGCCACCCATGGCAACGCCGTTAACGGCAGCGATCACGGGCTTTAACATATCGAACCGGGAGGACAGGCCGCCAAACCCTCTCGGCGTGGGCATTCGTTCACCACCTTCCGCCTGATAACGCAAATCGTTACCGGCACTGAAACCGCGACCTTCTCCAGTGATAATCGCAACCCACATGTCGTCATCAGCGTCAAAGTCATCGAATACTTCACCCAGTTCGGCATTGCCGGGTGGGTGTAACGCATTTAAACGATCGGGGCGGTTAATCCGAACCGTCATGATGTGGTCGGCTTTTTCAACAATACAAAATTCTGGCATGGGGGCTCCTAGATGAAACATGAGAAAATAAGATAGCGGACAATAAGTGTTCCAGGATCAAGGTGCAAGAGTGCTTGATTGTGCCAGTACATTGACCGGATAATCTCTGCCCTAAATTTATCTCACAGGAAATGTTGATGAGCGAAATCTCAGCCGAAACAGCCAGGGCCCTGGGCGAACTGGATACACCGACCATATGTAACGCAGTTGAAGTCGTGGCGCCAGAACGCCGCAACAGGGGATTCAATATCAGGCCGTTTGTTTGTGCCCATCCCGAGCTGCCATCTATCGTTGGCTATGCAAGAACCGCGCGAATCAGATCTCAGCATCAACCGGTGAAACCAGCGAACGCCATGGGTTACTACACCCATGTTGCAGAGGGCGGACCGCTGCCTAGCATCGTGGTTATTGAGGATGTCGATGATACCCCTGGCTACGGTGCTCTCTGGGGAGAGGTGAACACCAATGTGCACTACGGACTGGGCTGTCTGGGGGTAGTAACCAACGGTAGTGTTAGAGATATCCCGGACTCTGCCGAGAATTTTCAAATGTTAGCGGGGATGGTGAACCCGTCACATTCCTGGGTACATGTGATCGATTGGGGAACGCCGGTTAATGTCCATGGTATGGAGTGCGAAGATGGCGATCTTGTGCATGCGGATATGCATGGAGCGTGTGTTATTCCCACCGAAATTACCGAGGCCGTCGTTGAAGAGGCCGCACGAATTGCCGCAAAGGAAGCGATCCTGATTGGTGCTTCGAAAGAACCCGGATTCAATATG
Source organism: uncultured Gammaproteobacteria bacterium (assembly GCA_913045175.1). Taxonomy (GTDB): domain Bacteria; phylum Pseudomonadota; class Gammaproteobacteria; order Pseudomonadales; family Azotimanducaceae; genus UBA7455. The sequence continues at coordinate 640 of CAJWQG010000120.1, read as the reverse complement.
GATATGATTAGGGACGCCTATAAGCGAATGGCGGACATCCACTAACCCAAAGAACAGTCAGAGCCGAATGGTACTTACTTAAGCTTATTTTACGATTGATACACCCGGTGTCTGTCATACAGCAGTTGGGCCTAGAGGTTGTTTTTCGTAGCCTTCAGGCGCAGCGCCGAAATGGGGGAGCAAGGGGTGCCGCCATCGGACCCGAAGGGGCTTGTGGAGGAGTTGAGACCGGTCACAGCCCGTTAACGATGGTTTCGGCATCGTCGAGGCCATTGATAATGTCCTGCTGGAGTTTTTCCAGATCCACGCCTTCAGTGCTCTTCTTGTCTTCCATATAGCGTGCATAGACGCCATGTACGATAGCCGCTGTTTTCCAGCGGTTGAAGCCAAGGTAGTAATCAAGTTGTGACAGGTCCTCACCGGTTATTTCTTCGTATCGTTTGGTCAGGTATTCGCGGTGCGGGAAGCCGAGTTGCTGTGTAACGGAATTAGGATCCAGGGGCTTTGGGCTGTCAGAGGGGCGCCATGTATTGAGCGCGTAGGCCAGATCAGCCAGCGGATCCCCAAGGGTGGAGATCTCCCAATCTACTACGGCAGCAACACGTCCGTCTGGCCCAACCAGGGTGTTGTGAAGGCCATA
>CAJWQG010000119.1 GCA_913045175.1 uncultured Gammaproteobacteria bacterium | reverse complement strand
ATCACTAAAAGATCAGCCGCAAAAAGCTCTACAGAAACTATTGAAGTCAAAACAAATAAAAGAGAGGCAAATTTAGTTAACCCATTAATTAAGATCATTAACCACTCTCCACTCTAAGCGTGTGTGCTTCACCCTAAAAGCATGTCTTGGATAGGCCTGCACGATCAACGTTTAGTTAGTTAGGTATGCATCCGCTAGGTTACAGCACTTCTCCACAAGCATAGGGGCAAGCTCCTTAGCGGTTTGTGTTTCGGGTCTGGTGTGAACCCAACCCAGATAGGTAAAACTACGTGCAAGAAAAAATAGCGGCATGTACCGCAGCTGTTCATCTGATAAATCTCTTTCCATACGATAACCATTAATCAATGCCGAAGATGCTTCTTCATAATAGTCTTCGCCTTGCTCAAAATATAAGATTGTGGCGAGCTCAAACAAGTGCCAACCAAATCCTGCATCATCAAAATCAATGAGCCGGACCGTATCACCTTCAACCAACAAGTTTTCTGCTACAAGATCAGCATGGATCAAACTAAAATAAGGTTTATCTCTATACTTCTCTGCATAATCTGAAAGATCTTTTTCTACCCTATTCCTAGCACGAAGCACAAGCTCGCGCTGATCATCCGTCAATACACTTAATTCCCAAAATCGACCCCAAAATGGATCAGGTCCAACCAATCCATCGACATCCCAACGATGCCTTATGAAATTGGGCGGTGCTTTCCATTTCACTGCCTGGTTGTGCACGCGCGCGGCGAGTTGTCCGATAATTTCAAACGTTTTGCGTACCTGACCTACATCCTTGAGGCTGTGCTCAATCGAACCCAATTGCTTGCCATTGACCCACTCAAACAGATCGACTTGTCTAGGCTCGGGGACATCGCCAGCGGATAATGACACAAATAGATTACCATCGATGGTCGGCACCACGTTTGGAACATCGATAGCAGCTTCCTGAAGGGCCTTCATCCAGCGCAGTTCTGAATCGAGCTCTTCATCCGAGTGATAACCAGACCGATGAATTCGAAGTGCATATCGCTTTTTCTCGCTGGTAAGCACTTCAAAAACCGCATTTTCTCTGTACTTTATAAGAGAGAGTCGACTTCCCTCAAGCTTCCAATGGCTGAGCGAAATTTCGGAAAATTGCTTCAATGCAGCCACCTGTCCTTGTTCATCCATCGTATAGAAATCAGTCAACGTTAGTTACCTCCTTCTGATATACAAGTATCTAGTTTCTCAATCAATAAATCGGCATGCTCTCGCTCAAACACCATGGGTGGTCGAACCTTAAGCACACTGTCGTGGGCTCCGATACGACTGATTAACACCCCTTCACGACACATCGCATTAACGATCTTACCTGCCTCCTTTGTAGCAGGCGTTTTCTCTGTTCGATTCGTGACCAGTTCTATGGCAAAAATTAGACCCTTATGTCGAACGTCACCAATAATTTCGTGTTTTTCCTGCAGCGATCTTAGCTTCTGCGCTAAATAATCTCCTACCTCTACCGCTTTATCAATAAGGCTCTCTCCCTCTATAACGTCCATGACGGCCGCGCCCGCCGCGCAGGCTACAGGACCTCCTGCAAACGTATTAAAATACATGCCCCATTCACTAAACTCGTTCACCAATTCTGCAGATGAAACCACACCCGCTAAGGGATAACCATTACCCATGGGCTTTCCTAAAGTCACGATATCAGGAACCACATCCTCCCATTGATGAGACCACCATTTCCCCGTTCGACCAAATCCTCCCTGCACCTCATCAGCAATAAAAAGACCACCTTCAGCTCGAACTAAATCGACAGCTGCACGAACAAACTCAGACGGGCTATTGATCAGTCCTTCATTGGCAAACGCCGGGCAGAGCAGCATGCCTGCAAGCCCTATACCTCGCTCTTTGAACTCAGTGATACATTGCCTAATCTCTTCTAGATATATCTCACCCGAAACATCATAATCCGGCATGCGATAAGTGCACGGAGGAGCAAAACCCAGGACCCTCTGAGTAGTTTGAGCTTCAGGCATAAATGCTAAACCTAATTCCGCAACTGCTTCGGTATTACCGTGATAGCTGCAATTAGTCACTATAATTCCCTGAGCCTGAGTATGATTACGCGCTAGTCGAAGAGCTACTTCATTCGCTTCGCTTCCCGTACACGTTAGAACCATCATATCTAAAGAGTCATCAAACTTTGAGGTCAATCGTTCAACATAGGAGACTAGATTTTCATGCAGGTAACGTGTATGACTGTTGAAAGTCGCAAGTTGGTCTGTGACGGCCTGAACCACTCGCGGATTGCAGTGTCCAACATGTGGCACGTTGTTGTATGCATCGAGATATTTTTTCCCGCCTGAATCATAAACCCAGACTCCCTCTCCCTTAACCAGATGCAATGGCTCGTCATAGAAAAGGGGGGATTTTTCACCTATGGCAGCATATCGCCGGTCGAGTAATGGCTTATCCACCATAAAATCCATCCATCACTACCTGACTTTCGGGCAGCGTAGAGCCACCATCCACGACAATGGTCTGACCAGTAACGTAGCTCGCTTGATCCGATGCTAAATATAGCATCGTGTATGCGATATCCTCTGGCACACCCAAATGTCCCTGTGGAATACAGTTCGCCATTTCTTTTAACTCTTCATCGCTACCCAGAGCCGACATAGCGGCAGTCAGAATGTATCCAGGTTCAACTCCGTTCACCGTAATACCTTCACGTGCATACTCCAGAGCAGCGGTTCTAATGAAACCATTCATCCCACCTTTTGACATGGCGTAATGCGATGTACCAGGCATCGCCACTCTCGGACCTGTCACTGAAGAGGTAAAAATCAGTCGACCCCAGGACTGAGAACGAAAATGGGGGAGGCACGATTGAGTCAACCAGACAGCGGCCTTCATATTTACAGACAAGGTTTCCTCTAACACCTCATCACTCAACTCTTCAACCGTGTGCAGAGGATAGACCGCTGCATTGTGTATACCAATATCGATTCTTCCGAACTTATTTATGGTTTGCGTAACAACATCGATCACCTGACTGTGCTGTCCAATATCACATTGCAAGAGTAATGCTTCACCGCCGTCGGTCACAATATCATCTACCGTCTGTTGCCCATTTTCGGCCGTCCGCGTAGCCACAACAACCTTGGCGCCGTGTTTCGCAAATACCTTTGCAATCCCTTCACCAATGCCTTGGCCAGCACCGGTTACGATCGCTACCTTTCCAGTTAAATCACCAAACATAGGACCACCTCCGTTATAAAACTATTTTGTTATTCAAATGAACCAGACTAAAGAATCCAGCTCATCATATAAAATAACATGTCATGTCGTAGAATGACCTCACTAATATTCTCGATCCAGCCCACACCTACCGAAACTCAGACTTCCATACACTCAGTAAAAGAAACTTTATTACTACCATGATGGCAACCTCCGCTCAGTACTGACGATAGCGACGCTGCACATGACGGTGTCGCATAAGAATATTCTCCGCACGTTCCCCTGTATTAACCTGTCGGATACCGTCCAGTAAAACGTCGCCGATTGAATCAAAGGCCACTTTCCGCACCTTGAGCGTGGGCCAATCCTCTTTCGGCGGCGGAGTGGAATAGGACCAGCGAATAGTAAGGTAGCCATGATCCAATCCTGTGGTATCGACCCAGTTCGGCATCCCAGGATCACGGTGTGCAACAACCCAGCGGTATATACCATCTACATCCTGCTCCATCATATGCACATTGAGATTACTCTGGTAGCTCTCGAAATCGAGTGACTCACCCCAGAGGTTGGACAGATGGAATCCCATAAAACTAGGCATCTCATTCAGCTCACACTCCAGCACCAACGCCTCGTCTTGATTAAGTTGATACACACCACCGGAATAAATATTTGTGCTCTGTCCCCCACCAGTCGCTAACCCCAGTGCATTGGGCGGATTCATATCGTTGATGGGCATGAACTGCCGGTCAGGATCGCCAATAGAAGGCATACCGGGGACCTTGCCATAGGTCTCCAGCGTGACTGCGTAAAAGGCATTCCAGAAACGCACCTGATTTCTAGTCAACTCTCCTACCTTGTCCATCAATGCAACCGCACCGCGCGCATCAATAGGTTGCTTTGGCTCTTTCTCGCAGTCCTTTCGCAGGATCTCCAGATCGAGAATGTCTTCATTAGCCCAGTCATGAAACAACTCCCTACAAGTTAGATGTCGACCAATGTATTCCTTGCCATGACTCATTTTACGACTGAGCAAGAAGTTGCCGGTAAAACCTTCCGGCTTTTCAGGCCCGATAAGAATTTCGAAACTACCATCATCGTTGACCTGCAGGTCGTGGCAATCCAGAGTGCTGGTATTGATTCGCGTGCCAGGTATCATCTCCATCAAGCCACCGGAGTCGCCGGCATAGCCACTAGCCAGCTCGAAGATTAGGTACTGCGGTGCCCGGAGGCCCTCGACAGGCGCTTCTCCTCTCCAGTGCCTACTG
>CAJWQG010000118.1 GCA_913045175.1 uncultured Gammaproteobacteria bacterium | reverse complement strand
CCTGACCATCGAAGGTCGCGAAGATGAGTACCTGACCGACCGACTGACAGAATTCGCCGTGAATTTTATCGGTGAATCATCAGAGCAGCCCTACTTTCTTTATATGTCGCACTTTGCAGTACATGATCCCGTTCAGGGTCGCGCAGATCTCGTTGAGAAATACAAACAGAAGGTGGCGGCGCAACCCCCGCGACCCGGACCTGCTTTCATCCTTGAGGGCAATCCGGATGATCCGGAACCACTGACACGCGCCCAACTCGACGCTTTGATAGAAGAGCCCACGTACGCCGGACAAGGGTATTTACCCGGTCGCACGATCAGGATCAAACAGCATCAGGACAACGCCGAATTTGCCGCCATGGTCGAAAGTGTTGATGAGAGCCTTGGACGAATCTTACAGGCACTTGAAGCGAACAATGCTGCTGATAACACCATCATCGTTTTCTACTCGGATAATGGTGGCCTCGCCAATGGAAGGGGCAAGAAGAAGGGCATTCCGAATGCCAAATACTACAGTTATGCCGCTGGTTTACGCGGCGCCACGTCAAACCTGCCCTTGCGCGGTGCCAAAGGCTGGCTCTATGAAGGAGGGATTCGCGTTCCCCTGATCGTACATTGGCCAGGGCAAGGTAAAAAAGGGCTGGTCAGCGACCTGCCGGTAAACAGCCCTGACTTCTATCCCACGCTGCTGGAGATGGCAGGTCTTTCCCCACTGCCCGACCAGCATGTCGATGGCGTCAGTTTTGCCGATACGGTAAAAGGTAAATCACCGTTACCAAGATCACTGTTCTGGCACTTTCCGCACTATTCCAACCACGGCCAACAAAGCCCCGGCGGTGCTATCCGGTTCGGCCCTTACAAGCTCCTGGAATACTTCGAAAATGGTACAACGCAGTTGTTCAACCTGCAGAAAGACCCCGGCGAGCAGATGGACCTTGTGAACCAAGAACCCGAGACAGTGAAAGCGTTACTCGGAGAACTTCATGCCTGGCGAGAACGCGTGGGCGCAGCGATGCCTACCCGGCGACCCTAGGTCAGCAACTCTCGCGCCTGTTCGCGCAGTGCCACCTTGCGTATTTTCCCGGAGGCCGTCATGGGGAACTCGTCGATAAAGAGAACATGTCGGGGCAATTTGAAGCTGGCAAACTTCCCCTGGCAGAATTCGATGACATCGGTTTCGCTGCAATCCGCATCTGATTTTCTCTGAATGAATGCGACAGCCACCTCCGCCAGACGTTCGTCGGGGAAACCGACCACGGCTGTCTGCTGTACTGAAGGATGTGTCAGCAGCAGTCCTTCGAACTCCATGGGATCCACGTTCTCGCCACCAACCTTCAACATATCCTTGTAGCGTCCAAGGAATCGGATATCGCCATCCGCATGCCGTACTGCCATATCTCCGGTGATAAACCAGCCATCTTCGTCGTAGGATTCGCCTGTCTCCTTTGGCTTGTTGTAATACTCAAGCATCAGCGAATGACCCCGAACCCTAAATTCACCCGGCGTGCCGTCTGGTTGCTCCCCACCGGTTTCCGGATCGACTACCTTAATGTCGTAACCCGGCGCAGGGTAACCGGAAGTTTCGAGCCGATGTGGTTCGTCGTCACTGACCGCAGAGACGCAAACGCCTATTCACACCTCTGTCATGCCATAAGCCGATACAGCCCTGAGCGGCGCCAGCACCTTAGCGCCACGGTAAGCAATTGGTGTCGCGCTGTGCATCCCGGCCGCAAACACGCCGGTGCGCAAACTGGAAATATCGCGCGGCTGTCGCTCCTGTGCATCACATAACCCTTGCAGATGTGCCTCGAATCCGTGAGCGATGGTAGCGCGCTCGGTTTCGATGAGATCGAGGGATTCCTCTGGATCAAAAGTCTCGGTAAGTATCTGACTGGCGCCGGTGACCATAGACATGAGTGACGCCTCTGAATACGCGAATGCGTGGAACAGCGGAAGGTAATTCATGATCACGTCGTTTTCAGTCACGGCCATACGAAAGGCCCGTTCCTCAATATTTCTAATCAGCTTGTGACTGTGCACCACGCCTTTCGGAAAACCTGTGGTACCTGATGTGTACATGATGAATACCGGGTCATCCGGCAGCACCTGGGCGCGACGTGCGTCCACCACATCATCGGAAACTGTTTTGCCCTCCTCCAGGGCGATCGACCAGTTCAGCGTACCCTTTTGATCACCCTCATAATCATCGTCGCCGACGATAATGACCCGTTTCAGCAACGGGAATGATTCATCATCGATGTCTCCCGAATCGGGTAACGAGACGACTTCTTTAACCATGGCCAGATAATCAATTGGCCCTGAGACATCGTGGGTAATGAGCGTAGTACTGTCCTATTGCCTGAGCACATAGTCGAGATCGTGGGTGCGGAACCGGTTGTTCACCGGTACCTGTACCGCACCGATTTGCGCAAGGCCATACACCATGAACAGCCACTCGCCACGATTGTTCAGCCACAGCGCAACATGATCGCCGTGGTTGATACCAGCGGCTACTAATGCCCGGGCCGCTTCACTGACTTTGTCTGAGAGTTCCGCAAAGGTGTACCGCTCATCACCGAAAATTAACGCTTCCCTGTCTGGGAATCGACGCACCATGTCCTGAGGCAGATCACCGAAACGGCGTTTAGCATACCAATCCATAGAAAGACTCCGCAAAAGGCACCCCGCACAATATCATGTTCTAAACCCTACGTCTTAGCCTGTGCTCAGCGAATAGGAACGAGACGCACACGATCAATATCGATGGTTCCCCTGCCTGCCTTCAGGATGATAAAGGATTTCCAACTCCCGGCCGGGGGCTCAATCAATACCTCGTACTTTTGCCATTCTGGCGACACACGAAACTGAGTTAGCTTCTGATGTTGGCGGTTGTACATGGGTTGGGCCTCGAAATCGGCACCAATCAGCGCTATCGAATTGCTCGCACCGCGCATCATCAGTTCAAGCTGGAACTGCTCAGTTCCTTTCGTGGGCCCGGGCAACAGATCGCCCGTTGCATCCGTGCCCTGGTGTACAAGCTCGCCCGCATCCAGCTGAATGTAATACTCTCCATGGAATGCGGAATCAGGGTCCCGGATTCGTGCCACGCCATCATCGTGGTAACGCCACCCAAACGCATTGAACCCCGCGGCGGCCTGCGCTTCAAAACTACCATTTGCCACATCGCCTGACTCGCCAAAACCATTAAACACATCGGCCTGGTTTACGATATTAATACCAAGATTCAGTTCTGCGATGCACCTTGAAAGAACGCGCGCCTGTCCCGCATGTTCAACCATGGATCCATGCCACTTCTCCCACATCCAGGGGAAATGACAGGCCGACAGGTTGCCTCCTATTTCATCGACAACCTCAGCGGAATAGTTGGCGGGCTCGTTCTTATCCCAACCGTATGCATTAAAAAGGACGATATGTGGCATATCACCATGGATGTCTCTCAGCGCTTGTATCACAGCCTTAAAGCGCGCCTTTACTTCGGCTTTCTGCCCGGACTTTTCGACCCGGTAGATATCGTTAGCCCCCGCATTAATCACAACGACGTCCGGCATAAAACCGCTCCGATACGAAGGATCACTATCAAACCAGTTGTCTGAGAAAATGAACGACAGCACTGTGTTGGGTCCTTCACCACCCAGAGTCGCTCCACCCCTCGCCTGGATACTGGGCTGCGCGTTCAGCATGCGCGACACCATAGAAGGATAGGCAAAGTACGTTCCGGTATCGCCGCCGTCTTTTTCACTGTAGAGCGAGGCCCCGCTCATATTGGAGTCACCGAAAAACTCGACTCGCCCACTATAACGATGGCGAGTTGGCAGCGCTTTACCGTCTATGATCGTAAACCCATGGAATATGACCTCAGCCCCATAGAAAGTCTCTTTGAACAATTTGATATGATGTACGCCAGGTGTCAGATCACTGGCCAGCAGATAGCTGTTAGTACCCGGTTTCGTTCGCACAACACCCTGAGCTTGCTGATCAACAACTACGCGGAACTGGTCACTCTTGTTACCTGCTGTCAGCGTTAAAGTCACGTTGGTTCCATCAAATGTCAGCTGAACGTTCGTGCCAGCCCAAACAGCACTAGCCTCACCGCCGGTAGTTGAGCGCCACCTGCCTTCATACACAATGAGAGCGTGGTCCGCGGCAATAAAATGTTCACCTGCATGGGCAACGAAAGCCAACAGGGTTAACACCAGGCAGTAAAACAGTTTGGTCAGCAATTGAGTCAGCGTTTTGTCCGGGTAGCACCAGCGGGCTTGGTAAGCGCGCAGTCGTCGTCTATAAAGGATTGGTTTAAGTGAATAACAATAGTATGCAGACTGAAGCGCAAGAACCACAACAGAATCACCATGTAGTCGCGCGAAAAACACGTTTTGAGCAATTCCTTCAGTTGGTTAAACCCTATCGCTGGATGCTGGGGCAATGCCTGGCAGTGATGCTGGTGATGTCAGCCATCGCCATGGTGCAGCCCCTACTGTTTGCCCAGATCATCGGACGCGCCCTACCCAACCAGGATATCCAGCTGTTTACTGCCTGTCTGCTGGGCATGCTGGTAGTTTTGATTGCAGGTGAAGTACTGGGTCTGTGGAATGGGCATCTGCTTCGTCTGGTTGCCGGGCGAGTCATTTTTGATATTCGTCGAAAGATGTATGCCCACGTGCAGAAACTGTCGTTGTCATTT
>CAJWQG010000117.1 GCA_913045175.1 uncultured Gammaproteobacteria bacterium | reverse complement strand
CTCCGGAATCGTGCGTGAATTCGATGCGCTGATGGCAACGACCGATATGGAGCACCACTTCCGCGATCAAAAAGATAGTCACCCCGGGGATGCTATTTTAGGAGTTCTTACTAAGCGACGCTCCGAGATTTTGGCTCGTTCCCCTCACTTGGTGGGACAGCTTTTGACGCAACCCCGGTTGCTTCAATTGGTTGATGTTCATCTCAAAAAGTATGCGACGACCGTGCTTATTCATCAGATCCTCAGTCTCGAAATATATCCAGGAGAGATCGCTCAGCCTCTTCACAGGGACAATGGGCTTTGGCCCATTCCTGGTCGGCGGATTCCACTGGGTGTCGCGAACATGGTTCCACTTGAGAACTTTACTGCGGAAACCGGGGCCACGCGCGTGATTCTTGGAAGCCATCTGTGGCCTGACGCCGAATATATTGACCCAAAGGATGTTGAGGATCGACTAAGTGATGGCAAGGGCTGGAATAGGTACCAAATGCCAAAGACAGATTCCGAGTCTGTGACCGTTGTTGAAGCGCCTCTTGGCTCTATCGTAGTTTTTGATGGAGACCTACTTCATGGTGGGGGCGCAAACACCACTGACGATGTTGTTCGCAAGAGTATCATATTCGGATATTGTGTAGGTTGGCTTCGTGGTGAGGTAAATCAACAGCTTATGTGGCCTCCGGAGGTTGCGCGTAATTTTCCGCGGGAGGTGCAAGAGTTGATTGGGTATTCGGTGGAGGGAGGTATCCTGGGCGGGGTACAACTTGGACAGGACCCAATTACCCTGCTAGAAGACCACTAATCCCTACTGAAAAACGAGTACATTCCAGGTACCGGGAATACTTACAAGATGGAGATACGAGATGGGAGCAACAATCACTAGTTTTGATGAAAAAGATTCTGTCGAAGAAATCACGGCAACATTGAAGAGAGATGGTGGGGTGATTATTGAAAAACTTGCCTCTGAGCAACTAATGGATGATGTTTATGCTGAGATAGAGAGTAATGTCGCGCCGGCTGACCTGGAGTCGAACACCGATCTTTGGCCTCCAGGCAATAAGACTGTCGGAGGCTTGGCGCAGGCGAGTCCACTATTCGCAGACCGTCTGCTTACTCATCCAAAAATACTCGATCTAGCTGATGCAACTTTATTGCCTATCGCATGTATGGGCCCTGCTGCATCATTAGAATCGGAAAAAAAAGCAGAAGGGGGTCGACAAAGGGATTTTCGAGAAAATACAGTCTCTGTCGCGGAAAATTATGACGGCAGTAGCCAGGTGATTTTTAAGACTACGGAGTCGGCAAACTGTAACTACTACCAGGTTGGGGCGACACTCTTGCTCGAGTTGCATGGCCCGGAGGGCAAGAATCAGGTACTTCATCGTGAGAATGCGAATTACCAACCTTTCATTGAATCTCTGCTACCGAATATGTCAGAGATTATTATGTCGGTGATATGGGCAGGGACCGACTTTACCGTCGAGAATGGCGCAACTCGTCTGGTTCCTGGCAGCCATCAGTGGCCTGAGGAACGTGTCGCGGAACAGCACGAGATCGCTCAGGCGTTGATGCCTAAAGGTTCGGCCGTGATCTGGTTGTCGCGAAGTCTTCACGGCTCCGGCGCTAGTAGGAGTTCTGACGGCCGCATTGGCTATTTCCACTCGTATATCGTCGACTGGCTTCGACAGGAAGAGAATCAGTATATCGCGGTATCAACAGAGGCTGCGGGAAGATTGCCCCTCCCATCTCGTCAGCTCCTTGGTTATCGCTCTAGCAAAAGCTTGGGGTGGGTAAAGGGCCGAGATCAAGAAGATTTATTGTCTAAAGGAGTCAGCGGCAATATTTGATGGGCTAAAATTGTCCTGGAAACTATCTTTTGCTATCTAATCGGGTTGCTGGTGCAGCTTCAGCTGCACCAAGGGTCCTGCTTCGATTCCAATAAGTTACTCTGTAGAATCACTAGTTATGCTGTTTTGCGCGTCGGTCTATTTAAATAGTAGAAGGGTTCAGGCCACGTGAGCGGCAGATCGATCAGCACACCTCCTTCATCGGCCTCATGTACCAGTGCCAAAGACTTCCGCAGAATACCTAACTGCTGCTCTCGATGCTCTGGCGCACCGAAGTTGTTACCCATAGGAAAATTTACGAAGACGCTCCGTGGCGGTTTCACCTGAGCCGTAAGATCTCGTCCGGTGGATACGCATACAGTAGCAATGTTTGCTTCCTCGGCGATTCGGCAGACCAAACCCACGGTTTGGTGGTCGAGAGGTCAGGCAGGTGCGGCGAGGAGTATGTCGACCGCGTCCTCGTTGAGTTTCGAAACGAAGGCCGGTGCTGATTCCTCGATCACCTTGGTCCGATTGTAGATACGACCCATGAACCCACTCCAGTGGCGATCGGCAGCTCGGCCAACCTCTCCGGCATCGACGAGCTCGCGAAGACGGGAAATAGGAAACACGCAGTTGATGTCCCGGTCGGCATCGTCGTGATTGTAATAGGCATCATGAATCTGGAATTCATCGTCCGTTGTGTCCTTGTCGATTGCATCGAGGCGATGGTCGTTATATGAATTCGGATCGAACGGCGACATGTTGCACTGAGAGATACCACCGGTTGTTAAGATGGCGACGGTGCATTCAGAGAGAGGTTTGTCGATTCGGTGTAGCGGTGCTGTGCTATTAATCGTCCACCGATATACAGGATGACCAAGCGAACGATAGTGGTTGTTCAGTTCGTCGACGTACTTGATTGGCTCCATGTCTTTTTCTCCCTTAACATATTTAACAACGTACCATAGAGAGATTGCTTAAGCTAGTCAAAGCAAGTGGTCTTGATGTCGAACGAGAATTGGACTCTAAATGCTGGCGTTTCTGTATAGTTGCGCTTTTTAAGGGTTTAGCATTTTACTTGGGGTTTTCCAAACACTCGGGTCGCCGTTCGGAGCCCAGTTGAAGATGATCGCGCGTAGAGGTTCGTTGCTTGTCACCTTCAACGCGTGCGGCACGTTGGGTGGACAATGCGTGACCGTGCCTGGGTTTACGGAGAAAGTTTCACCACCCCAGGTGGCCTCTGCTGTTCCGCTGATGAAGACGTAGATTTCGGGGAATTCGTGGGCGTGGTCGTCATAGTGCGTCCCGGGGTCGAGCTGAATCGCCGATACGCTTACGTCGCTGTCTTGTATTTCCCCGCCGCGCGGAGCTATCAGCCCGCGTACCTGCATGGCGTCGAGAAGTGCCTGGGGATAGTTACTGTATGAGGGCATGCGCGCGACCTCGTAGTTTTTGATGAAGTACTTTCCTTTTTCTTCTGTACGCGTTTTATTTTCGATGACCTCCGGTGTGGCCTCGAATTTGGGAGAATCAGCAATCGATTGTGCTGGCAGTGGTAAAGCGACAACTACTGAGCCTGCAAATAGTAATCCTGTTTGCAGTGTCCTTATTTTATTTAGCATCGCCTTGTCTCCTTCTTTTTCTCAGTTAGTTTTGGTTTGTCGCTCACGACTTAATTCGGTATTACGCAATTGTCTCGATTGATCCACTACAAATGCCTGGATTTTTTTGGATTGGTCCTTTGTGAGTACCTTGCCAAAATTGGGCATGCCTTTGGAAAAATAGGCACCATCTAGCACGATTGCGTTCCAACTCAAATGTGTTTCTATATTTGTGTAACGAAGGTCCGGTACTGACCCGGTACCGACTGCGTTGACTCCATGGCACCAGCTACAGCGCTCAGCAAACAATGCGCGACCTCGAGCTAAATCCTCTGCGGTAGCCCTGATTTTTGGCAAATCGCCGACAGTTTTTTTGATCATCGATACGTTCGGTAGTTTGCCTGTACCGCCTATTTTGTAGGTCAGCACTCGTCCAACGCCATCAACATCATTTCGCGTTTCCGAGTCACCTTCGAAGAACCCCATGTAGATTCCCCAGCCGCCAACTATTGTTACGTATTGCTCCCCGTCTACCTGGAACGTTATTGGAGAGGCCGTGATCGCAGTGTTGGCCCTGGAACTCCAGAGTTTGTCGCCAGTATCTGCCTTGTAGGCTGCAAATTCGCCGCTGGCTTCACCCTGAAATAGCAGATTACCTGCTGTTGATAGAATCCCGGCATTGTATCCACTGTCACTGTCGATTCGGAAAACCTCTTTTCCTTGAACGGGATCCCAAGCCGCAATACGGACTTTGATTGTAGGGTGCTTGGCCATCTCATCCGACGTTATGGAATAAATTTTGAAATAGTCGATTCCGGTATTTATATGGTCTTGGTGGTAAGTGAATTTTTTGGGGCTTGCGAGCGCTTCCGGGCCGCCGATCATCGGCAGATAAACGAGGCCTGTTATCGGACTGAAAGACATCGGATGCCAACTGTGCCCACCCCATGTGTTGGGGTAGATGACGGTGTGACTTTCCTCGTAGCGGGCCCCGGGTATTTCCACTGGACGTCCAGTTTCGAGGTCTACGTGGCTTGCCCAGTTCAACGGCACATAAGGTTCGGCTGAGATGACCTTGCCGCTCTGCCGATCAAGAACGTAGAAAAAGCCGTTCTTCGGCGCCTGCATGAGTACTTTACGTATGCTTCCATCGATATTTAGATCAGCAAGGATCATGTGCTGTACGGCGGTATAGTCCCACGTTTCTCCAGGTGTGGTCTGGTAGTGCCAAACGTATTCCCCCGTATCGGGTCGTAAGGCAATTATTGATGCCAGAAATAAATTGTCCCCTCCGCCCG
>CAJWQG010000116.1 GCA_913045175.1 uncultured Gammaproteobacteria bacterium | reverse complement strand
TCATACAGCTGGCGTAGTGCTGAAGTTTGCTTGCACATATGGCTAGTGTACCCACACTGGGATTGGCTTGTTTAAAACGCAGTGTACGCATGTAGCATTCACTGCGTGCCAGCCAGTCCCTGCTAAATTCACTTTCGTTGCCCACTGCGCCAATCTACTGTAGTAAATCAAATACGCGTATCGCGCACTCTCAGCATACAATTACGCTTTGGATAACAAATATCGATCAACATCCTCAGGCCTATCTACATCCCATATCCGCGGCAAAAGCGCCCAATTCAAACCAGCCACATTGAATCGCCTACAGGTTTCTGCACAAACCTGATCGGTGCTCCACTCGATATCATCGAAGTAATTTGTGCGGGACTCGCGCAGACCAATGAGCCCATACCCTCCATCCTCAGCAGGTCCGATTACTGCATCGTGATCTTCGAGCAAGGCAATGGCTCGATCGAGATAGGTCTTGTCGATCGTCGGACAATCCGCACCAATTAGAACAGCCCTCTGCTTTTCTTTTAGCGTCACTGATAAGGCTTTATGCATTCGTTCGCCTAAATCATTTCCCTCCTGCACATAAAGATTCACACCGTCAAACTGAGTGAAATATTCATGGGTCACGTGCGGGGTACACCATAGCTGCACTTGTGCCAATTCTGCTTCCGAAGCAGAATTAATCGCCTCTTCCAATAACATTTTGTAAATCGTGCATGCCTTATTAGCGCCCAAAGTTGGAATCAAACGAGTTTTGACCTTACCAGTAATAGGTGCCTTACAGAAAACAAGGATGGATGAGTCAGCGTATTTCATACCTTAATGAACAGACTCATGAATAATATCGCTTAACCAACTTTTCAGGAGAAACCCCCAAAAAATATTGCAGGCGTAGCCACCACATCAAAAGTACCGTGCGCAATACACCATTTTCCCTCCAGCGGCGTCCGGAGGTAACAACTTCATAACTCACGCAATAGGGTTTAGAGATCATGCGCAGACGACGGCTAATCTCTATGTCCTCCATCAGCGGAATGTCAGCAAAACCATTTATTCGCTCGAATACTTCCCGACGAATAAAAATAGCCTGGTCCCCAGTACATATACCGCTTATACGGGAGCGCCAATTCATCATCTTCGCTATAACCGAGAGCGCCGCTGACTGCTGATCGAATTTGATATCAAAACGACCCCATACATTATTGGAATTACTGAATTCAGCGATCATTTCTCGCCACCCGAACGGCAAACGAGTATCAGCGTGAAGAAATATCAGCACCTCGCCCGAAGCCTGCTTAGAACCAGTGTTCATCTGACGGGCACGACCCTTCGCCGAGGACAGAAATGTCACGTTAAATTTTCTAGCAAGTCTTGTCGATCTGTCGGTACTGCCACCATCGACAATAATAGTCTCCGTACCGCAGAGAGTCTGCAGCAAAGACTCCAAATGTTTCTCTTCGTTTAAGACAGGAACGATAACACTGGTTGGCTTGACCACAGGATTTTAGTTCAGCGCACCGCTGCAACTGCTACCCTGCCCTGCGGTACAACCGTAGCAGTGTTCACCAACCCCTATGTCGAGCCCATCTATATCGAGCGCAAGCAATTCACGTAAATGAGTACGCGGTTTGTCACTCGCCAGCAGTGGTATGGACAACATCTGATTGAAATCGCAATCATAAATATACCCCTGATAATCAACGCTGATGAGCGAGCGGCACATAACGGTCTCAAGATTTTCCTCAGTAAATGATTCTCGAAGCAATTTCATATAGTCCGAGTAATGACCTTTAGCAAGCAGCCGTGCACCAAATCGACTAATAGGCATATTGGCAAGGGTATATAACTCGTTAAATACAATTTGGTGATCAGCCCATAGCTCGTTCTTATAGTCTTCTTCCAATTCCTGCTGGGGCGGCGGCAAGATCGGTGCATCCGGGTTGTAAACAAGATTAAGCAATAGTTCTGATCCGGGTTTACCGTAACCCAAAGCATTTAATTTTTTTAAGCCAGCAATACTATCTTGATAGACGCCCTTACCGCGTTGTTGGTCCACATTCTGTTCCGAATAGCAAGGCAACGATGCCACTACCACTACCTTGTGGCGAGCAAAAAATTCCGGCAGATGTTCGTAACCTGGCTCCACCAGAATAGTTGGATTGCAGCGGTCCATGACCACAACATCCATGTCGGTGGCACTCTCAACTAAATACTCGAAGTCTGGATTCATCTCTGGCGATCCACCAGTCAGATCTAGCTTGCCTATACTCTTTGTAGAAAGATACTGAAGCACCATACCAATGGTGTCTCGATCCATTAACTCAGTTCGAGTCGGACCCGCATTCACATGACAGTGGGTACAGCTCAGGTTACACAGGTAGCCCAGATTCACCTGAAGTGTTTGCAACTTTTGGCGCTGGATAGGCGGAAAGTCAGTTTCGAGCAATAGCGATCTTGTGTCTTGCATAGTTACTTGGACCAGTGTTGAGCCGTTAATGTTACACCAAACACTAGTTAATCCATTTGTTACAATCTCACGTTGTAAAAGCCTCAAATGCCCTGGTAGCTCAGTTGGATAGAGCATCCGCCTCCTAAGCGGAGGGTCGCAGGTTCGACTCCTGCTCAGGGCGCCAACTATTTTCGGTTAGCCTCCGACAATTTGCGCATGAACTTCGCTTAGTCGCTCACGTAGCATCTTGCCAATCCGACGCGGTGCTAGCATGCCCTCGATATCTTTCGCAGCACGCTGTCCCAACATCTTGGCCTGTTCTCGACTATTGGTTACTTTCACCATTAGCTCGGCAGCATGTTTAATTGATGGTTCAGCCCAGGTCTGACCTTTTTTGTAAGGACCATGATCGGCTTCCAATTTAATCAGTTCGTACTCAACTGGAAACGAGTTGTCATCATTACAGAAGTCGGCGTTACCAGACCAGTTTGTAACAATCACGGGTTTTCCCATTAACATAGCCTCAGCGATCCCCAATCCAAATCCCTCGGAACGATGTAACGAAACAAAACAATCTGATTGTTGCAGTAACGCATACACCTGACCACGGTCGAGATACATTGGTAACAGCTTGATACTTTTGTTACTAGAGGCTTTGTCATTAAGGAAAGCAGCAAAATCATTTTGTGTATCGAGATTAACAACTTTGATTAGCAATTGAGCCCTTGCTGGATTTTCGCCAAATGCAGCTTCAAACGCCTCAATAGTTGCTCTCACATTTTTTCGTTCAGGAACACTTAAACAATCGAACATCGTACAAAAGGTATATGGTTTCATGTCCACGTCAAAATCCAAGAGTTCAGCATCTTCGCTGTTTTCCAACCACACTGCGTGAGGAACCACACGTACAGGAATATCTACCTGAGCCGCAATAGCCTTCCTACAAAATTCTGATGGCGTCCATATTTCATCCAGGTATCGACCTGCCTTCGCCCAATCGCTGGGGAATTCCGGTAGTTCCCAGGCCCAGAAGCCAATGTTAAAACAACGCTCCAATACATCGAGGCCCAGGTTCCCAAGAGCTATCTCGAACTGATCCGCATTGATATGAAATAGATTGATCCTGTACTTGGGTTCGCCTTTCAGCGTCTCGTCCAGTTGGCCCTGCATCCTCGAAACGTTACCCAGACGCACATCAATCACTGAAACGGGAATATCCGCAGCAGAAAGGCTAGCGATGTTCGCTCTCGCAGACTGACCAACTCCACTTTCCGCATGTACATAGCCATAAAGATTAATTCCAAAGTCATCTGTTCGCCCCAAGCTTTGCATCAAGCCTTCATTAGCATTGGCACGTCGGATAAGTGCAAGGTTGACTCTATGCCTGAGTTGAGACGACAGAAACGGCCTTACTAGCGCACGACTTTTTCGAGCCAGTCTGTAGAGTAATTTGTAAAAGACTTCAGAGGGTTTTTTTTTTATGCTTGCGGTCTTTATTGCAAGCCAATTTCTCATCGGCAGGACAAAGCACTCAGCGAATCCCGCCTGGTCGGTTGCATTATCGACATACCACTGCGCATAGTTGATGCCATCAACTCCTAAAAGATCAGGAAACGCGTCCCTCAGATCTTGGCGCTGACGATATAACCGATAAGCAAGGCGCGTTATATATTCAGTAGGTTGACCATTAATCTCAACAGGCTCATTGAGATAGCCCATGAAGTTGGCAGCCCCTTCTTCTGACCAGAGGTCATTCTCATCTGCTTCCCAGTCCATTTCATCACGATATATATATCGCGCCTGATCAGGAATTGGGGTTCCATCGCTGAACGAGCCGAACGCATAGTCAAGATTTCTGCATTCTGTAGCGCCGAAGCGATCAAGATCGCTCGCATAATCTGCACAAAGTCTTGCCACAGCAGGACTCGCTGAGTCGCGAGTAAAACGATTCTGGTGTTTGCTCAGGGTTTTTAAATCGGGGTTGAACCCGGAGAAGTGAAAAAATACCAATCCCTGCCCGTTAACCTTATAGCCATCATCCGTCTTCTGAACATCACGATGCGCAAGGTTCCAATAGGCTACATTCCATCCTTCATGACGCTGTATATAAACGCCTTCGAATAGACCTGGCACCATATCCATCCACTTCTGATCGACAAATAGTCCCCGCTCAAGATCCACTACACATTCCGTGTACAATTTTGATTGCCACCATTTCACGAGAGACCTTGTCTTGTCACTCTGTAGCAATCCAACGTAACCCAGGTTATAGGTGCCGCTGCGGAGAATATCTAGTTCATTCGGTGATTTATCGTCATCCAACTGCCCAGTCAGATGGGGTGTCAGCAATATCTCATGCTGATCCAGTAAATTGACCATAGCTGTCAGATCACTATAGATCTTGATATCGGGATCTATGTAAAAGACCTTGTCGTATCCACGATCAAATAGCTTTTCGATGACGTAGGGCTTGATAGCGGTATTGAGTTCCAGAATAGTATAGCGAAACAGAAATTTGCTAAACAGCGGAATGTT
>CAJWQG010000115.1 GCA_913045175.1 uncultured Gammaproteobacteria bacterium | reverse complement strand
CACCCCGTGCCGTTCGCGCATATAACGCCCATTGGACGATAATCAGAGCGAGCATGACATTGAATACGCCTTTGCCAAGGATCGCTAGCAGAATCAGTGCTATCAGAATGGTTGGAAAGCTGAGCTGAAGGTCGACCAGCCTCATGATGAGGGTGTCGATCCGACCACCGTAGTAGGCAGCGCACAATCCGAGAATCGTGCCGATGGTCAACGCGATGACGACACTTGACAGCGCAACGCTCAAACTGATCCTCAGGCCATAGAAGATTGCGCTGAGCATGTCCCGTCCCTGGTCATCCGTACCGAGCCAGTAGGTCATTAGTTTCTTCTGAGTCCCTCCTGTCATTACAACTCGAAACTGGACGACATCGGGTATATTTTTTGGCAAGATAAGGACCAGTTCCCGGGCTTCCTCCGGAGACACTCTCCAGATATTTCTGAATTTGTCCTTTTTTCCCGACGATAATGTACTGCCCCTCGGCAATCTTTCTAGATTGACCGTTTTCAGCGGGCTCAGATTCTCATTGGGCGTTGGAGCAACCCGGACTATCCAATGTTTGGGGTTGTCTGCTCGGGGCTCGAGAACAACTTTAGCGGAATCAGGGGATATGTTATCGCTTCGGTCCGTAGACGTGATAGATCCTTTCGGAACTCCGGGCTCCTTCAGCCCTGAAAGTGATACTTGTAGACTCAGCTTTGCCAACTTGGATAGTTTGGAGGAGCCAGGTTTGAGCCGTCCATCCTTGATGTCAATCACCCGCAAGTCGTAAGGATCCTGCGGAGAAATCAAAGGAGCGGTAATCGCAATGATGGCTATCGCCAGCAATACACAAAGCGCGGCTACAGCGACTGGACTTTTGAAAAACTGCTGCCGGACATCTCGGAACGGAGAAATCGTTTCCGTAACGGACAACGTACTCCCAGCTTCAGATTTCTTTCCCATACTCGTGCTTAGGAGGAACTTTGGTCACCGTCCAAACGGATTCTGGGATCAATTACCGAGTACAACAAGTCAACGATCAGGTTGATCGTTATGAAAAGAAACACCACGACTACTAGATAGGCAAGAATAACCGGGCGGTCAAGAATATAGACAGAATCAATGATAAGTTTGCCTATACCGGGCCAGGAAAATATGGTTTCAGTCACCACTGAATAAGCGATCAGGTTACCGAATTGGAGACCGACGATCGTGATTAGGATTACCAATGTATTCTTGAAGATATGAACGAAGACAATACGCTTTCGGCGAAGACCCTTAGCCCGCGCAAACTTCACGTAATCTAGAAGGACGATCTCTCGCACGTTGGCCCGCATGAGCCGAATAATCAATGTACATTGTGCGAGTGCTAGGTTGATAGCCGGCGTTATGACGTGTGCCCAACCGTCAGCTGTCCACAAACTCGTCGTTATACCCAACACGGTCTTGATTTCACCGCGCCCTCCCGAAGGAAACCAGGTTAAGCTAACGGCAAGCACGAAGATCAGCATAATACCCTGCCAAAAATTTGGGATGCTGATGCCGACGATGGAAATCCCCATGATGGTCTTGGATACGGTTTTCTCTGGATGAAGTCCTGCGTACATACCAAGTGGAATTCCAACAATCAAGGCCATCAGCATGGCTACGGTTACTAGTTCTATAGTGGCCGGCATTCGTTGAATAACCAGCTTTAGCGCAGGTTCACTGAATGCGAATGATCGACCTAGGTCCCCCTGGGCGAGTTTAGAGAGATAGACGAGAAACTGTTCCCAAAGCGGCTTGTCAAGACCCAGGATCTTCACCATCCGATCGAACTGTTCCTGATCCGCATCCGTTGAAACGAGGATATCAACTGGATTGCCGATTACATAGATCCCGACAAAGACCAATGCAGTAACAACGAAGATTACGCCTATGCTCTGCAAGAGCCGTCTTAAGATATACAGAGTCATACGCTAGCGTACGCTATGCAGCACGGTTGAGACTGGCGGGGAATGAGCCTGGACAATGATTTGCACTGCCCAGGCTGGGAGTTTTGGTAATGGCTTAACTCTAATTCACATACTCGGCAAGAGTTGACTCATCAGCCCGGGGCGTGAATTCCAATCCCTTTCGAGAGGCCCAACAGGCCACCTGATAATGAGTTGGAATAATTGGGACATCTGCCATAGCGACCGCGACAGATTCCTTCAGCAACCGGTCATATTTCTCCATGTCGACAGTACCGAGAGCTCCCTCAATCAGCCGGTTGAATTCCGGATTCTCCCAACGGCCATAGTTGTTTCTGACACCCTTTCGCAAAGCAGGACCTATGACGGAGGACGCTTCTCCAGTCATCGCAGCCCAGCCAATGAGAGCCATAGTCATCTCATGTTTCCGCAGTTTCCCATAGTATCCTGACACAGGCTGGGTCACGACCTCTACGTCCACACCGATCCGGCTCAGCATTTGGCCAATAGCCTGAGCCTGTTTGTCGTCATTGATATATCGGTCGTTGGTGGCATGGATCGTCAACTTGAACCCATCTCCGTACCCCGCCTCTGCCATCAGCGCTTTGGCCTTCCCGATATCGTGCTCAGGCATAGGGATATTTGGGTTATGTCCGCCAAACCCTTCGCCTGTGATCTGGTTTGCCGGCACAGCAAGACCTGTCATGACTTCGTCAACAATGGCGTCACGGTCGATCGCGATGTTAAAAGCTTGTCTTACCCGCAGGTCACGCAGGGGATTCTTGATCTTGCTACCGTCTTTAGCGGTGATGTGATCAGCATACTCTCGCGAGACGTCCAGCGACCAGTACATTATTCTCGCGGTTTGATCACAACTGACGTTGATATCTGGATTCTCATCTAGATTATCTACATCAGTCGTCGGTACTGAGGCGATCATATCCACATCGCCACTCAGTAATGCTGCCACACGGGCAGGGCCACTGGTAATCCACCGAATGGTGACGTTATCCCACTTCGGTGGGCCTCCCCAGTAGCCCTTGTTCGCCGTATAGGTAATATGATCACCGGCAACAAATTCGACAAATTTATAGGGCCCGGTGCCGTAAAGCATTTTCCCATTGTTAAATTCACTGGGATCCGTTTCCAAACCAACCGTGTGGCTGACGATAGGAACAGCAGACAAAGATCTTGGCAAGAGCGGATACGGTGTTTTTGTGTGAATATGGACCGTGTGATCGTCAACTACGACGACTTTATCGATCTTTTTCGTTCGACGCTTGTATGTCGAGGGTGAATTGGGGACGTTCGGCACGAGTTCATAAGTAAAGGCGACGTCTTTGGCTGTAAACGGGGTGCCGTTATGAAATTTAACTCCTTTACGGAGTTTGAACTCCCAGATCAGGGGGTCATCGGTCGGAGTCCATGATTCCGCCAGACCGGGTGTTGGCCCGAATTTTTCATCCGGTTCTATCAATGAATTAAACACATGTTTGGCTAGTTCATGATTCGAGTTCAGCGCTTGAGCTAAGGGGTGAAGTGATCGCGGCTCTGTTGCGACTGCTATCGTCAGGTCCGCCGCCCATATCGGGCTCGACAAGGTGCCGAATAGCGCGACACCAACCAGGGCTTGTTTAAAACGGTTCATCCAAAATTCTCCTATCAGTTATGCAAAGAAAAATATGACTGCTTTCTCCAAAACACATACCAGACACTAACTTGTGGGAAACCGCTCTAGTGCGATCCCAATGACTTCTTTACCTCTTTTCCAGACCAGAGATTTCCATTCATCCTCATCCGGGTACGAAGCATCTTTCACTTCTTGTTTGATCTTTCTGCCAAGATCACTATCCAACTCTCCATGTAGATGGAGCCACGAATTGGCAAGCATCGCCTTACGCATAGTCTCTCTTTCACGCGTTCCATACTCGAGCCCGACGGCCGCCCACTCCAGAGAGCCGACTAAGGGCCGGAATCCCGCAAGAATGCTGCCTTTAGAGCCGGCATAAAGAGATGCGCCGGCGGTGGTGCTGTGAACCTCATCGCCATACCAGTTATAGAAAAAATCATAGACCGCTTCACCCGGCTTGCTGGGTGTCATCAATTCACCGTATCCATAAGGCCCGAGACCAGTATGAATATCGATCATCGCAGCTCGTTTACTCTTTTTTAGGTAATCGCTGCAGATCAACTCTAGCGTTTTGTTGGACCAGGTGGCTGAAGCTCCGCCATAGTGAATGCTGTCTGCATGCTTGTGCTGGCCCTTGTGCATCGCTTTGCGGACCGGTACCTCGCCATACTTTTCGTTGAGGGACTGAATAGCTGTAAGGTAGCTCTGGTAGGCGGTATCGTTCCATTCGACAGGAATTAGGTGATCGACAATTTCCTCGAATAAATCATTCTCGGGGTAGTTCTTGTTTTCGTGGTCGACGAAATTCCTGTTGAGGTCTACGTTGTCTTCATTTTCCCGACGAAGCCAAGCAAAACCATAGGGATTGATCGCGTGTACCAGCAAAAGAGCCACGTCTCCACTGGGTTTAGGCGCATCCGGATCCAGGAGTAGCCCGATCTGGATTGCTGACCCGGCGAACCCTTCGACACCATGCGTTGAAGAGGTTACAACAACCACATTTGGTGCGTTGTCTGGCCCTATCCAGGTGGTATCCGTGAACAGCGATTCACCGGCCGGCCCACGTTCCGGGTTCTCATAACTCCTGACGGTCGCTTTAACATCTAGACATGCGGACAGAAATTTAGCGCGGGCATCAGAGTATGTAGCAGAGAAGTAACTGCTCATCCTGCAACCTCCGTATCGTTTTTATATATTTTCCCGTTATGGTACACCTATAACCCCTGTAAGATATAGATGCTATTCGTATATTTTCTGGTTATGTTACCCCGATAACCCCTGTAAGATGTAGATGCCATGGGCGCTCGTAAAGATATCTTCGCCCCAGGTGTTCAAAAGCTTCTCTATAGACGGATGTTGGAGCAGTCTTGAAACACCTACTGAACTCCATGCGGGTGATCCTGAAACCACAGGGTCATGTCTTTCAGGGT
>CAJWQG010000114.1 GCA_913045175.1 uncultured Gammaproteobacteria bacterium | reverse complement strand
GCCACGCCAAAGCATAGGAGTAATGTCTTTGCGGCCTGTCATCCATGAAGCTTCAATTCGGGACGTTCGATTTGGCAGGGATGTGAAAATCATTAATCCCGTGAACCTTTACGAATGTGAGTTGGGAGACGATTGCCAGGTCGGACCTTTTACGGAAATTCAAAAGAACGTGAGCATTGGGTCCAGAACCCGTGTCCAATCACATACCTTCATCTGCGAAAAGGTCACGATAGGAAACGATTGTTTCATCGGTCACGGCGTAATGTTTATCAATGACCTGTTTTCAGAGGGTGGTCCTGCCGGTGACTCTTCAAAGTGGTTCGCAACGAAGATTGGAAACCGAGTGTCCATCGGGTCTAACTCGACGATTCTCCCAATGACCATCTGTGACGACGTTGTAGTCGGAGCAGGTTCTGTGGTCACCAAAGACATCACCGAAGCCGGCGTCTATGCTGGTAATCCTGCTCGACTGTTTCGTCCGCTTTTACCGACTGCTAAATAAGGATCAAACAAGCCGTATCTGCTCTCAATGTACTGAACCGCGTCGGCAATGTCCGGCAGGTTTACCACATGGCCACGCGTTACACGTTTTGTAAGGTTGAGTAGCAAGTGAGTCCCGCGTCTCAACCAAATCTGTGCTTCAGCCAAACGAACTACCATATTACTCATTTTCTTCGAATGAGCCTCTCGGAATTTTGTGACACGATCCCGATAGTCAGGTGTTAACACATTGCAAGCTGCATATAGGCGATGCCATCGAATCGTCCCTATAAGCTCGGCTCTTCGGGTTTGCTGCAGTGCAGCTACCACAGTAGCCGCGTAAAGTGTCGGTCCGGAAAAATAATGTGGAACCTCTGCTGGCCACTTCTCTGCAGCGCTTTTTTCGAGAAAATCCCGGTCCGCTACCTCTCCCTGATGACTGTGGCTGGCTCCTTCTGCAGCAGCACTCCTCGGGCAAACGCCTGAAATCACGATTGGGAAAGATACATACGCGAACTCATCAACCACCGCAGACAGTCCTATCGCATTTGCCATGTCCGGGCTCGCCCCCGGAAATACAGATCCTGTTTCTTTAGCCAGTCGATCCAGGGCAGACCTTGCAACGACGCCCTGATAAACACTGGGTAGTGTACCCAGTGACGTGGCGCCATCGGCGAGTACTTCGTCGAGCGAAACCTTCGAAGTCAACATCCGAATCTTCGACGTGTATCTTCTAAGCCGAAGAATTCCATTGTGGCGCGACCCGTCCAATTTGCTGTCCACGCCCGGCCACAAGTACGTTGGCACAGGTGTCACAGCGGCATCGACATTGTTCAGTTGCATCCATCTAGCAAGTGGAACCACGGAAGGTGTTACGCCATCGTCGTCTCCCAACATGCAAACGTACTGTCCTGTCGCCAAGGCGACCGAGCGTTCAAAATTCTCGGTAATGGACATCGGAGCAGGATCATGGACATACAAAAATCGTGGGTCTGAGGCCCACTTCTTTCTACATTCGTCGAGGCCGCCGGCGCGATCACTATTATCATGTACCACCAACTGTACTTCCTCACCAAAACCTGAGAGCACAACATCTATGAGTATCTTCAGGTATTCGTGGCGGTTTCTTGTCGGGATGACAATAGACACCAGAGGTTCAGGTAAATCCATTCTATTCATGCCATGTTTCTCAGTTGTACCAAATCCGCCTTCCGAACGATAGCCAACAACGACATCACCGTAGAAACCAACGCCGCAACAATCACCAAAGTAAACTGTAGGAATACGGAACCATCGTGGTCAAAAATAAGGAAAAGCAGCCAGCAAACACAACTAGAGAGTACAAAAGGTATCAACCACTCTCCCACCGCGCGTAAAAGGGCGCCCTCGAAATAGTGGAGCTTGAATCTAACCCATATAAAGTACGTCGGGACGACGATCATTTGCAGCACACACCACACCCACGCTCCGCCCATTGGACCATATTGGCTAATCGCCCACCAGTACGAAGGTATGGTCAAGATAACCGAACCCGACATATAGAAACTTGCGATGAGGTTCTTATGAGCGAGTGCCGCTGTGTGGGGAACCACACTCAGGGCAAGTAAGCCATACCCTAGAACGAGAGGAGTCAATATGATTTCAACGTAGTCACTATCAATCACCCCCGCCGTCCAAATTTCCACAATCCCCGGGCCGAACCACATCATCACGGCTGCTCCAACCCCAACGATGACGGACATCGCCTTGTGCGATATTGTCAGAATAAACTCTGCGGACCCCTTAGCCTGGTTTCTTTCATCACTTACCAGTCGTACTAGTCGAGGAAGAACCGTCAGGCTGATGGGTGTCACAGCAAAAACCAGGAGCTGTGCAAAGGTACAAACCAGAGAATAAGGTGTGAGGGCTTCCAAGCCCCATATTTTTCCGATTATGAGTTTGTCCACCTGTGTATTTATTGCAGCCGCAATAGACACAAAAAATACAGCCCCCGTAAAACGAGCATTCCCCCAAAGCAATGAAGCGTCGAATCTAGCGGAAACGGTTAGCGGGCTATCTGCACGCACAAAGGAATAAAGGCGCCACCGGGTATAGACAGTAAATAGCGCCAGGAAAAAGAGCTGCCATGCTAGAAAAACAAGAGGATCCGGAAACCAGATAAGAGGTCCAACGACCAATGCGCTTCTAACAATGCCCGACGAAACCAACGTCAGATTACCACTGACTTGTTGCTCTATTCCTATTATCCCCGCGATATAGAAATTGAATAACAGCAAAACTACCGCCGCTATCAGAAGCAACCGAAGAGCGATCGTCACATGTTGCGATTCCAAGTCACCGGAAGATAACAGCACCTGCACTATGCCATCTGGCACAAAGACCGCCAAAAGCACGATACTAACTGACATCGTGATGAAAACACGCTCATAGGTCGCCAGGAGATCAAGTCTTTGCTGACGACTTCGACTTTGATCATTCAACTCTCTTGACAGAGTCGGTGACAAACCCAGGTCCAAAAATCCGATCAATCCACTGACTGCAAGAAAAAGCGCAATGATGCCGTAGCCTTGCGTGCCAAGAATATTCAGGTAAACAGGAAGAAATACCAGATTGGCGATGAATACCCATGTTCGCCCCAGAACATTCGCGAAGAGTTGTCGTGAAATATGCGGCCGATTGTTCACTACACTAATTGGCTTGCAGGTCAGGTACCTCTAAAAGCCCAGCATCGAAAACGAGGGACTGAATATCTTCGATGCTCAACTGTGTCGTGTTGTCCGACGTATAGTCTTCTGCGAGATTCGTTTCTAGATCGTAATCTGCCTCCACTGAAGCATAGTTCAAATCCCTTATATCCAAGGGGATCCTGACATAACTCCCCATATCAACCGACTTGGCGACTTCCTCCCTTGAGATCAGAGACTCCGCCCGTTTCTCTCCATGACGGGCACCGATTACACGAATTTCTGCGGAACCACTATTGATACCTGACAGTGCCTTAGCGAGATCAAGCACTGTGCAAGCCGGCGCTCGTTGCACGAAAAGGTCACCTTGTTCACCATGAGAAAATGCATGCAGCACCAGGTCGACAGATTCCTGCAAAGTCATCATGAATCTGGTCATGGTTGGATCCGTAACAGTAATCGGTTTTCTTGATCGAATTTGATCCAGAAAGAGGGGGATAACGGACCCACGCGACCCCATTACGTTGCCGTATCGAGTGGCACATAAAATAGGTCCTGTACCTGGTCCAAGCTCACGTGCTTTGGCAAACAAGAGCTTTTCCGCCATGGCCTTGGTCATTCCCATCGCGTTGATGGGATATACAGCCTTGTCAGTACTTAGCAGCACCACTCGGCTTACGCCCGCATCTACCGCAGCATCCAGAACGTTTTGTGTCCCCATGACGTTTGTAGCGACCGCTTCCATCGGGTGGAACTCACACGACGGGACCTGCTTAAGAGCGGCTGCATGAAATATGAAATCAACGTTGGACATGGCCCTTCGTAGAGAATGAGCATCGCGAACATCACCCAGGTAAAAGCGAAGTTTAGGGTGAGCATATTCCTGCCGCATGTCATCTTGTTTCTTTTCATCTCGACTAAAGACGAGTATTTCACCGATATCAGTATCGAGGAATCGATCAACAATGGTGTGGCCGAAGGAACCAGTGCCACCGGTCACCATCAATGTTTTACCCGTAAACATAGATATACCCTTACTTCCAGTCAGTCATGGAAGGCAGTAACGTGACAATTCTTTTGAATTTGGAAGACACCCTGTCTGAAATATCACCAGCATAGTTCCAGGCCAAAATCACGAGACAGTCGCCTTCCTCGCCATTGTATGCCTGAATAGGCAGGTCAGACCCTGCTATGTACCGGCCTTGTCGGAACGGAGAGTCGTCAAATACACAAGAAAAGTACTCAGTCGCTTTCGTAAAGTTCAGAAACATCTGGGATCTTCCAGCAGCACCATAGCCATACAAGGAACCATGCTCCTCGTAGAGACTTCGCAGGTCTTCCTCGCAACGCGTCAATTCCGAGGAAATGAAATCTCGAACAACCGACCCACCCGGCCTGAACGAAGCACTTTCTCGTCCCGTATACCGAACGACCATCCTGAGGCCACCACCATGCATCGGTGTCTTGACCGTCGTCACTTCCTCAAAACCGTACCTCGCGAGCAAATCGCTTAAGGTCTCAGACGTAAAGTAAGTCAGATGTTCATGATAGATCGTATCGAATTGGCGCTGACTGATAAGTAAGTCACCGTCATGAACCTCCACTGAAAAAAGACCGCCGGGTACAAGGAGCTCACGAACGGCATCAATCGTACTTCCAAGGTCATCGATATGCGCAAATACGTTTGAACACGTTACCAGGTCAAACGAATTTGAAATCGCAAGCTCTTTGACAAATTCCTTGGTAAGAAACCCTGTATGGACCTCGTGACCTTTCCGTCGAGCGAGGTTCGCCATATTGTCTGATGCATCGATCCCTACACAGCTAATTCCTCGTTTTTTGAGTTCATCTAGCAACACCCCGTCGTTGCAGCCGAACTCAAAC
>CAJWQG010000113.1 GCA_913045175.1 uncultured Gammaproteobacteria bacterium | reverse complement strand
ATGTGTCTCTTAGTGAATCAGGTCATTTGGTACCATGGTGGCTGACGTCGCACAGGTTCAGTATATGCTACCGGCTTTAAAGCCAGCAGCTTTTTGTTTCCAATGAAAATCTATGGAAAGGACGGGCGCGAACTTCATGAAGCGTGGAACGGTGATCCCACTGCTTACAAGGGTATCTCTATTCCCGGCTATCCCAATTTCTACTGCTGTTATGGCCCTAATACCAACATCGTAATCAACGGGTCGATCATATTCTTCTCTGAGTGTGAGGTCCGGTACATACTCTGTTGTATAGCTCTGCTCATAAAAAACAATGGCATACAGCTTGATGTCAAACAGCAAGCTCACGATGAGTACAACGGATGGATAGAGGCGGGCACTGCGGCAATGGCATGGGGACAGTCGAACGTCAGTACCTGGTATAAAAACGAGAAAGGTAAGATTACGCAGAACTGGCCATTCTCAATGTTGGCATTCTGGCAGCAAACCAGAAGGCCGGATCCTGATGCATATGACATCCGATGATTTGACGAGATCGTTCTCATTCTTTCTTTCTTCAAAACGACTGATAGTAAATGGCGCCTTTTCTTTCAGGACCGCGTTTTTACACCATTAAGGTAAAGCGGGTACAATGCAGGCGCACCCTCTGATTCGTTTGGAGTCTCATGTGCGAGCAGGTGGCATTCGCGCCATACCAAAAAAAGATAGACAAATTGGCACCACTCATCGCCGCTCACGCAGATGAAGCGGAAGCACAGCGTCATCTGTCAGCAGAAGTGGCAAAGGCGATGGTCCAAGCCGGGCTGTTTCGCATCGCCGTACCCGCTGATGTTGGTGGTAGCGAAGAACACGCCGTAACCCAGGTGCAATGTATCGAAGCGGTGTCGAGAATTCACGGATCCGCGGGCTGGAACCTGATGATTGGTATTGAAGTCATGGGCGTTCTGTGTGGGCAGTTCGACCAATCGCTGGTCGAGTCGTTACTGGCTGATCAGGAAATGATCATCTCGGGTTCGCTGAATCCCCTGGGCAAGGCTGTTCGTGAGGGCGATGGTTATCGGATCTCGGGGCAATGGCCTTTTGCGAGTGGGATTCACAACGCGAAATTCTTCTGGGGACAAAATATCGTTCACGTTGATGGCGAGCGTCTGCGCGACGAGCATGGTGTTGTCTTGTGTGAAGCGCTGGTGCCTTGCGACCAGATAGAGATCCTGGATACCTGGCATGTGTCTGGTATGCGCGGGTCGGGTAGCCACGATGTACGTATCGATGAGGTATTTGTGCCCGATACTTTCATCAGCCATGTGCAACGAGACAAACCGAGCGCAACAGGAACCCTGTTTCGCTTGCCGCTATATAGCCGGCTCGCATTCAATAAAGTCGGCGTAGCGACGGGTATTGCGCAGGCGGCAATCGATCATTTCGTCTCATTGGCAAGTGAGAAGAAACCGCGCGGTTCCCGCCAGTTGTTACGGGAGCGCCCCGATGCCCAGCTGGCCGTCGCGCAGGCCGAGCGCATTCTGGGCTCGGCCAGAAGTTATGCGATGGAGCAGATCTGCGTTATGTGGGATACGGTTGCGTGTGGTGACGAGCCCACGACCAGGCAAAAGGCACTGCTGCAGCTGGCGTGCTCCGGCGCGGCCGACGAGGCAGTAAAAGCTGTGGAGGTGGTCTATTCTGCGGCGGGGGCAAGCGCCAATTTTGAGTCGAGCCCCTTGTCGCGATGTATGCGAGACGTTCCAGTGGTACGTCAGCACATTACGGTGTCGCCGCAGTTTACCAACGCTGTCGGCAGGGTGTTGCTGGGTATGGATTCTGAAACACCGTTTTTCTGAGGATGCTCCAAACAAAATCTAGAATACGCTACTATCTGTATCCCATTTCTATCTAAACAAACGATGCTGAACGAAGAACAAAGATTCCTTTTTGACACCCTCGGTTACATCATAATCCCTGATTTATTGTCGGCAGATCAGGTCGCCGAGATGCAATCCACATTGCGTGCTCCTACTGAAGACCCCTTGCACTGGGGAAAGATCTGGCGGGATATATTGGACCTGCCAAACCTTAGCCCAATCCTTGAAGACCTGGTTGGTAATCCAATGCTTAGGGAAGCACGAAGAGTCAGGGACATGGCAGACTTGCCAACATATCGTCTGGATCATATCAATGTACATACACATGTAGAGAAGGGGTATGAAGGACGTCCGTTGCACGGCGGGCTCCCGGTTGCAGGTTCGTTTAAATATCACGATGGCATTTTCTATAACGGGTTGAGCGTGGTTTCCTTTGAACTGTTTGATACCCACCCAAACGATGGCGGTTTCGCCTGTATACCCGGCACCCACAAGGCGAATGTGGCGCTACCGGAGGGCTGGGCGGACATGAGCGAGCGCGTTCATGACTGCGTCGCTCGAATTGCCGCAAAACCAGGAGACGCGATCATCTTCACGGAGGCGTTGATACACGGAAGCTTACCCTGGAGTGTGGATGCACCGCGGCGCACCGTGTTCTATAAATTCTCACCGATTACTGTGAGCTGGGCTGCCGACTTCTTTAACCCCGATGATTATCGCCAGTACGACGATATGGATGATCGGAAACTGGCAGTTTTGGAACCGCCAAATGCACGGTATCCAGAACGGTCAACTGAACCGGAGCCGAGGTAATACACCCGACGCTGCGTTGATCGGCGGCGATTCATAGACGAAAGAACTCACCTAGCGTATTCTGCCGTCCCCTCATAAAAAGAAGAGCTAGATATGTCTGTGTCACTGTATGACGCGAGCGTCGGTCATTTTCTGCAATCCCTCGGTGCCGTATCAGGTTACCTCGACAAGGGTCGGTCTCACTGTGAGGAAAACAACATAGACCTGAACGAGATCGTTGAAACTCGTCTCTATCCGGATATGCTGCCGTTCCGTTTTCAGTTGATCCAGGTGGCATCCAGCTCTCTGGGTGCGATCAACGCTGCACAGACAGGGGAGTATTCGCCGGGGCCGGCAGCGGAGGATCTTGACTACCAGGCATTGCAGGATCTGGTAGCCGAGGCACAATCCGGTTTGCAGCAGGTTTCCCCGGAAGTGGTGAACGCGCTGGCAGACAAGGAGGTAAAGACGCCCTGGTGGACCTTTACCGCCGAAGGCTTTCTAATGTCGTTTTCTCTACCCAATTTTTATTTTCATGCCACGACGGCTTACGACATCTTGCGACATAAAGGTGTGCCATTAGGCAAGATGGATTTCCTGGGTCAGCTAAACATCAAAACTTAAGACTGTTTCTGAGTAAAGAGTATGGAAAACCTTCAGTTAAAGTCCCTGGTTACTGCCGACGGAAATCTGGAACTGTTCCTCGAGTCTTCCGCTGTTCCGGCATGTTCTGAAGATGAGGTGGTTATCGAGGTGCAGGCAGCGCCAATCAATCCCGCCGACGTTCTCATGATGCTCGGTGCGGCAGATATGTCGACCGCGGAGTCAGTAGGGACACCGGACGACCCGAGGGTTAGCGTAAGGATGCCCGAGGCAATGCAAAAAGCGACTGCCGCTAGAGTGGGCAAAGCATTGCCCTGGGGAATCGAGGGCGCTGGTGTTGTGATCGAGGCCGGTCAGTCTGACGCAGCACAGGCGCTAATGGGTAAGACCGTCGCAGTCATTGGTGGCGCTATGTATGCACGGTATCGTGTCATCGCGGCGAAAGACTGTCTCAGTCTGGTCGAGGGGACGACGCCCAGAGAGGGTGCTTCCTGCTTTGTTAACCCACAAACTGTCATCGGTATGGTTGAAACCATGCGAACCGAGGGTCATTCAGCATTAGTACATACCGCGGCGGCGTCTAGTCTTGGGCAAATGTTGCAAAAGCACTGCACGAACGAAGGGGTAGAGCTCGTTAACATCGTTCGCAAACAGAACCAGGTTGACTTGCTGAGGGGGATTGGTGCCCGGTACGTATGTAATTCTTCCAGCCCCGATTTTTTTGCGAATCTGCAGGATGTTCTGGAGGAGACCAAAGCCACTATTGCTTTTGATGCGATTGGCGGTGGTGATATGGCGAGCCAAATTCTTGCAGCGATGAATGCTACCCGTCATGGTTCGTCTACACATAAACAGCTCTATTACTATGGCAGCCTGGATAGCTCCGCAGCGATATTGAATCACTCGAAGTTTGGAACGCTTTGGGGCATAGGTCGGTATCAATTGGGATCGTTCCTGCAAACCTTCGAGGCTGATGCAGTCGAAAAAATGAGGCAGAAAATTGCATCTGAGATCACCTCTACTTTCGCTAGCAGTTATTCAAAAGAAGTGTCTCTTCAAGAGGCGCTTACGGTTGAAGCCATGTCGGTTTACCAAAAATGCGCTACCGGTGAAAAATATCTAGTCAACCCCAGTCGATAACGTGCATGACTGGCTCATTTGCCACTCAAGAAAAGGAACGTCAATGAAACTCCTGTCAAAAACCCATGCGATGATGATATCGCTGTCCCTGTTCTGCGGGATCGTATCTGTGTCGGCCGAGCCGATGCACGCGCCAACGAAAATGCCGATGGCAAAGGCGGAATCGGTCGGCATGTCGAGCGAAGGTCTGGCTCGTATCGAAGACGTGATGAGCGAACACATTGAGGCCGGGCATATCAAGGGCGGTGTCACCATCGTGGCGCGGCGTGGCAAGGTCGTTCACTTCTCTACACACGGAGAAATGGATACTACCAAAGGCCGGGCAATGGAGACCGACGCTATTTTCGTTATGGCTTCATCGACGAAGCCGGTGCTGGGCGTCGCGGCAATGATGGCGATTGAAGAAGGGTTGATGAGCCCGAGTGATCCTGTCTCGAAATATATTCCTGAATTCGCCGATATGAAAGTTGCGGTTCCGCTCAAGTCGGGCAGTGAGAAAGTGGCAAAGGGGAAAAGCGAGGATAAGGCAAAAGCAAAAGCTATGGCTAAAGCCAAAGCGAAGGATAAAACTAAAGGGAAGGATAAGAACAAGGTCCCGGAATATCGACTGGTACCGGTGGATACGCCCGTGACCATCCATCACCTACTAACGCACACTTCCGGTCTAACAGGTCACGGACTCGGATCGAAGATCTCGACGGTGGGTCGCTATACCAGAGAGGATACACTTGCCAGCTACATCCCTAAACTTGCGCAGGTGCCGCTGGGTCAGCCGGTGCCGATAGGTATGCCTCTG
>CAJWQG010000112.1 GCA_913045175.1 uncultured Gammaproteobacteria bacterium | reverse complement strand
AGCCGATCAAGGTATAGATCTGCATAACGAAATGCAAAACCCGTGGCAATGATAATGAGCGAAGCAATCGCAAAGCTCATCGATATCGTGTACTTCTCAAAGAAAAGCCACAGCTTACTCGGGGGTTTGATACCCAGTTCTTCCATGATTTCTCAGGTGAGTCTCTGCAGACGTTCCAGTTCCTTACGCTTTTCCTCCATTTCAGCTTGACGGTCACCCTGGAGTCGGGAATCGCGCATCAGACGACGAATTTTTTCCTTCTCCGCCTCCTCCTTCATCTTTTCTTCCCACTTGGCGATGACAAGACCACACTCAGAACACTGCTCAAGCTTGGTGCCGCGCTCTATTTCCTCCTCATGCTCACAGGATGGACAAAAGAAATAATCAACCACGTTAGCCTTGGTCATCTCCGTGAGCGACCAATCCTAATTACCTACAGCTTGCAGGTCACATTTAGCACCGCAACCACGAATCGCCTCGACGTACTTTAAGGCCATTTCGCTCTCTACGCCTTTTAATATGATCGTAGGCTTAGAGGACTCGTACCAGCCCTCTACTTTCTCCTCATCAACCTGAAGCGTTTTAACCAGCTTCGCTCGAACCTCATGCTCGTCCACTCCATCCTAATATTCAGGAAAGAAAAAGAGATTTACTTTTTCGCTCATGTCTCGTCCAACGGATATGTGTTGGGAATCCCGATATTATTATGTGGATTAGTCAGCAACGCAACGCCTTTACCATGGATAACGATAAGACACGCAAAGTGCCCCCTGGCATATATCACAAATTTCCAAAGCAGTATTATCAATACGCACTGAAATGGTGTTCCTACGCCAATTGGACGATTGAGGAAACCGCAAACCTTTTGACCGGATGTGTTCCCCATCGAAACATGTTCTTGAAGGGCGAGGGCCATAAGGAACTGGATACAGAAATCCTGCATACGGAAAACAAAGTCCGAGGGGCGCTAGGAAAAGAGCTTCGAGTCGTCAAAAGCCATAAGTATTTCGGCAAAACCTATATTGATAGTGGCAATATCCTTGAATGGGCACCGCACGCAGGTATCGTGGTTCCAGCAGACCTTTTGAAGGCGCATAAGGAAATACCCCTACAGTGGGAAGCAAACGGATACGCCACCCCCTGTATACTAGCCTTCGAATGGGTTGTGAAGAACTACTGGGAGGATGCAAACCTGCGCGAGCCACCGACTGCAGGAGAAATCATTCAGGCATTACTACAACAGTTTCCAGTGCTTACAGGCGCTGAATGTGACATGGTGGAACGCATTACCAGACACCCACTTACCCCGCCCGACTGACCCAATATTACCAATCGGACCCCTTAATCCAAGGTTTAGGACAAAAAACACTGCATAATTCCCTTTACGACACCTGAATGAATCGGTATAACACCGCACCTGAAAATTACCTGGAGAGAAAACACATGGTTATGTCGCTGGACTTTGACAGTAAAGTCTTCACCAAGGACGTCATTGAGGTCGCGGATGGCAAAGAATCCGTCGTGAAAGGCGGTAGAGACCTCTTTCCCCTGGTACACCAGGTATTCGCTGATATTAAACAAATTGGAGTTATTGGCTGGGGCTCTCAGGGACCCGCACAGGCACAAAACCTCCAGGATACGCTGGAAGGCACTGATATCGTGGTCAAAATCGGACTACGCAAAGGTTCAACTTCAGTCGCGGAAGCGGTCGAGGCTGGTTTCACGGAAGAGAATGGCACCCTCGGCGATATGATGGAAGTGGTCGCAGAATCTGATGTCGTACTACTGTTGATCTCGGATGCAGCGCAAACTGAACTATACCCTGAAATATTCAAAGCGATGAAGTCGGGTGCTACCTTAGGCCTCTCACACGGATTTCTCCTGGGACATCTCACCAGTGTTGGTGATGATTTTCCTGATGACATCAATGTCATCGCAGTCTGCCCAAAAGGTATGGGCCCTTCAGTTCGACGACTCTACGTGCAGGGCGCCGAGGTAAACGGTGCAGGCATTAATTCCAGCTTCGCAATCCACCAGGATATCGATGGTAAAGCCACGGACTACGCGATCGCCTGGGCTGTTGCACTAGGTTCACCCTACTGTTTTCAGACAACGCTGGAGTCTGAGTACAAATCAGATATTTTTGGCGAAAGAGGCATCTTGCTCGGCGGCGTGCACGGTATCGTCGAGGCACTCTATCAACGCTACAAAACGGAGGGCATGTCGGAGGAAGAGGCGTTCGATAATACTGCAGAATCTGTTACCGGACCCATTTCGCGAATTATCTCCAAAGAGGGCATTCTTGCTGTCTATGACCACCTTGAGGGCGATGACAGGTCTAAATTTGAAGCAGCGTATGTCGCGTCCTATATGCCCGCAAAAGAAATCCTCCAGGAAATCTATGATGACGTAGCGTGCGGCAATGAAATCCGTAGCGTGGTGAATGCATCAAGCCGTTACGACCGTTTTCCTATGGGTCAGATAGACGGCACAGAAATGTGGGTCGTGGGCGAAGGCGTACGTGCAAAACGAGAAGAAAAGAACATACCGCTAAACCCAACCACGGCAGGTGTATATTGCGCGACCATGATGGCCCAGATCGACGTTTTGTTGGAAGCAGGACATCCCTACTCCGAAATCGTCAACGAATCGGTCATTGAGTGCGTCGATTCGCTTAACCCCTACATGCATTTCAAGGGGATCTCTCACATGATCGACAACTGCTCAAATACCGCTCGTTTGGGCGCCAGGAAGTGGGCTTCGCGATTCGACTACATTCTTAAGCAACAGGCGTTTACTGCCATGGATGGTAATCAACCTCTGAACTGGGCGCTGGTGGATGATTTCAAATCCCATCCTATTCACGACGTCCTAAGCGTCGTTGGCGAAATGCGACCGTCGGTGGATATCTCTCTGGGATAGGGCCAAAATACCTTTCCCGATAAACGTTAAGAGAGTCAGGGCATGGCCTCAGCCCGCCAATTCCACCAGATTGCAGGTGACTTCACGATGCAGAACGGGTCTATCAAAGACCCGGTCATCGCCTATGAAACCTGGGGTGAACTCAACTTTCAAAAAGACAATGCAGTCCTGCTGTTTACCGGTCTGTCACCCTCAGCACACGCGGCCTCTTCCACGCTGGATCATTCAACAGGCTGGTGGGAGCCTATGCTCGGAAAGGGTAAGCCAATCGATACGGACAAATACTTCGTTATCTGCATTAACTCACTGGGTAGTTGCTTTGGCTCTACCGGTCCTGCAAGCATTAATCCGGATACTGGCTCACTTTACGGTCTGGATTTCCCGGTCCTAACCATTGAGGATATAGCCATCGGTGGTCAGGCGGTGATCGAGTCTCTGGGTATCAAACGGCTCTATGCCGTCATCGGTGCCTCCATGGGCGCCATGACGGCCCTCGCGCACAGTATCTTGTATCCCGAGGTCGCGGAAGGACTTGTTTCAATCTCGGGCACGGCAAGGGCAAGACCCTTTACCATCGCGATACGATCAGTTCAGCGCGAAATGATTCGCAGCGATCCTACCTGGAACGACGGCGTGTACGATTCTCCTCCCTCCATGGGCATGCGTCTGGCACGAAAACTCGGGATGCTAAGTTACCGTAGCGCCGCCGAGTTCGAACAGCGCTTCGGCCGGGAGCGGGTACCGGAAGAGCGACAGACGGGAGACTCGTTTGATATTGATTTTGAAGTCGAATCCTACCTGGACGCCCACGCAAAAAAATTCATCGGCAGCTTCGATGCTAACTGCTATTTGTACCTGTCGAGGGCAATGGATTTGTTTGATGTAGCAGACCATGGCGGATCAGTTGCCGCTGGTCTTTCCCGCGTAGGAGCTGGGAGGGCAATGGTCATCGGTGTAGAGACCGATCTCTTATTTCCAATTGATCAACAACAGGAAATAGTCGATGGACTCAACAACGGGGATCGCGAAATTGAATTCCACAACTTACCTTCTCTGCAGGGCCACGATGCGTTCCTGGTAGATATGGATCGCTTTCGCCCGCTCATCTGCGACTTTTTCAACTGTTCCATGAATCAACCAGAACAGCTTCGATCGATCTAGCCCCCATATTGCACCAAATGCCGGAATTCAGAGCAAATCTGGCAAAGCAAGCGAAGCAGTGTCGAATTTTTCTTCGCTGCTTTGGTGCAATATGGGGGCTCATGCCAACGCTAGACCAGTACGCGATATCAGAACACTGCCTAATAATTATTAGATCTTTAACATTGATCGCAGATGGGAGTAGTGTAGTTACAGGACTGAAAAATGTCCTTCCAGGCGGACAACTTAATCTGCCAGAGTACGAAAGACGCCAAGGTCAAAATCCATAGCGGATGGTTGGAGTCGTGGAGTACTTAACGGTAACATGCATGTATTGCCCTAAAAGGCACCGTAAAAAAGCCTCGCCTCCCGCGGGGCTTTTTTTTCGGCTGACCAAACAAAAAGTGCAGGACTGCCGTTGCTGCGGGCCGACTTCTTATGAAACGTCTTAGTATCCCTGTAATACACCGTACCGATCGCGATGGAAGGCGCTGCTACCAAATGAATGTTCACAGACTCTCGATCGCTTCATAAAGAAGCCAATTTCATGCTCATCGGTCATTCCGATGCCCCCGTGCATTTGAACACCCTCACTACTAACGAGGTTATAGGTATCGTTAAGCCGAGCCTTGGCCAGACTTGCCATTTCGGCACGGTCATCACGATCCTCATCCAGCGCTGAAAGTGCCTCAAGGACTACTGACTTGGATAGTTCAACTTCACAGAACATTTGTGCCGCCCGGTGCTTCAAGGCCTGAAACGAACCAATCGGAACACCAAACTGCTCACGCACCTTCAGGTACTCCACAGTTCGCTCAAAACATTCCTGCAAACCGCCCAGCATCTCTGCAGATAGCAGAATACGGCCCGCATCCAGTGTTTTTTCCAGTACGTCAGCCCCTTTACCCGCTTCGCCAATTAATACGCCCTCAGCACCATCAAACTCGATGTTCGCGGCATTACGACTATCCGCCATAACGGTACGCGTCACGTTTACGCCATTCGATTCCCTATCCACCAGCACCAGTGTTATTCCATCCCGATCGCCAGAGGCACCTTCGGAACGCGCGACAACAATGATCTTGTCAGCAACATGTCCATCAAGGACAAATTTCTTGCTGCCGGAAACTTTAAAGCCATGACCAGATGGTTCAGCGGTAGTCGCGACACCATAGGGGTTGTGATGAGGAGATTCTTCAAGCGCCAACGCCAACAATAACTCTCCACCAGCGACTTTAGGTAACAGCTCACTTTTCAGATCATCGGAACCACCTTCTGTGAGCGCGCAGGCGCCCAGCACAGCAGTAGAAAGTAATGGTGATGCAGTAAGCGTGCGGCCACACTCTTCCATAACCACGCCCATACCCATGTAGCCGAAACCCAGGCCACCAAAATC
>CAJWQG010000111.1 GCA_913045175.1 uncultured Gammaproteobacteria bacterium | reverse complement strand
CTCGATACCTTCCAGAACGGTTTCGTGATACTTCACTTGTCCGGATTTGATCCAGCCACTCATGTCCTGCCTGAACTGGTTCTGCATATTATAAAAAGCAGATACGACAAATCCCCTGATTGTGACGAACTTGTAGATCATCTCTCCCAGATTTCTAGGTCCCGGGGTAACTGACCCTGCATCGTCGTTATACTGTGCGATGAGTCCGCACAAGGGTATACGACCATATGGCTTTATGTGGGTGAGCGCTGCTTCCAGCTGAGCACCACCAACATTTTCGAAGTATATGTCCATGCCTTTAGGCGCTGCCTTGCGAAGTTCATCCAGTGGTTTTGCGGTTTTATAGTTGAACGCGTGGTCGTAGCCGAATTCCTCTGTTAGTTGCCGAACTTTTTCTTCGCTACCTGCACTGCCAATGGTGGTGCCGCCCTTAATCTTTGTGATCTGGCCAACAACGCTGCCTACTGCACCAGAAGCTGCAGAGACGAATACGGTTTCACCATCTTTATATTCCCCGGTCACCAGAAGCCCCCCATAGGCTGTTAAGCCTGGCATTCCCATCACACCAAGATATGTTGAAAGGGGAGCGATTGTTGCGTCGACTTTTTCCAGATCGCCTCCATCAGAAAGAAGATGCTCATGCCAGCTTTGTGAATTTAGTACGTAGTCGCCAACTGAGTATGCGCCATTTTCGGTTGCTATTACCTTACCGACCGCCCCTCCGCCTAAGGACCAGCTAGGATCTCGCATACGACCTCGCATATATGGGTCCACAGACATATAAAGGTTCTCTACAAGAACCTGTCCTTCCGCAGGGTCTTCAAGGGTGGTTTCAACAATGGCAAAGTTATCCTCAGTAGGTAGTCCTTCAGGGATGGATTTGAGCTGAACTTCTCGTGTGGTGATAGGCACTGGAATCTCCATGACGCTTCGAATAACGGAAGATAGTACCTTTAGTCGCAGGGCAATGACTACGCTTGAAACAACCTAATCGTTATCCAGCAGATCGTATTTTTTTAAGAGTCCACGTAGCTGGTGGTAGGTCACACCCAACGCCTCTGCGGTTTTCTTTTGATTAAACTGTGATGCGGCGAGCGCGTTTTTAATTAAACCGAGCTCGTAGTCCTGGACGCTCTGCTTAAAGTTGATCGGAAACTCAGCCACCGTAGGTACAGGTGGTACGACTTTACTCAATTACTCACCTTCATCCTTAAGTGAATGATGATCTGCATGCGGAGATCAGCGGGAGCGGAAACGTCAGTTACGCAGGATACCCGGAACTATCAAGAAATATTTCCGGGTCAGGTAAGCTCACTCGACGGCGCCGCAATCAGAAACAAGATTCCCAGGAAGGCCCGAGCGTGTCTAACTAGTTTCCGGTGAATTGACGCCCTAGCCGAACAAAAAAGTAATTTTGTCCTCGTTTATTTCCTCGAAGCTATTGTTCGTATAACGACTAATCGCATGCTTCCAAAAAGGATAAGCAAGTTTATTGGTATAAAGGACATTTACTTGCCATTTCCCGGGAAACGAATCCCAAAGCTTTACGGCCGCCTTGTTGCCAATCCCCTGATTTCGAAATACACGCAATATAAAGAACTCGCTCAAATTGGTGACGGGCTCCCCCGAAGTCGGATCGTTCTCACAACGCACGAGAGCAAACCCGGCAATATTGCTCTCCACATCAATAATGAATGGAAAGCGTTGAGGGTCTCGCCAGTAGTGATCGAGATAAGGGTAGGTGAATCTACCCTGGCTGTCGGTTTCATCAGGCGCGAATTCCGAAAAATCGTGTAGATATAGTTGCAGTAGATTGTCGAGGGTGTCTTTTTCGTCAATGTTGGCTGCGCGAACGGAAACCTTCATCTTAAGGTTCGCTCGCAATTTTCATGGCTCGATCGGGAAAATCCGTGAAGATCCCATCCACGCCCAGTGACTTCATTTTTCTCACTTCACCCGGCTTATTCACGGTATAAACCAGAAACTTCAGGCCGTTGTTGTGTGCTTGATCAACTACCTTCCTGGTGACGAGTCGACGGGTCAGAATGACCACTTCTGCGTTAAGGCGCTTAGCGGTATCGACATAGGAATCGACTCTATGATCGAAAAGCGCCCCTCGCGTAAAGAACGCATCAACCTGCGTGAGTTCCTCGTGATTGAAAGAAGAAATCAGAAACTCGTCGGGCGCCCAGGACGACTCCCTAAGCACAGCGCAAACCGGCTCCGCGATCGCTTCACCTTTTAGTTCGATATTTATCCGGCATCGATGATCCACTAGCGCCAGCACTTCGGGTAGGGTGGGGATGTGCTCACCTTCTCCTGCATCAAGTTTGCTCAGATACTCATATTTTGACTCAGAGATTTTTCCCTTGCCGTTGGTGGTGCGAGACAGATCCTCGTCGTGGATCACCATTATATGACCATCTGCCATATGTACGTCGAGTTCTATCCACGAGCACTTCATCTCGATTGCCCGGGAAAATGAACGCAACGTATTCTCCGGTTCGTAGCCGGATGCCCCTCTGTGTCCAATACAAGCAAAGCCATGCGAATCTGACATTTCGGTTTACATCTTACTTGAGAAAGAAGGGGTGCTCACGTCGACTTCATTCGGAGTAACTAATACAATCCTGTCATGAGTTATCAGGTTCTAGCCCGCAAATATCGACCGGCCACATTTCAGGAACTGGAAGGGCAGGAACATGTGTTGCAGGCGCTCGTAAATGCCTTGGAACAGAACCGACTCCATCAGGCCTATCTCTTTACCGGGACCCGGGGTGTAGGGAAGACCACGATAGCGAGAATCCTCGCCAAATGCCTCAACTGCGAAACCGGTGTGACGGCTAAGCCTTGTGGTGAGTGCGCTAGCTGTACGGAAATTGCAGAGGGACGTAGCGTTGATCTTATCGAGGTGGATGCAGCCTCACGCACCGGCATAGATGACATGCGTGAGTTGCTCGAGAATGTTCAATACATGCCTACGGTCAGCCGGTTTAAGGTGTACCTGATTGATGAGGTGCATATGTTGTCACGGAATAGCTTCAATGCGATGCTCAAGACATTGGAAGAGCCTCCTGAGCACGTCAAATTTCTGTTTGCGACAACCGACTCGAAAAAATTACCGATCACGGTCCTGTCAAGGTGCGTGCAGTTCAATCTTAAGAACATGAGCCCTGAGCAGGTCGTGAACTATCTATCTGACGTCCTTAAGAAAGAAGATATAACCTTTGAAGAAAGTGCGTTGTGGCAATTGGGTAGGGCGGCCGACGGCAGTATGCGTGATGCGCTTAGCTTAACGGACCAGGCCATTTCTTACGGAGACAATGCCGTAACCGACTCAAGC
Organism: uncultured Gammaproteobacteria bacterium; assembly: GCA_913045175.1. Taxonomy (GTDB): domain Bacteria; phylum Pseudomonadota; class Gammaproteobacteria; order Pseudomonadales; family Azotimanducaceae; genus UBA7455. The sequence continues at coordinate 2,345 of CAJWQG010000111.1, read as the reverse complement.
GTTAAATCGATGCTCGGGACGCTCGATCAGCAGGATGTGTATGGGTTGTTAGAAGGGGTGATCTCTAGTGATGCCAATCGCGTCCTGTCGCAGGTGCGTTCAATGGCGGAGTTTGCACCTGACTTTACCGCCTTATTGGATGAACTGCTGGCCGTACTCCACAGGGTACAAATCGCACAACTCGCACCTGATGCAATCAACAACAGCCACGGTGACAAAGAATTGTTACTCGCTGTTGCGGACTCCATCAGCAGAGAGGACGTACAGCTGTTGTACCAGATAGGCATCAATGGGCAACGGGATCTACCTTATGCGCCGGATGACCGGAGCGGATTCGAGATGACGCTGCTCAGGATGATTGCTTTCACTCCCCTTGAAATCAGTGAAGCCAGTCCCTCAGATAATGATGGAATTGATAGTGGCGGCGGCAGTAGTAGCGGTAGCAGTGGCAGTGGGAAAAGTCCGATTTCACAGATTTTGTCCAAACTGGATGAAAACCAGAGTAAACCCGCCGAGCAAAAAGTAAAGAAAGCGCAGGGTACCGCAAATGTGGAGCGAGCAAAACCCATAGCTGCGCCAGAGACAAAATCTGAGCCAAATACGAAACCTGAGCCAAATACGAAACCTGAGCTAAATACGAAACCTGAGCCAGAGACTAAACCCGAGTCATTACCAAGAGCCGAAACAGAAACGACAATTGAGCCAGAGCCAGAAGTAGAGTCAGAGCTAGAAGTAGAGCCAGAAATAGTAACCATCGCAGAAACTGAGGCACCACGATCAACAGAAACAACAGTTGATTCTCCGCTAGCCATAGAGGTGGTAGAGCGGACATCAGTAGAAACTGAAATGCTGGACCTTGGTAGCATGGCCTGGAGTGAAATTTTGCCCAGATTGAATCTTGCGGGGGTTACCCAGACGTTGGCAGCTAATTGCGCATTAGCTGAAAACACAGAGCACGGTCTTAAGTTGCTATTAAATGAACAGCACGCGATTTTATGGAATAAGACCCATGAAGATCGTATTGCGCGATCCCTTGGTGCTCTCACAGGTCATGATGTCCAGGTTGAGATAGAAATTGGCCTGATCGAGGATGAAACGCCGGCGCAACTTGCGGAAAGACAGCGCGGCGAAAGGCAGGCGCGAGCAGAAGACCTGATGAAGAAAGATGAGGTTGTCCAAACGCTGATCGAAAACTTTAACGGTAAGCTGGATCAAGACAGCATCACGCCGATCCAGTCTGGAGATATCTCATGAAGGGTCTTAGTGACATGATGAAGCAGGCCCAGGAAATGCAGCAGAAGGTGCAGCAGCTTCAGGAAGAGATCGCGTCCGCCGAAGTAACTGGTGGGTCCGGCGCGGGCCTGGTCAAGGTCGTCATGACTGGTCGACATGACGTCAAGTCCATAAACATTGACAGTAGCCTTATGACGGAAAGTAAGGAAATCATTGAGGATCTTGTGGCGGCAGCAGTTAATGATGCGGTGCGTCGGGTGGAGAATAATCAGAAAGACCGTATGTCTGAACTGACTGCTGACATCCCGCTACCACCCGGATTCAAGTTTCCCTTCAGTTGATATTAGGTAAGTATGCAGGGTTCCATTATCGACCAGCTTAAAGAAGCGTTTAGGGTCCTGCCGGGGGTAGGTCCCAAGACGGCACAACGTATGGTGCTTCACCTTCTGGAACGTGACCGGGACGGGGGAACCCATCTGGGTCATAAAATTCTGGAAGCAATGGAACGAGTTGGTCAGTGTCGAGAATGCCGTAACCTTTCGGAGTTGGAGACCTGTGAGATCTGTAGTAATGCTCAAAGAGATCGTAGTCAATTGTGTGTAGTCGAATCTCCGGCAGATGTATTAGCAATTGAACAGTCCGCGAGCTATCGCGGCTGTTACTTTGTATTAATGGGCAATCTGTCTCCAATTGATGGAGTTGGACCAGAGGAACTGGGTATTGATGGTCTCGCGCAGCGGTGCGGCGAAGAGGTGGGTGAAGTGATCCTTGCACTTAGTGCCAGCGTCGAAGGAGAAGCCACGGCGCATTATATTTCCGAGATACTTGGTCCATTATCGATTCAGGTGACACGAATTGCACGAGGAATTCCCATCGGGGGAGAGCTGGAATACGTAGACGGCAATACGCTGGCGCTAGCCCTATCTGGTCGAAAACCCCTTTAGTATGAAATTTGAATATGTAGATCAGCCAGAGCAGCTGCAAGATGCAGTCGCGACCTGTGCCCTGGCGCCTGTCATTACGGTTGATACGGAGTTTGCTCGCTTTAATACCTACTATCCGATGGTTGGTCTGATTCAGCTCTGCGATGGTGAACGGTGCTACCTGATTGA
>CAJWQG010000110.1 GCA_913045175.1 uncultured Gammaproteobacteria bacterium | reverse complement strand
AAAAGACCACCGATTCAAACCGTATTTTTATAGATTTTTCTAATGCGGCCAGTTTTCTGTTACCCAAAGATATGTTGCCGCCTTTGCCCCAACAGGTGAAACGTTACTTCGGATTTTATAAGTAAAAGGTAATGTATAACTCGCCGATATTAGTTATTGCTTATGTAATGAAGTGAAATATAGGTTGTTAACAAAGTGTTACAGTGCGGGGTGAATTTGTAACCAAAAGTTGTTGAAAAAAGCTTCCGATTAGGTTTTTATAATAGGGTGAGAATAAAAAATATCTCACCCTTCACGGGACATAATAAATATCATAATAGATAAAACAGAAACCCACATTTTCTGTTTTCAGGGAGACACTTCATGTTTAAAAATTCTAAACTGGCCTCGTCAGTTAAGATCGCCTGTGCGTTAGGCTCTACTGTAGCACTACTCTCTTCAGGTAATGTTTTTGCTCAGGAAACGGCCAAAGAAAGCGAGGCTACCGTTGAAAAAATTGCGGTAACAGGGTCGCGAATCGCCAGACCCGAACTTTCTACACCGGCTCCGGTAGTAACTATTGATGCAGCTGAAATACAGCGTTTTGGTGCACCGGATTTAGGAACCTTACTTGCCGAGCTTCCAGCTATTGGTGCGGCCAGTACTTTGATTGGTAACAATAACAGCAACGCCAATGCTGGTATCAGTTCTCCTGATTTACGCGCATTGGGTGCTACCCGTACACTAACCTTGGTAAATGGTAAGCGTCATGTTGCAGGCTCTCCGTTTTCAAATGCGGTAGATACCGGCACCATCCCTACTGCCATGATTGACCGTATCGAAGTTATTACTGGTGGTGCCTCGGCAATCTATGGTTCTGACGCGGTAGCCGGTGTAATTAACATCATTCCCAAGAAGAATGTTGAAGGAGCCGAGGTTGGTTTCTTTTACAACATGGATTCTGAGGGAGATCATAGTGAGTACGTTGCCAATTTTGTGATTGGTGATACCACAGATCGAGGTTATTTCACCTTTGCTACTGAGATCAGGGAAAAAACACCTTTGTATCAGACTGAGAGACCGAATATAACTAACAATTCTGTTTCCAGCTCAGGTACGGGTAATCCAGGACGCTACAATGTTCCAATTCGTGGAGCAGATGGTTCGATCACTGGTACTGAAACACTAGTTGACCCCGGTTGTGGTGTAGCAGCTAGCCCAGGTGGAAATGGAGCGAGCGCAGCCGGTAACACAAGAAACAACATCAGTGGACGTGTCTCTGGTAGCGTGTGTCGTTTTGAGTTTGGCGAGTTTTTTAACTTTGTCACACCCAATAAGACTTTTAACACCTATCTAAATTACGAATATCAGATCAACGATCGTCTCACTTACGAAGGTAGTTTTATCTACTCTCGTCAGCGAAACGAGAGCCGTGGTTCTCCTACGAACCCTGGTGGTCGAATTCGAGATATCAACAATATCCTAGGCGGAATCAAGGGCGATCATCCTGGTAACCCTTATCGAGCATTCATTGATACAAATGCTAATGGCGCGATAGATGCTGGTGAGCACTTGTTCGCGGCGGATGCAAATGGCGATGGTGTGCCAGACCGTGATGATGCAGGTGCAGTTGTGTTAGCCACAGATATGTTTGCCCCATCTCTTGTCACGAATGCTGATGGAACAGTCACTGCTAATGCAGATGGTGGTATCGCCTTTAATGAAGATGTCACGATTGCGTCACTTCGTCTCTTTGGCAAGATGGGTGTTCGACCCAGCAACCTCGACGAAACTGGTGCGAACATTGGTTACGCCAGCTATGACATCAACGCGATTCGGATGACGCATGAGTTTACCTACCAGTTTGATAATGGTTGGGAAGTGAGTGCATCGGGTTTGATGATGCAAAACAACGACATTCGTAACCGCAAAAATCAGAGCTTCCGAGCTGTCTTGCTAGGTTTGCAGGGGCAAATTGGACCTGCGCCTGGTGTGCCTGATTTGGCGGATGCAATGCAGTGGTACAACCCCTTCGCAACGAATGCACTAAATTGTAACGACCGAGTCTGTACTGATCCTGGTGCTGGAACCAACGATCACTTGGGAGACTTTCCGAATACGCAGTTCGTAGCAGATTCGATTGACTTTAATGGATTAAGACGTTGGCAGTCCAAACTCGTTTCTTACGAGGTATTTGCTACCGGTGACCTATTCGAGATTCCTACAGGTGTAGTAGGCGCCGCTTTTGGTGCTGAGCACAGAGTGTACGACGCTGAGTGGGACACACGACCAGACGAAAAGCAATGTAACAACTGGTATGACGCTTGTGCGTTGGGCTACAAGGCTCAAGACAAGAACAACTCACTATACTATGAGTTTGCTATTCCTTTTGTTGATAACGACACTTTTGGTTATGGCGAATTGCAGTTAGCGGGACGTTATTCTGATTACTCCGGTATTGGATCGAGTTATGATCCTAAGTACGCGGCATTGTACCAACCAACCAACTGGTTAGCGCTCAGAGCTTCTTACTCAACGGCATTTATAGCGCCATCGATAGCCCAGCGGTTTACGCCTTCTAGTTCATTCTTGCAGTCAACGAACGACGCTTTGTTCAATGACTTTGAAGGAACTTACAGGACTAACTCTTTCCAGGGTAACCCGAATCTTGATCCAGAGACTGCAGAAATCACTAATATTGGTTTCTCTTTAGCGTTTTTGGATGGTGATTTGAACTTTGGGTTTGACTACTCAAACTACGACTTCAAAGATCGTATTACACTGTTGAGAGGTCCTAGAGTAGTTGGTCAGGACTTTAAGAAGTTCATTGAGGCATACCCGCAGCCTGCTTGTAATCCATGCCAGGCTGGACAGGAGTACCAAGTCGCAGCAGCTGATGCTATAGCTTGGATAGGCAGTGGTCAGGCAGACGGTGCCATTGTTCGTGGTGAAGCTCCTTCATATACGATTGTGAATATCACGGCTTCCTACATTAACGCGGATGCCATGGAGCATACTGCTTATGATGTTTACGCAAACTACTCGATCAATACTGAGAATCTAGGTAGTTTCCGTATTGACCTCAACGCTACTCAAATCGATGAATATTCATTTGATTTTGGTGAGGGAAATACAGGTGATGCGGTTGGTTTGCAGAATCTGGGTATCGACGTGATTCCACCTCTTCCGGAGACAAGAGTTATTGGCTCAGTTAACTGGAATATGGGTGACAATGCGGTTCTGCTCAGAGCAAGATGGGCTGAAGAAGTGGATGCGACTTGGGGCAGTGTGCTCGAAGCGATCACTTATATCGACCTGACTTATAGCTACACCGGTTTTGACTGGAGTGGCGATGGTAGTGTCACTACTATCGAGATCGGTGCTCGAAACTTGACCGATGAGTATCCTATGCCTGACGGCGCGTTTGGTGCTGGTATTGAACTAGCGCTTCACGATCCTAGAGGTAGGATGCTGTTCACTAGACTTCGTCACGAATTCTAGTATTGAATCTAATGGTCAGAGCTTTGCTCTGACCGTCTTAGATTTCTGAACAGAGATTGTTCGAAAGCCCTGGCATTAGCCGGGGCTTTTTTTTGCGTTCGTTTAAAGCTCCTCTGGTCGATTGTATTTCAAGGGTAGGGGCATGGTGATAAGCTAACGAAAACATTCGTAAAGGGGCAGTGGCATGAAATTAGGATTAGGTATTGGTCCTCTAGGTGCACCAGGCGGTGAGAGGATGGTTGAGCTTGCAAAGGAAGGCGAAAACCTTGGTTATGACACTATTTGGTGCCCAGAAATATACGGAGCTGATTGTTTTACCCCCCTAGCCTGGGTTGGAGCCCATACGTCTAAAATCAATCTGGGGACGTCAATTATGCAGATTTCTGCGAGGACTCCGGCAAGCGCCGCCATGCACGCGGTTGCACTTGACTATCTGTCGAATGGTCGTTTGATTTTGGGTATCGGTGTTTCAGGTCCGCAAGTCGTAGAGGGGTGGTATGGACAACCCTATCCAAAACCCTTGGCGAGAACGCGGGAGTGGATGCAGATTTTTCGAAAAATCGTTGATCGGAAGGAACCAGTTGCTCACGAAGGTAAACAGTATCAGTTGCCTCTTAAAGGGGGTACCGGGCTTGGTAAGCCTTTGAAACTCATCCAACATCCGGTACGCGAGCACATACCGGTTTATCTTGGAGCTGAAGGCCCTAAGAATGTGGCGTTAAGCGCGGAGATATGTGACGGATGGATACCGATGTTTTTATCTCCTTATCGAATGATGGACGTCTATCAGGATGCTATGGCTATTCGTACTCCCGACTTTGAGATAGCAGCAGCTGTACCGGTGATTATTGACGATAACCTGGATAACGCGTTGGCCCAGATAAAACAACAGGTCGGGTTTTATGTCGGAGGGATGGGAGCTAAAGACTTTAACGTACATAAAGACCATATCAGTCGTTTTGGTTTCGCGGAGGCAGCGGACAAGATTCAAGATCTTTTTTTATCTGGTCAGAGAGATCAAGCCATAGCGGCGGTTCCTGACGAATTAGCCGATGAAATATCTCTTTGTGGGCCGAAAGAACGGATTAAAGAAAGGCTTCAGGCCTGGAAAGACAGTCCTGTGACTATGATTAATGTTGGTTCATCAGATCCAGAAACGCTGAGATTTATGGCAGAAGAGTTGCTGTAACGATTTATGGAAGAGCGATGGACGGTAGCAGATGCTGTTGATGAAGATGGCTGTCTAAAAGAAGATCAAATCAAGTCCTGGCGAGAACAGGGCTATGTTTTTGTAAGCGGTCTGCTTCCTGAGTCGTTGCTATCTGAATTACGAAGAGATGCTCAGTCTTTTTATCCTAATCCAGAAGACGCCAACGTAGCTGACTACAACCATTTTGGTTCGAATGGACACTTTGTGTTTCCGTCAGATTATTCATCAGCTAACAACGTCAGTCTGCATCCGAACATGTTGCGTGCCGTGGCGGATTTACTTGGTATTGAGATTGGTGAGTTGAGGCTCACCCAGTCTGATCTGTGGCCCAAATACGGTGGAAATAGTTTAGAGGATCGATCTGAAAACAGAGATCAACGAATCCATTGTGATTATCCCAATCACACGCTGACTCATCCGCCGGCATGGGATAGCCCGGAAGCGGTGGAAATCATTATTTATTTGTCTGATGAAGCTGAATGTCAGGGTTCCACAGCCGTGGTGCCGAGATTAGGGTCAGATGATCCAGCTTATCGATGGCCTATAGTCCATACGCCTGGAGTTGCGGGATCAAACTATGTGGATGACAAGGAAAAAGCTGAACGTTACATGAGGGAGCTTAATCCTGACGCCGCCGATTTTCGGGAAAACCAGCTCTACGCGCGAGAAGTCAAGACCCGCTACGAGATGGGTGATGTGATTTTTTATCGACATGATACTTGGCACAGAGGAACACCGGTCACTCAGGGAGCACTGCGATTAGTTCAGAACATGACCTTTAAAAAGGCTGCTAGCGACTGGGTCAGTGTATTACACAGTGGTTGGGCGTGGTCGCTTTATCGCGCGGGTCATGGCCCTGAAAAATTAATCGCTGAGCTAAATCCCGATCAGCGCACTGTTCTAGGTTTCCCTCATCCTGGCCATGCCTACTGGACTGAACAAACTCTCCAGGCGGTAGAGGCACGATACAGGCCCTTTGGCATCGACATGACGCCTTATTATCAGGCGGTCAATCAAACCTAAAGGGCTTGTTTAATCGGTAATAGCACCTAAAACCAGGTGGCGCAGGTATTCCTGCACGGGGTAGCGTCCTCCGGGCATGAATTGAGTCATGAAAACACACATTATGTCTTCCT
>CAJWQG010000109.1 GCA_913045175.1 uncultured Gammaproteobacteria bacterium | reverse complement strand
TGCATCACATCCCCCCTATGAGGTGGTTCAAAAATGGACCCTGAGACACTGAATAACAATCTGGCAGAAATCATCGTTTCGTCACGCCTGGAACAAACGTTTTTACCCCTGTGCCCGCAGATTTCCCTATACCTGCTTAGCGCTGATTACCCCCAGGGAAGCCTTCCTCAGGAAGAAATGCTGGCGATACTCGATTCCCCTGCTTACTGGGCATTCTGCTGGGCAAGTGGCCAAGTATTGGCCACCTACATACTGGCACACCCCTATGAATTTAGAGGCAAGAGCGTTCTCGACTTTGGCTGTGGTTCAGGCGTCGTGGGTATCGCGGCCGCTTTGGCCGGCGCAACTAAGGTAATCGCTTGTGATAATGACCCGATGGCTATAGATGCAGCCAAGGCCAATGCCGAACTCAACAACGTGAGCATGGACTATTTGTCAGACCTCGCGCGTCTCGACGGCAACCTCTATGGCAACATGGATATCATTATTGCCGCCGACGTACTCTACGATCGCGACAATTTACCGCTATTGGATGCGTTACCCAAAATTGGCAAAGACGTCATCGTCGCCGACTCGCGCATTAAAGACATGGAGTTACGCGGTTACCACCTGATCGATACCAACGAGGCAACAACTATTCCAGACCTGGATGAGTACCAGGAATTCAATCAGGTAAAAATCTATCGGGCCGATCGCCAAAACGTTATCTAGAACGTTAGAAGTAATCGTCAAGATTCCTGGTGAACAGCAAAAGATTCACGTCGCCAATTGGCTTGACTTCATCCGGAACGAAACGTAATCCATCCAAAACCTCCAGGGCTTCATCGGCAGTTTCGGGAACCCAGATGAGCGCAACGTCAAAATCTCTGCGCTTTAGAACCGATAAGCCATGAACAAGCAGTTTTTTACCCAGACCGGCACCACGAAACTCAGGGTGCAGGTACCAGGCTACAACTTCCCCAGCCCCATCGACCTGCGCTTGAGACGCCGGTGCAACGCTCACTACCCCAAAAGGTTCGTCACCCTCCGCGAGATAAGAATAAACCCCTGACGCAGCAAACATGGCGGGCCAATCAAGGGCAAGCTCCGAGGTTAGATTAGACAGGTTATCTGTATCCGTAGCTTCCGCACGACGAATTCCGATATGCGCGCGCTTTGCCAGGTTTCTCATCGCTATTTTAGTCCCGGGATTAAAGGTCACAGTAGCGCAAAACTATCCTCGCTGCTATGCTTCGCCGCGAGATACGGTTAAGGAACATCGAGTAATGAACGAGGAATCGCAGGAAGAAAAACTCTCATCCATGAACTTCATGGATGAGAAGCTGTTCAAATCCCGCTCTATTTCAATTTTCGGACAGATCAACGAAAAAATCGCGCGCACTGTGACAGAACAATTGCTGGCCTTGTCAGCAGAAAATGATGACCCAATCACAATCTATGTCAGTTCACCTGGCGGACACGTTGAGTCTGGTGACGTCATTTACGACATGATTAAGTTCATCAAACCTGAAGTCCGGGTTGTCGGCACCGGTTGGGTTGCAAGCGCTGCAACCAACATTTACCTCGCGGCGAAAAAAGAAAATCGTTACTCGCTCCCTAATACCCGATATCTTGTCCACCAGCCGTCCGGCGGTTCCCAGGGGGTTGCGACGGATATCAAGATCCAGGCGGAGCAGATCGTCAAGACCAAGGCGCGTATCAATAAAATCATCGCTGAGGAAACTAGTCGTCCTATCGAGCAGGTAGAGCAGGATACTGATCGCGACTATTGGATGTCTGTGGAAGAGGCTATCGAATACGGTATCGTCAGCAAAGTCGTGAGTTCTGTCAGCGAACTCGACTAAATGCCAGAATGGCACCTAGCAACAGCTTATGAAGCTATCGCAGATACCATAGGCGATCGCCCCGCCCTTATTTGCGACAATGTTATTCGCACATGGACAGAATACGACGACCGTGCAGCACGTCTAGCCGCGGTACTTACAGAGCATGGGCTGGGCCCAGGTAGCAAAGCAGGCATTTACCTGCACAACAGCAACGAATACCAGGAAGCACATCACGGAATCAACAAGATTCGCGGTTGTCCTATCAACGTTAACTACCGCTACACAGAAGAAGAACTGGTTTACCTGCTGGACAACGCCGATGCCGAAGTGATCGTCTTCGCCGCGACCTACGCCGATCGCGTCGAGGCCATTCGAGGACACCTGCCTGATCTAAAGTGTCTCATCCAAGTCTCCGATGGCACCAATAAACCGCTCATTCCAGGCGCCCTTGATTTTGAAGCCGTAATCGCCACCGCAACACCAATGCCTCGTATCGAGCGGCATCAGGATGACCTGTATATGCTCTATACCGGTGGCACCACCGGCATGCCGAAAGGCGTCATGTATGAAAATGGCATGCACTGCTTTGGCATCTCCTCTTTCTCAGAACTGTTAGGACACGACGTTCCGGAAACAATTGAAGATCTTCCTGGCAATGTCCTTGCCGGGATTGAACGCCAGGGGCAGACCAAAGGACTGGTCTGCGGTCCATTGATGCACGGAACCGGCATGTGGATCGGGTCGATCGCTACCCACCTGTGTGGCGGTGCGGTCATTACCATGAAACGGCTCGGCCTTGACGCTCATCATCTGTGGGACGAAGTCCAGAACCACCAGGCAGCATTTCTGACAATCGTTGGCGATGTTTTTGCAAGACCAATGCTGGATGCGCTGAACGAGGCCAAGGAAACCGGCAGTCCCTATGATATTTCCAGCGTGCGATTAATCATCTCGTCGGGTGTGATGTGGTCACAGGAGGTTAAAGAAGGTTTGCTGGACCACCACGACATGGTGCTGGTGGATGCCATAGGGTCTACCGAGGGGGGAATGGGCCAATCTATTTCCACCCGGGACAGCCGCGCCAGCACGGCGAAGTTCGATCGCAACGAGAAGGTAAAGGTTTTTAACGAAGATGACGAGGAAGTTAAGCCGGGGTCAGGCGAGATGGGGATGGTCGCCACGCAGAGCGCGATGATCGGCTACTACAAGGATCCTGAAAAAACCGCCAAGACAGCGCGGGTGATCAACGGCGAACGCTATGTTTTTCCCGGTGATTTTGCGACCGTGGAAGCAGACGGCACCCTCACTCTGCTCGGGCGCGGCTCAATGTGTATTAACACTGGTGGCGAAAAGGTTTTTCCCGAGGAAGTGGAAGAAGTCATCAAACTACACGACGGCGTAATAGATAGTCTGGTCGTTGGTGTGCCGGACCAACGTTTCGGCGAACGGGTGGTTGGTGTGGTTTCGACATCTGAATCGATCGATGAAGTGAAATTGCTCGAGCATTGCCGAGAGCATCTGGCCGGCTACAAATTACCCAAGAACGTCTTGTTTGTAGATGAGGTACAACGTTCACCTAACGGTAAGGCAAATTACACCTGGGCCAAGGCGACAGCACGTGACATGCTGGGAATTGACGCTTAAGTCTGACGGTCGAACGTGACGCCATGGGGACGCCAGGTTTCTGCGTCACCTCGATAGCCGGGTACCAAAGCCTCTAGCCAATCTGGAGTGACCTTAATCAGCAGATAATCATCAGGAAAGTTTGGGTAGAAGCGCTCACTGTCGACTTCACGACGCATCCGCGTTTTGGTCTCCACGTCATCCACCAGTTCTGCCGTACCCATTAAGGTGACGTAGCTCGCACTTTCACGATGCCAGTAGTAAAGGGTCACCTTATTGTTACGCCGAATCTGTTCCACCTTTCGAGTGACCGGACGCGTCGCGATCCACACCACAAATTCTTCGTCCTGCACAAAAGGATCAACCGCCCGAGCACGTGGCTGCCCTTCGCTATCGACTGTGATAAGCGCGCAATATTGTGCGTTCGTCATCGTCTCTCGAGCGAGCTCCAGCACCTTGTTATCATCTTCAGATGCTTTCGAGAATGGGGCAATAAATAGTATTATAATCAGCAATTTATAACACATAGTTAATCTACTTTTTCTATCGTCGACTCACCTTCAGGCAGACGGTTGCGCAGCCAGATTTCAATCACCTCATATACATCGACGCGAGCTGAGTCAGCCACCAAAACATCGGCATGACCATAGCCCTCAAGGAGGTGTAAGGTTACATCCCGAGATCCACTACGTGTTGCCGAGTAGATACCGCTAAGCACAAACTCAGACCCCATGTTTCCAGACCCGAAATAGATGATGGGCAGACTCATCTGGCCAAAGTGATCATCCAGATCGGTTGCCGGATCGTCCGCATGAGATGCGATCGATCGGCCTTCAATATTCTGGATGGAAGGAAAATACCAGTCGTAATCTACCATCTGCCTAGCCAGCACCCGGATAGGTGACAGACGCTGTTCTGTGTTCGCAAGCGCGCCGGGGCCCCATGCGCGATGTAAAACACTCGCCAGTTCTTCACCGACAGTTTCATATCTATCACTACTTGCCGGCCCATGCTGATCTTCAATCACACCAGACATCAGCGCTGCTCTGGCAGCGTACCCGCGACGGGATAGAACACTCGCGTAATCACCTCTTTCATCAAACTGCATGAGCGCTGACGCGAGGTCAAATCCCCTGGGTTTTGCCTGTTTAAAACTGCCGTCCAGCGCAATCAGCCCTGCAAAGTCGACTTTGCCCGCAAGCGCATACGCATAAGAAACACCACGACTAAACCCACCGACAAATAGCGGATGATCAGGCAAAAGCGATCTGACCTCCTGCACCAATAAAGCCGCATCATCAACAAACGCGGCGGCCGTCCACTCCTTCATAAAGTCGATTTCATCTACCTCGTGACTAACGAAGTGGGTTCGATAGTCCATGGCAAAAACCTCGACCCCGCGATTAGCGAGATACAACCAGAGGTTATGCCGTTCATTCAGAATCGCGAGTTCACCGTTCATGTTGGTACCAGGCAAGAAAAACAAGGCTGCCACCGTCTCAACATCCCTATTTCGATATCGGTGCACGGCCACAACATCAAACTCGCCAACACGTTCGGCGGTCTCAAACGGCTGTGCCAAAATCATCTGCAGCACCGGACGCGCGAAATATTCCGACACATCCTTGCCATTGATCTTCATCTGGCCGGTGCCCCGCTTGACCCACACACGCGCTGCCGCATCTTTACGACGGCCAGTCGCATATGAGCGTCCCAGATTATCGATCTTCGGTTCTACAGGTGCTGCAACAGCAACCTCTGCGGCGGGCCCATCTTCGGTCAGCGCGCCAAGAGCGGCCATGCCGGCCGGCGCTTCTGTCTCTTCAACCTTGGTTTCGTCAGACATATCTACCTCTTGTTCTTCGGGTTCATGCCGGCGATGTCGAGCACAGTCGGCTGCTGGGCTTCATGCGGATGTGTGTCGCCAGCATAGACATGAAGGTTGCGCATGGCATCGCGGCCAAGCGGACCACGCGGGATCATCCGTTCAACTGCCTTTTCAACGACGCGCGACGGAAACCGCCCATCGAGAATCTTGTCAGCGGTGCGCGACTTGATGCCGCCCGGATAACCGGTGTGCCAGTAATAGGTTTTCTGATTGCGCTTGTTACCGGTCAGCTTCACCTTCTCGGCATTGATCACGATGATGTGGTCACCACAATCCATGTTCGGGGTGTAGGTTGGCTTGTGCTTGCCGCGAACACGCAGCGCGACAAGAGAGGCCAACCGCCCCAGGACAACATCAGCCGCATCGACAACGAACCACTTCTTTTCGATGTCTTTCGGCGTTGCCACATAGGTCTTTGGCAAAGGCATGTTATGTCTCCAGATACCTGTGTCGGTGCAATGCGTGGGCAAGACGCCCGGCCGGTCAGGCCTGCAAACACCAGAACTGCGGCGGGTTATAAGCAGCAAAGCAGCAAGCGTCAAACAGTTTATTGAACTGATTTTTTAAAATTATCAATAAAAACAAATATTAACAATTGCGGTATTATTTTACCGTATATTTTTCCTATATGTCACAGTCTTTTGACACGCAAATGTGACTTGCCAGCACACATCACTGTCGGCATAACCGTGGCCATGTTCATCCTGATTGACAATTATGACCGCTTTACCTGGAATCTCTGGCATTTCCTGTCAGATCTCGGCGCCGAAGTCGATGTCCTGCGCAATGATGCTGCCACGGTAGACGAGA
>CAJWQG010000108.1 GCA_913045175.1 uncultured Gammaproteobacteria bacterium | reverse complement strand
GGGTGCGGGCGACTGCTTTCATCGATCGCTGGATCCTGTGAGTGCGTGTCTGGTGTCCGATGCTCAGATTCCATCAAATCATTCCTGAGCTTTCATATGCAAATTGGCAAGATGATTCCCTCATAAAAGGTATCGAGATGAAGTGTATTCTCCCCAAAAAGGTTGGATGTCTTTTTGGGGAGAGATCAAAAAGGTTAGACGTTGTAGGTCGAAGATGAGACACGACCACCTGTTCCTGTCCAGTTCGTATGGAAAAACTCCCCGCGTGGTTTATCGACACGCTCGTAGGTATGCGCACCGAAATAGTCACGCTGAGCCTGAAGGAGGTTGGCCGGCAAACGTTCGGATCGATAACTATCGTAAAAATTCAGGGCCGTTGCAAACGCTGGAACCGGAATCCCCTTCTTCACTGCAGTCGCGATCACATTGCGCCACCCGCGCTGGCTGGATCGGATTTCTTTCTTGAAATAGGGATCCAGCATCAGGTTGGCAAGACGTGGCCGCTTGTCATAGGCCTCCTTGATCTTGCCAAGGAACTGACTGCGAATAATACACCCGCCTCGCCACATCAGCGCAATGCCACCATAGTTGAGTTTCCAACCATTTTCCTGTGCAGCCGCTCGCAGGAGCATGTAACCCTGAGCGTAGGATACAATCTTTGAGGCATAGAGAGCCTGCCGAATGTCCTCAATAAATTTGGCTCGGTCAGTTTTGATAATCGGCTTGGGCCCTCGTAATTTTTTGGAAGCAGCAACCCGCTCGTCCTTCATGGCAGAAACACAGCGACTGAACACAGCTTCAGCAATCATCGTGATGGGTACGCCAAGGTCCGCGGATGAAATGACGGTCCATTTACCTGTCCCCTTTTGTCCCGCCGTATCCAGAATCTTGTCCACTAATGGACCCCCGTCTTCATCTTTATGCGCAAGAATGTCCCGGGTAATTTCAACCAGATAGGAATCGAGCACGCCTTCATTCCAATCGGCGAACACTGCATGCATTTCGTCGGGCGTCATTCCCAGTCCAACCGACATCAGTTGGTAAGCCTCACAGATCAACTGCATGTCACCATATTCAATACCATTATGGACCATCTTCACGTAGTGACCCGCGCCATCTTCACCCACCCAGTCGCAGCAAGGTGCACCATCGTCGACTTTAGCCGATATCGATTGAAAAATGTCTTTCACATGAGGCCATGCGGACTTGGAACCTCCGGGCATGATGGAAGGACCGCGACGTGCTCCCTCTTCTCCACCGCTCACCCCGGTCCCAATGAATTGCATCCCCTTGCTCTCGAGATACTGTGTTCTTCGGGAACTGTCCTGATAGAGTGAATTGCCACCGTCAATAATGATATCACCAGGCTCCAGAAAGGGGAGCAGCTGTTCTATGAAATCATCCACTGGTTGCCCCGCCTTGACGAGCAGCATCACGCGTCTGGGTCGTTTGAGCTGTGCAACAAACTCCTCGATGCTTTGCGCACCGATGATGTTCGTGTCTTTGGCTTCATTGGCAAGAAAATCATCCACCTTAGAAACAGTACGGTTGTAAACTGAGACCACAAAACCATGGTCATTCATGTTCAGGACGAGGTTCTGACCCATCACTGCCAATCCGATTAATCCAATATCAGCTGTTGCTTCCATAAAAGAGGACTTTGATAGCCGAAGTATGGAAGGATTTCAGTAAAAATCGTGATGAAACAGCATTTTTTGTGTCATTCAGCAAATGGTGAAGGATGAGATACACTACTGGATTAGCCGGTATAAAAGGGAAAAACGACGATTTTTCGGCGTTCTGATAAAAAAGTTTAAAAAAACCTCATTTTTCACGTGACAGAAAAACGAGTTTCCTTAATGTTGGTCGCCCATTGGGAGACCCTATCGTCTAGTGGTCTAGGACACCGCCCTTTCACGGCGGTAACCCGGGTTCGAACCCCGGTAGGGTCGCCATCTCCCATAGATATTTCTCGGGTCAGATGTTGAGTCAAGTCTACTTACCCTTATCCAACCAAAGCATAACACCCATGCATAACATGTGCCTGCGTGTTTCAAGTATCAGAACGCATTTGTGGATGTTCAAACAAGGCTCATGGCGCGTTCGTATTCTGCAGAAAGTTTGGTCAGTGTCCGTGTCGTCGTTACAGGGCCGATCCTGACCTTCGGGGCCATCCCACATGTAGCGGCGTTTCCACTCGCGAACGGTGCCTGGCTTGATATCCAGCAACACGCCTACCTCGGCAGAGGTCTTGCCGGCTTCAAGGAGTTTCCCTGGCTTGTCCGCAAATGGCCAGTGGGACCGAAGGCACAGGCGCTTATCAGCAAAGATTACTCAGTGATTACAAGCTTGTCTAAGACCAATCGCTGGAGGCCGGCCTGTTGAAACAGAATTTCAGTGAAAAATGATGCTGTTGGCTTTCTGATGACCACTCACCAACTGATTCTGATCTTTGAAAACTGCATCTTCTTATCAAGGCTCAGGTCTCTTGGTTTTCCCTGAAGGTAGATTCCGCTTTACGCTCACAGAAGCGTGTCCATTCGTCAGGTTCGCCGAATCCAAGATTTTTTTTAAACATCGACTTAAGATCATGCATTGGATTATGAATCAAAAACGACTTCATTGCCGAACGCATACGAAAATAAAACGCCCCAGCCATGTATCTATTATGAAATCAAACAAAGGTTTTACCCTCATTGAGCTATTGGTTGTCATTGCGATTATTGCGATTCTCGCATCCCTGCTGCTGCCAGCTCTCGGCAAGGCCAAGGAGAAGGCCAAAGCAATCAAATGCAAGAATAACATGCGCCAGATTCAGCTGGCATGGTTCATGTACGCGGATGATGCTGAGGGCCGCGGTCATGAACGCCGCAATTGGATGCGATGGATCCCGGATGGTGGTGACTTCACCAACCCACTACCGGGACGGGCAGGAATGATCAGGGCCTCCCACCCTCATGCCTATTGGGGCGTTGCCTATGCAGGCTATATCGGCTGGAGCCCATTGGTTTTCCAGTGTCCTTCGGCCAAGGCTGCGGATGACCAATACCAAGGCCCCCCGAATCAGGATGGCTTGTTCGACAAAGGCTTCAAGTATGTGACCTACGGGTTCAATGGATTTTATGCTTCGCCTAATCCCCGTGCAATCGGACTCGATCTGGCTGTTTGGGAAGGTAAGGTGGGTGGGGCAACTCCTGTCCGTGCTCGAAAGATCGATAACTATAGTCAACCATCCGAGACCCTGATTTTTCAGGATGCTTGGGAAACGATGCTAGATGGGACAAGCGATACGCCCATCGCCTTGGGTCAATGGGCAAAATTCCCGGAACGACTCAGGGAATACTATCGACATGGCAATATCGGAAATATCATGTGGGGCGACGGTCACGCCTCTCAAGCCAAACGTGGCAAAATCAATTGGAAAGAATCATGGTATGTCGGCCAACCCCTGCGTGGGTCCACTCGTTAAGTTTTTTTACCGAATCCCTCGCACGCCGATCAAAAACGAAGGCTTTCACAAATCAGGAGAATAATCATGCTTCACTTTCTTCCAAACGACATACCGGAGACAGAAGGGACATGTGTGAATGGAGGATTCGAGCGTTGGTTGAAGTCTCCGTGACAAAACCAGCTCGGGACAAGCCAGAGACTGGATGATAGGCGATTACCGTTGACTATCTCTGGGAAAATTCGTTCTCAAAGACTGGTGCCTGTGGCTGGATGGCTTGGCTCTAGGTGATGAAAATGCAGGCTATCCCAGTTTTTCAAGTACCTCGTAGCACTGGCGAATGTCACTGCACACATGCGCACCGATATCGGTGAGGGCGGATTGATATGCTCCGGATGCGCGACCTCCAACGACAATCTCTGTTCTGGCAGGCAAAAATGAGCGTAAACGACATAATTCGTCGTTCAAATTTGGATCGTTTTCAGGGAAAACAATACTAAGACCCAATACAGTGGCTTTGTTTTGAGCAACAGCTCCAGCGATTTCCGCAGCAGGAAGATTGGTTCCCAGGTAGGTTACGCGCCATCCAAGACTCGAGGCAGTCGCTGACACAATGACAGCACCCAACTCATGCAGCTGCCCTACCGGCGTCGCTATCACGATGCCAGGAGCAGAGTCTGTAATGCCAAAAGGTTTTGAAATGTTTGCAAGAAAAGTGCGGATAAGTGCGCTGGCAAAATGCTCATGGGCGCCAGTGATCTCGCCAAGACGCCACAAATACCCCAGTTTTTGGGCTAGCGGCGCCACGACCCGCATAATCATGCCTTGATGCCCCAGACTGAGTGCTGAGCGGGTGAGTTCTTCCTCCAATTTTTTTTGGTCAAGTGCCTTGATGGCAAGCAAACAAGCCTCCAGATGAAACTCAGATTCGGGTGCCGGAGCGATAGGCGCTCGCTCTTCCAGCTGGATGTGCTGCCTGTCCTCTTCATACGCGCCCTCATGTCCTGCCACGGCGTCCCCCCCTGGTCCATCTTCTGGTCCGAATATTGGAACACCGTTTACTGCGAACGCAACAGCATCCCTCTCTGGGGCCATCGTACATCCTTCTGTGGAGGCAGATGGATCGCATCCTAGAATTGGGCGAGGTGCGTGATATTCGCGAGCAGGCAATGAGCGTCAGCGAGCGCTGGGTGAGCCAGTTTAATTCGATGGATCGGCACGAGACTTTTTTGGTGCCCCATCGCTACGGCGATGCCGGGTGGTTTGACTGGCAGCCGATTTCGCCAGTGTATATGGTCGCGCTGTGGAATCTGTCGATGGACGAGGGGGATTGGGAGCGAATTGAGCGGGTACGCCAGGCCGAGGCCTTTGATTGGGATGCAGTCTTTCCCTTTCACAACAAAGAAGACTCGGGACACGAGTCGCCTTGGGTCCGCTTCCTCGCCGGTAACAATGCGCAATATCCTGAGCGAATGTTACAGGCAAGTTATCAGTTGACCTGCCGACGTGCCGCTCAGGTCCGCGAGGATCAGGATGTGGGCACTCAACACCATATTCACCACTGGCAGTGGGGCAACCCGGTATCGTCCGAAGCGCTGATCCAGCAGACATTGGGTGGCCCTCAGCCGATTTATAATGGCGGTCTGTTACACGTGCGGTTGCGCTATTTCGATGTCGAGCGACGGCGACCGGGTCTGCCGGAAGATGTTGGTGCGTTGGTCGAAAAATTGACCGCGAACCGCACGGTCGTGCGGTTGGTCAATCTCAGCCCAGTGGCGGGGCGGAAACTGCTAATCCAAGGTGGAGCCTTTGGCGAGCATCGCTTTGGCGAGGTCAGATACCAGCGGCGGACGAGCGAATACCCCGGTTGGATGGGTGGTTATGCCGGGACCTATGCGGCTGAGCCACTGGTGGTGGAAGAGCGCACCGAGGCAATTAATAACAGCCGTTTTCATGTCGAATTGCCGCCGGGCAGCGAATTATTGCTCGATTTGAGCACTGAACGTTACGTAAACGAACCTTCGTGTAGCGGTCCCTGGTAGGATCGAGTTCACGAGGCATATTTTGTTGGGTATATTTTAATGTTTTTATAAAGGAGATAAACCGCAGGTGTTGAGTGGGCACTACTAAATCCCAAGAGGGGGAGTGTAGTTTCGCCTGTCGAGATGGTCCTTGTTTTGTGGCCGATATCGAAGGCAAAGGGCCATTCTATTTCTGGCACAATCCGGCGGCGAATAAAGAGAGTCCGGATGTCAAAGAACGTCTGCAGTAATGGGCGCGCATCAGTAGGTCTGTAGCGGGAATATTACTGCACTATGCCCAGGTGGAAGGAATCAAATTAGGTAGCATCAAAGGATTGAATCTGAGCAATATTGATTTTCTGTACGCCAATTTAAAAAAGGCGCGGCTGACCAATGTCAACCTCGGCGATGATCTGATGAAGGTCGACTTATCGCGGTCGCGGATGAACACCAAGTTAAGATCGAGAGTGTTAACCTCATGGTGTTTTTTCTCAGGGATGTCGGTGCGCAAGCTATTTCGCTGATTAGTTGTAATTTTGTAGTGTCACTGGCAACCGCGGCTGATTTGTGCGTGAAGTGCAATAAACTGGCCAAGCGGGAGAATCGCCGGTAACGAGTCAGCCGGAGTTGCAGAAGAAAAGATGAACAGGCATAAAGAAGAAGCAGCTAGAGGTCGCGAGATCAGAACGCAGATACCCGCGACGAACCGCAAGTCGGAAGATGAAAAAAACAGACAAAGTCGCTCTGGATGCGCTCGCCAATGCGATAGCGCCGGCAAGCTCCATACCCATTGAGCCCCACCCTGAGTAATTCCGATAAGCCTAGGGTCTTTTTGTGTGTATTGCCCAGGCTTGTCTAGTATCACCTTTGTATGTAAGTATTAGCTATATCAGCCATCTATAGCCTGAAAGAAAACGGCATAAATTGCAAGATCTCTTTATAGCCCAGGGGCAAAAGCCAGCCGGGTTACAATCGATCGAACTCGCAGAGTTAGATCCGATGCAGCGCGTTTTTATGGTCGCCGATGGCACGGTGACGCAAATGATGGAAAGTTATTTGTTGCAACCCGTAGATAGCATTGTGTTCGGGCAGCAAGCGCGGCGGCTTGAGATTGAAGACCACTGG
>CAJWQG010000107.1 GCA_913045175.1 uncultured Gammaproteobacteria bacterium | reverse complement strand
AAACCCAGTCCACCAAAATCCTCAGGAATGGTAATTCCCGCCCAACCCAGTTCAACCATCTGCTGCCAGGTTTCCTTATCGAAACCAAGTGCATCCAGCTCGTCACGAAGACTACGCAACTGTGTAATGGGCGTACTGTTGGTGCAAAAATCCTTCGCCGCATCCTTGAGCATGTTCTGCTCTTCATTTAGTACCAGTGGCATGTATGTGTGCTCCTTATCGCGATAACTTCAGTCTAGTCAGTAAATTGGGCCCGAAACTGCGTCGATTCATTAAAATAGAGGCAAGAGGCAAATTTTCGAGGAGCAACAGTATCAAAAACACCTCGCTAAAAAAACCACTAAACCTATCCTGTACCTA
The DNA here is from genome assembly GCA_913045175.1 of uncultured Gammaproteobacteria bacterium. Lineage (GTDB taxonomy): Bacteria > Pseudomonadota > Gammaproteobacteria > Pseudomonadales > Azotimanducaceae > UBA7455. Next base: position 6,765 of record CAJWQG010000107.1, on the reverse strand, counting down.
TCAAGTGGGTTGGCCGTTGACCCCTGTTCGCTTGTTCGATAACTTTCGAGAGTCAATCAGGAGTTTCACATGCGCTACATTATTCATGGAGCCGGGGCAATCGGTGGCACCATTGGTGCTCGATTGTCTCAACAAGGGCTGGACGTAGTACTAATCGCAAGGGGTGCACACTATGACGCTATCGCCCGAGATGGCCTGCATTACCGCAACCCTGCCCAAGATGAATTCCTAAAAATTCCAGTAGTAGAGCATCCGAAGTCTTTAGCGATGAGCGATGATGATGTGGTGTTCATGACTATGAAATCGCAACACACAGATCAGGCCCTGCAAGACCTGAGTTGCGTGGCTGCTATTCATACCCCGATTGTTTGTTGTCAGAATGGTGTCGCTAACGAACGAATGGCACTTCGTTACTTTCGTAACGTCTACGCCATGGTTGTAATGGTTGGTGGCACCCATCTCAAACCCGGAGAGGTGTTGCACCACGGAGTCAAGCCGGGTGGCGTACTCGATTGTGGCAAATATCCTCACGGCGTAGACGACCAAATAACTGCGATCGCTGCAGACCTGACAAACGCCGGGTTCGTCGCACGACCCCACGAACAGGCCATGGGATTCAAATACACCAAGCTGATGATGAATCTGGGGAATGCACTTCAGGCACTTTGCAGTGGCGATATAGGTGATCTTTATCAACGCGCACGAGAAGAAGCCAAAGCGTGCCTCAACGCTGCCAATATTGAACACATAGACCTTCAACTCGAAGGCACCGAAGATCAGAGCACACAGAAGCTACCGGCGATAGAACGCCAGGGTGGCTCATCATGGCAGAGCCTGGAGCGAGGCACTGGTGATATTGAAACAGACTACCTGAACGGAGAGTTTTGTCTTCTGGGGAGACTGCACGGTGTACCCACACCAGTAAACGAGACCATACAAAACCTGGCCAACCAGGCAACCAGAGAAGGATGGAAAACCGGTTCACTCACCGCGCAACAAGTCAGTGCTGCTATTGAGGCTAGCTCCCGGCGAACTTAGCGTCCCGTTTCTCAAGAAAGGCTTTCACTCCTTCCTTATAATCCTGCGTCAGACTCGCCTGTTGCTGGAGTTCCGCCTCCACCTGCAATTGCTCAACAAAGCCGTTACCCAGACTCTGCCAATACGCCTGGCGGATAATCGAAAGGGACTTAGGCCCGTTCGCCAATCGCTCGGCCACAGTCAGCGCTTCATCCATTAATTGCTCGTCATCCACCACTCTGTTGATCAGACCCCACTCCAATGCCTGTTCAGCAGGAAGCCGCTCGGCCAGCATCGATAGCTCCATAGCCCGGCGCATACCGACTAGCCGTGGTAGGAAATACGTGGCACCACCATCGGGTATCAGGCCAATGCGGGCGAACGCCTGTAGGAAGTAGGCACTTCTGGCTGCTATAACCAGGTCGGACATAATCGCGAAGCTCATACCGACGCCAGCCGCAGGTCCATTGACTGCTGCCACCATGGGAATATCCAGGTTTCGCAGTCTGTTAATGAGTGGGTGGTAATGTGTTTCAAGATTAGCACCAGCGTTCTTATCGGCGGCAGACCCACCACCGGGTTGCAGGTTAGCGCCTGAACAGAATGCTCTCCCCTCTCCTGTCAACATCAGACAACGTGCATCCCCAAGATTTTCAACCGCGTGCGTCATTTCGCGCAACATGTCTTGCGACATGGCGTTGAGGACGTCAGGCGCGTTCAGTTTCAATACTGCAACATTTCCTACGCGCTCGAGAATAATCTTCGTGTATTCCATCTACCCACTTCCTTCACTAAAACGGTTAATATAGGTGAAGTACGTCCCCCAGAACAAACACTAAATACCAAGAGAAGGAATACCCGTGGTAGAAAACATGTCCAGACGCGGATTTGACCCGTTAACCTACCGCTTCGTAGAAGAAGCACCCGAATTCGGGCATGTCACCAGGATCGCTGAAGGTGTTTACTGGATCAGAATGCCTCTTCCGGGGAGACTGAATCATATCAACGTGTGGCTCTTAGAAGATAAGGACGGCTGGACGATTGTAGATACCGGTATCTTTACTGACGATGTGCAGAAACACTGGAAGACAATATTCGCGAATTTCCTTAACGGCAAACCTGTAACCAGAGTAATCGCGACCCATTTGCATACCGATCATACTGGAAACGCCGGTTGGATCTGTCGGGAATGGGGTTGCGACCTTTGGATGAGCCGCGCCGATTTCTACATGTGCAAGACAATGGCAAACGATGGGCCATCCGACGTACCTGACGATGCCATACGATTTTACCGACGCACGGGTTTTACTGAAGAACGACTCGATAGATACCGACAACGCTTTGGTCATTTTGGGGCGAGCATTTCGCCGCTACCCGCTGGTTACCAGCGAATTAACGATAATCAATACATCGATATTGGAGGACGAGAGTGGCGTGCTGTTATTGGACACGGTCACGCACCCGAGCATGTGTGTCTGTATTGCCCAGAGCTCAAACTCATTATTGCAGGAGACCAGATCCTGCCAAAAATCACACCGAATGTGAGCGTACAACCCAGCGAACCAAACGCCAATCCACTACGAGAATGGATCAACTCTTGTTCTCGGTTCCGCGAGGCGCTACCCCCAAACCTCCTGGTTCTTCCAGCACACGAAAGTCTTTATGAGGGCATCCACGAAAGATTGACTGAACTTATCGACTGGCACGAGGTTGCATTGGAAAAACTCTATGAGATGTGCGGTGAGCCTGTCCGAGCCGTCGATGTTTTCCCAGCACTGTTCAAGAGCAAGATTACTGAGGGCAGCTACTTCCCAGCGACCGGAGAGGCATTGGCACACCTGCACTGCGCCCTGGAACGACGCATGCTGACTGTTGAAGAGGATGAATCCGGTGTGGCCTGGTGGCGCCAAGCCTGACACCATTCAAAAACGATTTTAGGCGGCCTAAATTGTGATAGTGTCTCATTTCTGTAACAAGGTGAATCCGCTGTGATATCAACAATTTCACCAATCACGAAACTTCGATGCTGAAATGAGTAACTGATATTCATGATGACATATCGCCAAGCATTAGCCGTTACTTTCGCGCTAGCCATATCACAGGCTGCACTCGCCGTGGTGGATTCCGCGGACCCAGCCGAAGAGATTCTGCAAAAAGCCCAGTCACTCGAGACGGACAGGCGTTTTAGATCAGCCCTGGAGTACTACGATGAAGCTATCGCGCTGATTACTGAACTAAAAGGCCCTCACTCTATCGATCTGCTGGAACCTCTCCTGGGAAAAGGACGAAGCTATCTGGCCCACAGACGCTACGAAGAAGCAAAGGATAGTCTGGAAATTGCTCAGTCGATCGTCCGACGCCAGGATGGCGTGTACTCTAATATGCAGCTTGAGGTCCTGGATGATCTCGCGAACATCAATCTTAGGTCCGGTGAATTCCAAAAAGCTAACGATCTTCAGAAGTTTGCTTTCAGAATAGATCGAGACAAACATGGCGACCGCAGCTTAGATCTCCTTCCCGCCTACAACAAAATTATCAACTGGTATCTGAACACAGGACAGTACTGGCAGGTACGCAGGGAGTTGAACAAGGTGATGGAGCTGATTCAGGAAGAAGCCTCCGAACATGACCCAAGACTAATTGAGTATTTGAGGCTGGTTGCTAAAACAAGAAGGCTTCAGGGAATTACGAAGAGTCACCAATCTCTGGTGGATGCGTTAGAAGTCATTGAGAACAATCCAGAACTGCCAATGGAAATCAAGTCTGATGTCTATCTGGAGCTGGCAGATGCCTACACTGTAAGAAAGAAAACGAAAGAAGCAGCTCGTTACTATAACCAGGCAGGGTTACCTAACGAAACTGAACCCGACCTCATCTCAATGACAAGTTCGGTGGTAGTCAGGTCCTATGGCCTGAGAATTCTGGCCAACTTCGAAGTACCTTTAGTTGAAAAAGATTACCCCGTAAAGGTTGTTGATAATCAGGATTTATTCAGTGTTTCGAGAGAACGTCTTAGCCGTTTCGTTGTCGGGTTTCCATTTCAGTTTAGGCGCTGGGAACTCATCCGAAACCTCGGACTAAGACCTAACCTAAATTTTTCTCGAATGGAGGTGACCTACCAGTTCAACGTGACCAGTGACGGGAAGGTCGAAGATATAGAACTTGTCGCAAGCAACGCACCAACCAAACTCGACAAGTTTATGGCAAAGGTCCTTAGGAAAGCTCGATTCAGGCCAGCGTTCGTCGATGGCATTCCCTCAGCCAAGACGGACGTTACACTGACTCAAAGTTTTTAAATTTCTCTTGGTGTGACGCCTGGCCGAGGCATCGTAGCCAATATTTCAGTATGTTAAGCTCTCGCCGCGCTATCAACAGGTCACCTTTAAAGCCGGGAAAACCACGCCATGCCACTATCCTTTGAAAATAAAGTCGCTGTCATCACTGGCGCGGGTAACGGTTTAGGCAGATCACACGCACGCCTCCTGGCTTCCCTTGGCGCCAAGGTCGTCATCAACGATCTTGGTGGATCTGGAAGCGGCGAGGGTCGTGACCACACCGTTGCAGAAAATGTCGTTAGTGAGATCCGCGCAGCGGGAGGAGAGGCTGTAGCAAATGGGGATTCTGTCACCGAAGGTAGCAAAATCATTCAATGCGCGCTGGATAACTTCGGCGCCGTTGACATCGTAATAAATAACGCAGGAATCCTACGAGACAAAACCCTGCATAAAATGTCTGATGAAGATTGGGACATGGTCTACCAGGTACACCTCCATGGAGCATTTCAGGTCAGTCGTGCTGCTTTTGCACACATGCGTGACAAAGGATATGGCAAATTCGTGATGACCACTTCAGCCGCGGGTATATATGGAAACTTCGGCCAAGCTAACTACAGTTCCTGCAAATTAGCACTGCATGGCCTCAGTCAGGCCATCGCGGCCGAAGGTCGTGCCAAAGGTGTTAAATCAAACACCATCGCCCCGCTAGCCGCATCGCGATTGATGGGTACAATCATGGACGACGACGCAATGAAACTACTTGCCCCTGAGACTGTTAGTCCCCTGGTAGCCTGGTTGTGCCACGAGGACTGCGAGGCAGACGGCGAATTGTTTGAGGTGGGCGCCGATTGGATTTCTCGGGTACGTTGGGAGCGCTCTCAGGGCACCTATTTTGATGCGGGCTTTGACACCAACGACGTTGCTGATGCGTGGGGAAATATTAACGATTTTTCTGACGCCACCCACCCCAGACACGGGGGCGATTCGATCAAGGCTGTTGCAGCAAACCCATACCACAAGAAATGATTAAGAAAATGATATCTTGCAATAAAACCAGAGGCACGATGTCGCGTTTAGGAACACGATTTAACTAGGACAAATCATGGAACTCGCAAAACAACTTTCCAAACTCGGTACTGAAACCGCGTTTGCCGTATCACTAAAAGCTGCCGACTGGGCATCCCAGGGGCACAAGGTATATCCCTTTCACCTTGGCGACATTAATCTTGCAACGCCACAGAATATTATCGAAGCAGCAAACAAGGCTCTGGCTGATGGCCACACCGGGTACTGCCCCGGCGCAGGTATTCCAGAACTTCGTGCGGCTATCGCACGAGACGTAGGCTCAAAAAGAGGCATAAGCTACACGGCAGAGAATGTATCAATCCAACCTGGCGGCAAGCCGGTTATTGGAAAATTTATTAGCGCGGTCATGAACCCCGGAGATGAGGTGCTTTACCCGAATCCGGGTTACCCGATCTACGAGTCCCAGATCGAGTATCAGGGAGGCATCGCAGTGCCCTACGGCTACACGGAAACAGAGAATGGATTCGCACTCGATATGGATGCGATGGAAAAAGGTATTAGCGATAAAACCACCGCGTTAATCTACAACAATTATCAGAATCCCAATGGGGCACAATCAACCCGAGAGGAAATGGAGAAGGTAGCTGAACTCGCGCTGAAACATGACCTCTGGGTGCTGGCTGATGATGCTTATTACGAGATTCAATATGGTGGGTCACCTATTTCAATTGCCAACCTGCCCGGTATGCAGGAAAGAACGGTAATCCTCTACACCTGCTCTAAGCGATTCGCCATGACCGGTTGGCGTCTGGGTGCAGCAATCGGCCCCGAACCGGTGATCGAAATCATCAGCAAATTCAATACTAACGCTGAATCCTGTACCACTCACTTTATCCAACGCGCACTGGTCGAGGCCATTGAGGGTGACACCAGCGGGCCAGATGCCATTGTTGAAACCCTTCGCAGGCGGCGAGACGCAGCAGTTGCCGGTTTGAACGCCATCGATGGCATTTCAATCGCAGTACCTGAATCAACATTTTATCTATTCCCCAATGTCACCAAAATCATGGAACGCAAACAGCTAACTGACGTCAACCAACTGATGGAAGACGCACTTGTCCATAGTGACGTATCTTTTTGCACGCGCAAACACTTTGGCCGTCCACTAGAAAGTGAACAGGACCATTACATTCGATTTGCCTATTCGGGAATTGACGTTGCCGATATTGAGGAAGGCATGTCGAGACTCAAAGCATTCTTTGAGACCTAGATGATGAACCAATTCTTTAGTCAGCACGCTGGCAGGATTCAGATCGGCGCAATCGCTTTCCTGCTCGTACTGACGTTCTTCATGACAAGACCGCCAAGTGTGGAAGATGTCCTGACCGAAGCCGAGGGTCGTGCCCATAACGCCGATAAACAACACGTAACAGTAATTCGACCCCAG
>CAJWQG010000106.1 GCA_913045175.1 uncultured Gammaproteobacteria bacterium | reverse complement strand
CTGCTCCAGCATCATGTCGGTGAAACTATCCATTCGTGTCGCAGTAGTGGGACCCGCTGGACCTACCACTTCATCACCGACCGGATCCACAGGACCAACGTAGTAAATAAACTTACCCTGAAAATCAATACCCTCCGGCAAGGATTTACCGCTGGCCAGAAGATCGCGAATGCGTTTATGAGCAGCGTCTCTGCCCGTTAACATTTTGCCTGACAGTAACAATCTCTCACCTGGTTGCCACTCTGCAATATCTTTTGCGGTGACTGTGTCCAGGTCTACCCGCCTTGAATTCGGTCCTGCCTCCCACACAATATCTGGCCATACCTCAGCACCTGGTACCGCAAGCTCTGCTGGACCAGATCCATCAAGGGTAAAATGTGCGTGCCTGGTTGCGGCGCAATTTGGAATCATCGCAACAGGCAGATTCGCGGCATGAGTAGGATAATCAAGAACTTTTACATCAAGCACTGTCGTTAACCCACCCAATCCCTGTGCACCTATACCGAGATCGTTAACCTTCTCGAATATCTCCAGTCGTAGCTCTTCAGCTCTCGTCTTTGGTCCATGCGCTTGCAGCTCGTGAATATCTATGGGCTCCATTAATGATCGCTTGGCCAGCAACATGGCTTTTTCCGATGTGCCGCCAATACCGATACCCAGCATTCCTGGTGGGCACCATCCGGCGCCCATCCTTGGAACAGTTTTTACAACCCACTCTACGATGTCATCAGACGGATTCAGCATCGCAAATTTTGACTTCGCTTCAGAGCCTCCACCTTTCGCCGCAACTCGAACCTCCAAAGTATTACCCGGGACAATTTCCGTGTGGATAACCGCTGGAGTATTGTCTTTGGTGTTTACTCGAGCCCCAGCCGGGTCAGCAAGCACTGATGCCCGCAGCACATTATCCGGCAACAGGTATGCGCGCCGAACACCCTCGTTGACCATATCTTCCAGAGATATATCAGAATCGAAATGAACATCCATACCGACCGAGAGGAATACATTAACTATTCCAGTATCCTGACAAACAGGCCGATGCCCTTCTGCACACATTCTGGAGTTGAGCAAAATCTGCTCCATAGCATCCTTTGCTGCAGCGGACTCTTCCCTTTCATACGCTTCAGTCACCGCTCGAATGAAATCCGGCGGATGATAGTAAGAAATGAATTGAAGGGAGTCCTCAATACTCTGTATCAGGTCATCCTTAGTTATGTTGGTCATCCACGTACCGCTATTTCTAAATTGGACGCAGGATACCATAGGCTCTTGTCGGATATAATTAACTGATCCACGTGAATACACCTTTCCACATGCACGAAAGCCTACTGAGAATATTAATTGTCATCGCAGGAGTGTTCCTCGTGGTGACAAGCTGGATCATCAACAATGAACATCCAGAAGCACCCACTTTCTCGGCAGAATTACCCATTGATGACTCGCCGCACCCATATTATTTCGAAACTTTCGCGTCATCTCAGGAGACACCAAAGGTGCACGCAGCGCAGGCTCATCCTACCGACTCTGGCATCGCTGCTTACTGGTTCGGTGGAACTCGCGAAGGTGCACAGGATGTAAAAATATATAGGGCTTTGTTTGAAGACGAGGTGTGGCAGCCGGCGCAGGTTATTGCCAGCCAGCAATCGCTGTCGAGTGACCTCGGTCGATATATCAAGAAACTGGGTAATCCGGTTGGTTTCCGGTTCAACGATGGAACAACCTGGGTTTTCTTTGTTTCCGTTTCAATCGGTGGATGGGCAGGGAGCTCGATCAATCTAATTGAATCACCCGATAACGGAAAGACCTGGTCTAGAGCACGCAGGCTAGTCACCACGCCATTTTTTAACATCAGTACGCTGGTAAGAACTCCACCAATTCTCTATCAAGACGGGACTATTGGACTACCCGTATACCATGAGTTTATCGGCAAATTTGCCGAGTTACTGCGCATAAACCGGGCTGGGGAAGTCCTTGGTAAAACGCGATTAACCTACGGGACCTCGACGCTGCAACCCAGCATCGTTTCACATAGTCCGACAGATGCAATGGCGCTGTTACGTAACGCAGGTGATTTGCCAAGAGAAATAGTCAAGGTGCAAACCAACGATGGTGGAATCACCTGGCAACAACCCACGTCTCTCGGCTTGCCCAATCCTGATGCCGCCATTGCAACGCTCGCCTTCCATGATAAAACGCTACTGGCATTCAACAATTCCGAACGGGGTCGCAGCGACTTAAGCCTCGCTATCTTAAGCCCGGACACCTCGCAGGTTTTTTACCGTATGGAATTCGCTGAACCCGCAACACTCTCTGAATTTTCCTATCCTGCGCTAACGGTGGACGAGCAAGGAATTGTGCACCTCTTATACACATGGAATCGAAAATTGATCAAACACGTATCCTTTAACGCAGCCTGGGTGAATCAACAAATCAAATGAGTCTTCTTCCCCTTCTTTCATCAGCCTTATTACTTGCAACAGGTATCCTATTGGTATTGAAAGCACAGCCAAGAACGATCCAGGCCGAGGGCTTTGTCATTGCCTCGTTACTTTTTCTGCTACCCATCAAGGATTTCAGCGTAGCAAACTACGCCAGCGTACTGATGGGAGATCTAAGCCCCGTAACACTCACTCTACTAACCATCTTCGTTTACCAGCGCTTAACGGGCCGTTCACTCGGTGACAGATACAAGCAGGATGTTGGTCGCCTGCAGATTCTGGTCAGCATTGTTGCCGTTATCCTGTACCCCACCGCACTCGGATTCTCGTCAATCGACGTATATAGCTTTGGCTACTACCCAGTCGTATTGACACCTCTGTTAATGGCGCTGTTCTGTCTTAGCATATACCGCGGCTGGTACTACCTTGGTTCAATCCTCGCGGCAGCATGGATCTGCTACCAGGCAGGCATCCTGGACTCAGACAACCTCTGGGACTATCTACTAGATCCATTCCTGGCCATCTGGTGCCTTTCTAATGTCAAGAAGGTCTGGGGCCTGCCAAGTACTGATGTGATACAGGAAGGATTGCTATTTGTAGTGGGCGCTTTCCTTATCTTTGCAGTAGTGCATTCGAGAATTAATCCGGACGCATTCAGCAAATACTTCGTCATCGAAGACGGGTTCCTTGAGTACGCAACCGTTGTCGGTATCCTGGCGGGACTTGTCCTTTGTATTCGTCGGGTCGTGGTACTGCGACGGGTTCGCGAGATTCGTTTCCTCGCTGTTACATCCATGCTCGCTCTGGTGTGCCTGTTCGGTGCTGGAGAAGAGGTTTCGTGGGGGCAGCGAATATTTGGCATCCAGTCTCCAGAATATTTTCTGGATAACAACCTGCAACAGGAAACGGGATTACACAACCTTGCATTCGAGGTGAACGGTCGAACAATCAGTGTCAATAAACTAGTGTTTGGTACCGGATTAGCCCTTGGGTTACTGATCTACCTCTTTGTCATGGCACCGCTCTATCGGACGAGACCTGGCGTCGCGCATTGGCTGGACCATATGGCAGTGCCTATGCCACGGAACTATCACATAGCCGGCTATCTATTGATCGTGCTTGTTGTCGAACTACTGGTGGACTCAACCCAGCGAGGTGAGGTAACTGAATTTACCGGTATCATCATATTCTTGCTCAACCTTTGGTTCCCCTACAACGCACATATATATCACCAACATGACCTGATGGACCGGGACTCACCCCGGTACAACTCACCCCCGGCAAAGCCGTGAATTCTTGATTTAACAGAGAACCCGCATTAGGATTCAGGCTCTTAATGGCAACGCCAACAATCCGGAACCAAAACATGAACGACATAGACTCAGTGTATATCGCCTCGGGCGCAAGAACGCCAATGGGCGGATTGCAGGGATCATTATCCGATTTATCCGCCGTAGATCTTGGCGCATTCGCGATTCGCGATGCTGTATCCAGGGCCGGACTGGAAGGAAATGATATTGAAGAAACAATTATGGGCTGTGTCCTGGCGGCCGGTCTTCGACAGGGACCCGCCCGTCAGGCGGCTATGGACGCGGGGATACCCGTAGATTCAGGTGCGACCACAATCAATAAGCTTTGTGGATCCGGCATGAAGGCCACGATGTTAGCTCACGACCTGATCAAAGCAGGCACCAATGATGTAATGGTTGCTGGTGGTATGGAGAGTATGAGTAATGCACCATACCTGCTCACCAAAGCCAGAGCCGGGATGCGAATGGGACACGGCGAAGTACAGGATTCCATGTTTACCGATGGTCTTGAAGACGCGAAATCCGGTCGATCAATGGGATCATTCGCTCAGGAGGTCGCGGACCAGTATCAATTGACTCGTGAAGACATGGATGCGTTCGCGATCCAGTCGCTCAAAAGAGCACAATCTGCAATAGACAGTGGCACGCTCAAAGATGAGACGGTACCCGTCACTATCTCTACCAGAAAAGGTGAAGTTACTGTGGTTGATGACGAACAACCGCACAAGGCTGACCTTTCTCGTATTCCGACTTTGCGACCAGCCTTTAAACAGGACGGTACGGTAACCGCAGCAAATTCAAGCTCTATTTCTGACGGGGCATCAGCGCTGGTCCTGGCTAGCGGCAAAGTGGTAAACGAAAAGAATCTTACGCCGATGGCAAAAATCGTTGCTCACGCCACAAATTCCCGAGAACCATCCGAGTTTACGCTGGCGCCAATCGGCGCTATAGAAAAAGTGCTGGCGAAAACGGGCTGGGATAAAGAAGATGTAGATCTTTTTGAAATCAATGAAGCATTCGCAATGGTCACTATGCTTGCCACACGGGAATTGGGACTTGATCCAGAAAAAGTGAATGTTAACGGTGGCGCCTGCGCCCAAGGTCATCCTGTCGGTTCTTCCGGCTCAAGAATCATTGTCACCCTAATGTACGCACTCCAGAAGGCTGGTAAAAAGCGTGGAATCGCTTCACTTTGCATTGGCGGCGGCGAAGCGAATGCGATCGCCATCGAGATGGTATAGCGACTTCAGTAGATTTTGCGGACTGCAAACACGTACAATGATTTAGAACCCACAGCTCGGAGAACCAGTTGTCACGCCTGCCCGTTATCGTAGGCTTCGGTGGGATAAATCCTGCTGGTCGTAGCTCAGCACACCACGGCTACCGTCGTCTAGTTCTCGACCAACTTGAGCCCGCAAAAGCGGAACGTACACTCGCTTCCCTCGGCGCCCTCATGCAACGAGGCAAGCCCAGCGACGACACCGAACGAAAATTCATACTGAATCACACGCTAATACGGAAACTTGAAACCAATCTTTTTGACGCCGACTCCATCTTGCTGCATAAGTCAGCGCAGCTTAACGCTTCTCCCAGCCATCCAATATCCTTCACCTTGAAGCGCAATCAACTCCCCGCTCAGGTCCCCGAGACCTGGCAGGTGGAAGAACTTGAAGGACCAGAAGTAAAAGTAACAGTAACAGGCGATCTGGACGTTCTGTTCCCCGACTCTCGGGTTTCAAAGGTTCACGCAGCAGGTCAACTTCCAACCGGGTTTGACCCGGAAACGATGTATCAGAGTAGAAACCACCCCAGAGGACTGCAACTCACCGTATATGGTGCATCAGACGCGATTAACTCACTCGGCATCGACTGGCAGACGATTCAAAACAAAATTCCGGGGGATCAGATTTCCGTTTACGCCAGCAGCGCAATGGGGCAGCTTGACGCCAACGGTAATGGCGGCCTGCTGCAATCTGGTCTTGTGGGCAAGCGAGTCAGTTCAAAAAACGTGGCGCTCGGACTGCCCGAAATGACTGCCGATTTCGTGAACGCCTATATACTTGGCAACGTTGGCACAACGGGTGCGAATATCGGCGCCTGTGCAACATTCCTCTACAATCTTCGCCAGGGCATCCAGGATATTCGATCCGGGAAATACCGTATATCGGTAGTCGGCTCTAGCGAGGCGCCGCTAACCCCTGACGTTATAGAGGGCTATCGAACCATGGGGGCATTGGCAGAAGATGACGCACTTCGAAAAATCGAAGGCATTGATACCGGAGAACCAGATTTTCGTCGCGCCTGTAGACCTTTTTCGGAAAATTGCGGTTTCACCCTGGCTGAGGCTTCACAGTTCATTATTCTGTTCGACGACGAGCTCGCCGTGGAGTTGGGCGCGAATATCTACGGCAGTGTTGCTGATGTCTTCATAAATGCTGACGGTTTCAAAAAATCTATTCCTGGTCCAGGAATCGGAAACTACGTCACCGTCGGGAAAGCCATGGGGGTCATTCGCTCGATACTTGGCGAAGACGCGTTACGAAATCGATCTTATATGTCAGCCCACGGTACTGGCACTCCACAGAATCGAACAACTGAATCACACATATTCAGTGAGTTGGCCAAGACTTTCGGAATCGAAAACTGGCCCGTCGCTGCCATCAAGGCGTACATAGGGCATTCGTTGGCTTGCGCGTCCGGAGATCAGATTATCAATGCGATAGGCACCTGGGTAGACGGTGTTATCCCGGGGATCTCCACCATAGACGGACTCGCACCAGATGTATTCACTGAAAACGTAGATTATTTACTCAAACACCGAGAAATCGAGACTGGCTCGATGGACGCGACACTGGTCAATTCAAAGGGCTTTGGCGGTAACAATGCCACAGCAGCGATCTTATCTCCTGACGTGACCAGAAAAATGATGGAGAAAAAACACGGCAAAAAAGCCTTAACGAAACATGCCAAACAAAACGAATCTGTGATGCAGGCTAGTTACGATTATGACGAGGCCATGCTGGCCGGCGAGAACTCTGTCATCTACAAATTCGGTGAAGGTGTTATTGAGGGTAACCAGCTCAAATTGTCAAAAGACAAAATCGAGATCCCAGGGCATAAACGCGAAGTCAATCTGGAAATGTCCAATCCATATGATGATATGGACATTGCCGACGACTAGGTGATCTCCCTGGTCGTCCGAAACTCAACATCGGACCACTTCTCTTCTGTCAGCCTAAGATTGACCATGGAGGGTGCCAGGTACGTTAAGTGGCCGCCACCGTCTATGGCAAGATTTACCTCTGCACGACTTTTGAACTCTGCAAGTTTCTTTGGCTCCTCACATTCTATCCAACGAGCGGTAACAACATTGACTGGCTCGTAAGAACACTCGACCTTATATTCATCACGCAATCGAAAAACGACCACATCAAACTGAAGTACACCAACTGCCCCAAGTATCAAATCATTGTTGGTAAGCGGCATAAACACCTGCATGGCGCCTTCCTCGGATAGCTGGGTCAATCCCTGTCGCAGTTGTTTACTCTTCAGAGGGTCATTAAGTCGAACACGACGAAACAACTCGGGCGCAAAATGCGGAATGCCTACATAACGGAAATCTTTGCCAGCGGTGAACGTATCGCCAATCTGGATAGTTCCATGATTGTGCAGACCGATAATATCTCCTGAAAATGCTTCTATAGTTCCATCTGACTTATGTACTCTTAATAATGGATTAGCACCTGTACTAGCTTTAAAATCAAAATAACTAGCGCCCATATTCATTGTACCATAAGCATCCTCATCACCGTTATAACCAAAATGTACTGCATTATCTTT
>CAJWQG010000105.1 GCA_913045175.1 uncultured Gammaproteobacteria bacterium | reverse complement strand
CCCTGATTAAGTCGCTGCCGAAGTCACTGCGTAAGAATTTTGTGCCTGCGCCGGAACATGTAGATAAGGCTGTCGAGCAACTCGAATACGATGGCCGTTCGCTGGCAGATACGCTCGCTGAGAGATTGTTTCGTATGACCGGTGTGAAGGTTTCAGGTGACGACTTTAATGTCAGCAACCTGGATAAACACCTGATGATGAATATTCGCGTCGTTGACGAAAAAGGCAAAGTGCTGGGCGCAGGACGCGACCTTGAGCAACTACGACAGACTTTTGCGCAGCAGGCGGACCAGAGTTTCCAGAAGCGCTCTCGTCACAAGTTGGAGCAGGATAGCCTTACCGATTGGAGTTTTGATGAATTACCGGCAGAAGTAGAAATAAAACACGGCGGCATGTTGATAAGGGGGTACCCGGCACTGATCGATAAGGGTGACAGTGTTTCGCTTGAGATACTTGATGCGCGCGACACGGCATTACGTAGTACGCCCCACGGTTTACTCAGACTCATCGTCCTGCAGCTTCAGGAACAAAAAAAGTATCTGGGAAAGAACATTTCGGGTTTTGATAGGTTCGCGGTTTACTATGCAACCAGGGGCACTCGGGATCAGTTGCTGCAGGATCTGGTGATGGCGATATTTCGATATACCTTTATCGAAGATAAGCCACCGGTTACCGGGGCAGTTGCCTTTCGTGACCGGCTAATCGAGAAAAGTCATTTGATGATGGTTGCCAATGAAGTTGCGGGGCTCCTCAATCAGGTTTTGCGTGAAGCGAATGAGGTAGAGGAAGAACTTGAGCGCATGGCGACCACATTAAATCGCTATGCCTGTGATGATATAAGGCAGCAGTTGGCCCAATTGATTGGCCCGGGATTTTTGCAACGAGTCTCCAGAAGATGGCTTCTTGAGTATCCTCGATATCTAAAAGCGATTCGCTATCGTATAGATAGGATCCAGGGTAGCCTCTCACGTGACCAGGAAGCCACTAAGGAAATCGCTGATTTTACCGCCAGAATATCCGGTAGTGACATTGATGCGGAGACAGAGCTGTACCGATGGATGGTTGAAGAGTATAGGATTTCGCTGTTTGCCCAGGCGGTTGGTACCAGCCTGCCGGTGTCATCGAAGCGATTGGAGAAACAGTGGCAAATATCCCAACAAAAACAGGTCGAACGGAAAGAGGGGTCATGAAACTTCTGCTGTATGTGATTCTCGGCTGTGCATCCTACGTTGTGCTTGCGGAAGACGACTTTGACGATCCTGATCCATGGATAGGAGTTAACCAATCAATTCACGGATTCAACGATGTGGTTGATGCGAAATTATTGAGACCGACTGCTGTTGGCTATCGAAAAGTGGTTCCACCGTTTATTCGACAGCGAGTCAGCAATGTTTTCGGCAACCTGGGTGATGTGAGCGACCTGGTTAACAATTTGCTCCAGGGCAAGGTTGGTCCCGCGATGCAGGATTCCTGGCGCATTCTGATTAACTCCAGCGTCGGGTTAGGGGGCTTATTCGACCCTGCAACAGCTCTGGACTTGCCTGATCATGATGAGGACTTTGGCCAGACCCTCGGCACCTGGGGTATTGGTTCAGGGCCATACCTGGTCTTACCTTTCCTGGGACCAAGCACGGTACGTGATGGCATTGCGCGGGTAGCTGATGGCAGACTCAAGCCGCAGCGTTATCTTCATCCTGTGTCACACCGAAACGGGATTTATGGACTAGATGTCATACATACGAGGTCGGAGCTCTTAAGCGCCGAGGGAGCGATCTTCGGTGATCGATACACGTTTTTACGGGAAGCATATCTACAGCGCCGAAACTACCTGATTCATGATGGCGAAACTGATGATGCATTTGCAGACGATTTTTAATGTTTCATCGAGGAAGTACCGCTAAACGGTTGTAATCATTGAATTTTGGGAGTAAAGTCAGTTCAAATTTCCTGCCGAGGAAGAATGTCTGTGAGAGACCGGCGAATTCAGAAGTGCCAATGACGGTTGGTAGTAAAGACATACTCGTCGTCAATACGGAAAACCGTATTGACGAGCATGTCTTGCAACTACTCAGTAACAACGATTACCACGTTTCCCCAGTAACCGTTGAGAGTGAAGCTCTCTCTTACGTTCGTCATCATGACCCAAGCCTTGTCCTAATCGGACAGTCCCCTGAAACAGATCTGTATGGTTTTATTCGCGAGATTCGCTCGACCAACTTACAGGTGCCTGTGGTTTTGCTGCTCGAAGCGAAAGAAGTTGCGCTGGCTGTCCCCACGCTTGAACGCCAGGGTGGTACGGATTTCGCGCTCCACGGATCTGACGAACTGTTGCTTTATGTAATCAATCGCAATATTGCTTACAGCGGTGTTGATCGACGGCTAAATAGAGACCGCGTTGTTGTCGATAACCCTGATGAGAAGCTCAAATTGCTGATTCAGGACCAACAGGCTGGTTTACGAGTACAAAACAGCATGATGCCTGAATCACCACTGGTGATCGGCGACGTTCAGTTCGACTACAGAATATTTCCGTCGGTGATACTGGGTGGTGATTTCATCAATGTCATCGAGATACCCGGCGACAGGATCATGTTTTACCTTGCCGACGTGTCCGGACACGGTGCATCCAGTGCATTTATTACTGTATTGCTGCGCAGCTTGTCTGGTCGATTGGAAAAGCAATTTGCAGAGCTCGATTTACATTCAACAGGAGACATTCTTTCCTGGATGAACAATGAACTTTTGCTGTGTGATTTGGAACATCATGTAACTATGTTTTTAGGTATTATCGATAACGCGACGGAGAAACTGGAGTACAGCAATGCTGGCCATTTTCCGGCTGCGATTCTTAGTGCGGAAGATGAGACTAAATATCTTGAGATTGGTGGACGACCGCTAGGGTTGTTCGAAGAGGTGACTTACGAGACCAGGACGCTAGATTTACCAAATTTTTACACAATGATCATGTTTTCCGACGGAGTGTTCGAAATAATGCCCCAGGAGACCTTGAAGGATAAGGAAGAGCACCTACTTTCCTTGGTAAAATGTGGCAACAAGAGTGTTGAGGCCCTGGCGGATAGTCTGAATGTGCTGCAACCCAAACAAGATGATGTTGCGATACTTACCGTGGCCGGGACAGGGTAGAACTGAGATGAGCAAAATACTATTTGCGGAAAAGGACGGGACCTTCGTTTTGAAGTTCGTGGGTGACGTACGGGTTACGCTTGGACCAACCATCAGCACTTTTCTGGATCACCTGGGCAAGTGTGAATCGTTTCAGGCAGTGGTGATTGACCTCACCGAAACCGAAGGAATCGATAGCACTTCGCTTGGGATGCTGGCAAAGATTTCGCTGTGCACGCAAAAAGCCTATGGCAAGGTGCCGACGATCGTTTCCGCTAACGAAGATATCACCCGGCTTCTGATGACGGTCGGTTTTGACGAAGTGTTCGCCATCGCGGCCGAATCCGTGCGAACCGAGGCAGAGTTACTTGAAATGCCGCAAGAGTGTGTCTCGGAACAGAATCTGCGTGAGCAGGTACTTGAGGCGCATCGCGTGCTCATGAGTCTCAACGAGCAAAACAAGGTTGAATTCGAGGATCTGGTAAAAGCGCTTGAGCAGGAACAGTCTTTCGAACACTCCCTGGCTTCCTGACCTCTGATAACCGTTAACCATTAACCGCTAACTGCCCATTCACAACTGCCCACTTCAGTGCTCCCTCGCAGCAATTTTTGCTTGTATAAAATCCCGATTGTCGACGTGCAGTAACCCCGCAATACGTCGAATGATGTGCTCCTCGAATTTGTCGATTCGACCATCCGCATAGGCAACTCGCCATAGCTGGGTAACTAGTTGTTTCCTTCCCGCGTAGTCGTAATGTTCGTTCAGAAGGCGTGTGAACTGGTGCAGATCGTGCGCCGCCTCAATGGCGTCCTCTGCCATAGCGATAAGCTCGGCGAGTTCTTCATCGGTAAAGTCGAATAGATTGTTCAATATGGCAAGAATCGACGCCTGTTCTTCGTCTGCTCTGTCACTGTCGCTGCGGGATACTTCGATTAACAGGGCGGTCGTCGCAAATTCAATTCCCCTTTGTTGTACTTCTTCCTCTTCTTCGGAGAAGTGTTCAGTGAAAAACTGCGTAATGCTTTTGATCATGAAACCGCCCGACTAAGAAAGTTCTCGGCAACACCTGATTCAGCTAGCGCATTGTCCAGCACGGCGATATCCGCATTGTCCTTAAACATATGGGTGCTAAGAAAACGCCTGAAGTGCCTCGCGCCTCGATAACCGGTGAAATAGCCGAGGAGGTGCTTGATCATATGTTTTAGGGCTACGCCCTGTGAGAGTTGTGCTTCTACATATTCGCGATACTGGTAGTACACATCGAGCTGGTTTGGCAGCGAAGTCGAGAAAAGCTCATGGTCTATCTGTGCCAGCAGATAAGGGTTGGCGTAGGGTGCGCGGCCCAGCATAAGGCCCTGGCTAAGAGGTTGTAGGGCGCTAACATCATCCAATGTCTTGATACCACCGTTGAGGATAATAGTGGCATCTGGCAGTTCCTCCATTGCGCGATACACATAGTCATACTTTAGAGGAGGTATTTCCCGATTCTCTTTCGGCGTTAGTCCTTGCAGTATTGCTTTGCGCGCGTGCACGATGAAAGTTCGACAGTCGGCTTCGAAAAGTGTGCGCACGAAGTTTGCGAAGAAAGTGTAATCATCCTGGTCATCAATGCCGATTCTGGATTTGACAGTTACTGGAATGGCTACTGCCCCAGCCATAGCCTCGTAGCAGCGTGCCACCAGATCAGCTTCCGCCATCAGACACGCTCCAATGCCACCAACCTGCACGCGATCACTAGGACAGCCACAATTGAGATTGACCTCCTGGTAGCCGGCCTGCTCGACCAGTTTCGCCGCTTCGGCGAGCTCCGCGGGATTGCTGCCACCCAATTGAAAAGCGCATGGTGCATCATCGGCGTGCTGCAAAAACTTTTGAGCATCACCGTGGACAAGCGCACCTGTGACGATCATCTCGCTGTACAAGAGGGCATTCGGGGATAAAAGACGAAATAAGTAACGACAATGCCGGTCGGTACAGCCCATCATCGGCGCGACTGACAATCTACGATCCAACATTTGTTCAAATCATTGCAAACACAAGACTAGTGTAACATTCCAGTCTGTGGCTCGTGTTATCAGGCGATCAAAAAAGCTACAATCGCACCCCATGATAGTTCGTACCCGAGTAGCTCCATCCCCAACAGGTGACCCCCACGTAGGCACTGCCTACATGGCGCTGTTTAGCCTGTGTTTCGCCCATCAGTCCGGAGGGCAGTTTGTCCTGCGAATCGAAGACACAGATGCGGAGCGTAGTACGGCTGAGTCCGAACAAAGCATTCTTGATTCACTGCGTTGGCTGGGTCTCGATTGGGACGAAGGTCCCGATAAACCTGGCCCCCATGGACCCTACCGACAGAGTGAACGGCTGGATATCTATCGTGAGCATGTAGAGCACCTGGTAGAACAGGGCCATGCATTCCATTGTTTCTGCACGGCAGGTCGACTCGCCGAGATGAGAGCAGAACAGATGAAGAACAAGCAGACCACGCGGTACGATGGTCTGTGCATGTCTTTATCCAACGACGAAGTGGCGCAAAAGCTTGAAGCTGGTGAGGAACACGTCATTCGCATGAAGGTGCCAGAAGAGGGCACTTGTTTAGTGCAAGATCGCCTGCGCGGTGAGATCCCCATTGAATACTCGCAGATTGATATGCAGGTATTACAAAAATCGGACGGCAATCCAACCTATCACCTGGCAGTTGTCGTTGACGATTATCTGATGGAGATCACACACATCATTCGTGGTGAGGAGTGGATTAACTCGGCGCCCAAACATATGTTGCTCTATGACTATTTCGGTTGGGACATGCCGGAGCTGATTCATATGCCGCTCCTGCGTAATCCGGACAAGAGCAAACTCAGTAAACGAAAGAACCCAACCAGCATTCGTTTCTATGAACGCATGGGCTTTCTACCGGAAGCGGTTCTAAATTATCTGGGTATGCTTGGCTGGAGCATGCCTGACGGGGAAGAGAAGTTTTCCCTCGAGAGCATGATCGAGCACTTTAATATAGAAAGGATATCGCTCGGCGCACCGGTATTTGATGTCGACAAACTGAAATGGCTAAACGGCCGCTGGCTGCGCGAGGAGCTTGATGACGATAGGTTTGCGGACAGAATAAGCGAGTGGGCCTATAACCGTGAGAGCTTGAAGCGGATCATTCCGCTGATTAAAGAACGCGTTGATGTTTTCTCCGAGGTGTCAGACATGATTGCGTTTTTTGCCTCAGGACTACCAGCACTTGAGGAGGTTGATCTGGTTGCGAAGAACCAGTCGGTAGATGATACGAAAAAAATCCTGCAGTTCGCGTTATGGGACATGGAGGCACTGGCAACCTGGGATCGGGATCAACTAAATACTCTGTTTGAGAATGTCGCGGTGGATCTGGACCTGAAGATACGTGACGTTCTAGCGCCGGTATTCGTTGCGATATCAGGTAAACCCGTATCACCGCCTTTGTTTGATTCGATGGCTGTCCTCGGACCGGATATGACCAGAGCGCGTATGAAGCACGCGATCGACGTGTTGGGTGGAGTATCAAAGAAACTAAACAAGAAGCTGGAAAAAGAGTACCAGTCAATAAGGAGATCCCGGACATGATGCAACAGGCGGAAGATTTACTGGAAGAGGGTGCTGAGCTAAAGAAGCTGCTCGATACCCTGGCGCCGGAAGACTGGCAGCGGCATACGCCGTTTAAAAACTGGACCATCAACAATGTCGTCCAGCATCTGCATGGTGCAGACAAGGCTGCCATGATGTCTCTGACAGTTCGTGACAGCTATCTGATCGTAAAATACAACCTCAACGTACAGCGAAGGATGTTGAGTCCAGGAATCGAAGGTGAGGAATTACTGGAGTCCTGGTGGAGCTATTTCAACGACATGTGCCAGCACCTCGGCGATCTGGATCCGAAACGTCGGGTTACCTGGTTTGGTCCTGATATGGGCGCCATGATGTTTACCACTGCGAGGCAGATGGAAACCTGGGCACA
Organism: uncultured Gammaproteobacteria bacterium; assembly: GCA_913045175.1. Lineage (GTDB taxonomy): Bacteria > Pseudomonadota > Gammaproteobacteria > Pseudomonadales > Azotimanducaceae > UBA7455. The sequence goes on along the minus strand of CAJWQG010000105.1, from coordinate 485 downwards.
TGGTCAGGATATTTATGACCTGCTGAAACAGCCACGCGTTAACACTGATCGCATGAAGAATATCGTAGTAATAGGTGTTCGAACCTATGGCTGGACCTTTGTCAATCGAGGGCTGGAACCACCTGCGCCAGTTCCGTACGTGAAACTTGATGCGCCATCGGGAGATGTATGGGAATTCGGAGAACCACAGACGGACAACTATGTCGCAGGTTCAGCGGTTGAGTTCTGTCACGTGGTGACCCAGGGGCGTAATATTAACGACAAGGATATTCATCTGGATGTCGTCGGAGAACCAGCTACACAGTGGATGGAAATTGCCCAGTGTTTTGCCGGCAGGCCCGAGACGCCACCTGCAGCTGGAGTAAGAACAGGATAGCTAACCTCCTTGAACGCATGCGGTGAATCCACTAAGATTCCAGGCCCTTACATTGGGGCTATAGCTCAGCTGGGAGAGCGCGTGACTGGCAGTCACGAGGTCGGCAGTT
>CAJWQG010000104.1 GCA_913045175.1 uncultured Gammaproteobacteria bacterium | reverse complement strand
GAAACTGAATAGTGACGAAGTTGTTGACGAAGATAGTCGTCAGCAGAATGACCAGTGTATCAGGCACGTGCCGGGAGTTCCCTAACTTACTTGCATCCCGGGTTTAGCGCCAGGATGAGGTTCGAGTAAGAAAATTTCCTTGTCACCGGGGCCCGCCGCCAGAACCATGCCTTCGGATACGCCGAAGCGCATCTTTCGAGGTGCCAGATTGGCGATCATCACTGTAAGTTTGTCGATCAGGTCTTCAGGCGCGTAGGCTGCTTTGATTCCGGCGAAAACGGTGCGCTGCTCGTCGCCCAGATCGAGGGTTAGGCGTAGCAACTTGTCTGCACCTTCAACTGATTCCGCGTTAGCAATCCGCGCAATTCTTAAGTCCAGTTTTGCGAAGTCGTCATATTCGATGGTATCCACAGTTTGCTCTTCCGCCTTTGGTTGTTCGCTTTCTTGTGGACCAGTTTGTGGACCAGTTTCTCGACCCGCTTCGACCATCGCTTCTACATTAACCATTTCCAGTCGCGTCAGTAATGGTTTGAACTTATTGATTTTATGATCTACCAAGGTCGTCTCTCGCACCGTCCAGTCCAGGGAGTCGACGTTGAGGAATGCCTCGGATTTCTCTGCCAATGACGGCACGATCGGTTTCAGATAGGTCATGATGACTCGGAACAGGTTAATGCCATCAGAACAAACCTGCTGTACCTGATCGCGTTGATCCTCGTCCTTGATCATGATCCATGGCTTGTGTTCGTCAATATACTGATTGGCCTTGTCGGCCATTGACATGATTTCACGCACTGCCTTGCTATAGTCGCCTTGCTCGTAATGTGCAGCCACCTCATCTCCTGCCTGCACTAGTTCATCGACAAGTGGTGTGCCGGTTTGCGGGGCGAGGCGCCCATCGAATTGCTTGTTGATAAATCCGGCACATCGACTGGCAATATTGACCACCTTACCCACCAGATCAGAGTTCGCGCGTTGTACGAAATCCTCAAGTGAGATATCGAGATCGTCGACGGTACCGTTCAGTTTCGCGGCAAAGTAATACCTCAGGTATTCCGGATTGAGGTTATCCAGATAGGTCCTGGCATTAATAAATGTACCGCGGGATTTGGACATCTTCAGGCCGTCGACCGTCACAAAACCATGCGTATGAACGCGAGTGGGAGTACGAAAGTCGGCGGTTTTCAGCATGGCAGGCCAAAATAGCGCATGGAAATTTACGATATCCTTGCCAATAAAGTGATGCACTTCGCAGTCCGAATCGGTACGCCAGAAGTCATCAAATGTCAAACCTTCCCGGTCACAATAGTTTTTAAAACTGGCCATATAACCAATAGGCGCATCGAGCCAGACATAGAAATACTTTCCTGGTTCATCGGGGATCTCGAAACCGAAATAGGGCGCGTCACGACTGATGTCCCAGTCCTGCAAACCGGTATCCAGCCATTCTGAAAGTTTGTTTGCGACCTGATCCTGCAATGTTCCGCTTCTGGTCCACTCACGAAGAAACTCATCGAAGTTAGACAGTGAGAAAAAAAAGTGGGTGGACTCTTTCATTTCCGGTTCAGCCCCGGAAAGTTTAGATCTTGTGTCTATCAGGTCGGTTGCGTCATAGGTAGCCCCACAATTTTCGCAATTATCTCCGTACTGTCCGTCTGCCTTGCAGCGCGGGCAGGTGCCGACTATGAACCGATCGGCAAGAAACATGTCCTTGTCTGGATCATAGAGCTGATTGACGGATCGAACCGCAATCTGACCAGCATCCTTTAATCGGTTGTAAATGAGGTGCGCGTACGCCTGATTTTCCGGCGAGTGGGTGGAATAGTAATTGTCATGGCTGATCAGGAAGTCCGCGAAGTCTTTCTCGTGTTCTGCCTTAACGTTCGCGATTAATGTTTCGGCATCTATACCCTGTTCATCCGCCTTGAGCATTATGGCAGTGCCGTGTGTGTCATCGGCGCATACGTAGATGCATTGATGACCACAAGAACGCTGAAATCTCACCCAGACGTCAGTCTGGATGTGTTCCATTAGGTGCCCGAGATGTATAGAACCGTTGGCGTTTGGCAGGGCGCTCGTGACCAGGATTCGTCTTGTATCCATAAAACAAAGATTTTGGGTGAGTAATTAGTCCGGGGGTGTTCCCGGAAAAGAGCTAACTATATTTTCTGGCTCCCTTGTGTTCAAGGTATTTCCTTTGATTGCACCGTTTCAAGTATCAGATGATTGACCTCAGACGAGCTTAATGTAAGTCTAGCTGTGCTGAACAATCGGAGACAAATCATCAGTAGTGTTGTTGAAAAAATACAATTGCCCGGCGTGGAGCACGTTGTTGCTGTAGCCTCGGGGAAGGGGGGAGTTGGTAAATCAACGGTGGCGGCGAACCTTGCACTTGCCCTCAGCGCCGAAGGATATAGGGTCGGTTTACTGGACGCCGATATCTATGGGCCGAGTCAGGGCGCAATGATGGGAGTGGCCGAGGTAAGGCCGGAAGTTAGCGGTGACCGTCTGCACCCGGTCATGGCCCATGGGATACAGTGCATGTCCATGGGGTTTGTAACCTCTCCTAATACACCTGCGGTATGGCGTGGACCGATGGCAAGCGGTGCCCTGCAGCAACTGCTCACCCAGACGGAGTGGGACAACCTGCAGATTCTACTGGTTGATATGCCGCCGGGAACGGGTGACATCCAGTTGACCCTCGCGCAAAGAGTGCCACTCAGCGGCGCGGTTATCGTGACCACGCCTCAGGATATTGCGCTACTCGATGCGCGAAAAGGGATTGAAATGTTTTCAAAAGTACAGGTGCCCACCCTCGGTGTTATTGAGAACATGAGCACTCATGTGTGTAGTGAGTGCGGTCACGAAGAAGCTATTTTTGGTAGCGGCGGTGGTGCGAGTATTGCTGCTGAATACGAAACTCGGGTGCTTGCCCAGTTGCCACTATCGATGTCGATTCGGCAGCAGTCGGATCAGGGCGTGCCTATCGTGGCGTCAGCGCCGGATGATCCGGCATCAGAGTCTTTGCGCGCCGCCGCAAGAGATATCGCGTCGGCTCTACAGGAAGGCCAGCCAGAGGGGCCTTCGATCAAGGTGCTTGATGATTGACCGGTTGTCGGTATTATCGCGCAATCGATAAGCGGGGCGTCCCGCAACAACTTAAAAAATTAGGGTGCTGATTTATGGCGATCAAATCGGATGGTTGGATCCGACGAATGGCAAATGAACATGGGATGATTGAACCTTTCGAGGCAGATCAGGTTCGTGAGCATGACGGGAGCAGAGTGATTTCCTATGGCACTTCGAGCTATGGCTACGATGTTCGATGCTCTAACGAATTTAAGGTATTCACGAATATTCATTCTGCGACGGTGGATCCGAAATCCTTCGACGAGCGGAGTTTTGTCGATTACAAAGGTGAAGTCTGTGTAATCCCCCCTAATTCTTTTGCGCTCGCGAGTACCGTTGAGTATTTCCGCATACCCCGGAGTGTACTGACAGTGTGTTTGGGCAAGTCCACTTACGCGAGGTGTGGAATTATTGTCAATGTGACTCCTCTGGAGCCCGAGTGGGAGGGTCATGTTACGCTGGAGTTCTCCAATACCACGACGTTACCCGCGAAGATATATGCCAATGAAGGCGTGGCGCAGATGCTGTTTTTTGAATCTGATGAGATATGTGAAACGTCTTATGCTGACCGAGGTGGCAAATACCAGGGACAGACTGGTGTTACATTGCCCAAAGCCTAGAGGCTACATGCCTTTGAGTGGTTGACCGTTAAATTCAGCTTCCTTCAGCAGGAGTTCGAATCCACCCTTGTCTTCAATTTGCTTAAGGCGTATCAGTAAAAAGTCGTATTCTGGGGCCATCCAAAATGTAGTGATTCTGTCACTATCACGGCGAATTCTAGTTGCCTTGACGGTGTTGAACTTTCCTATAGGTGTTTCGATGATTTCTTCGCCGGTTATTTGGAATTCGTACTCGCGAAGTCGGTTTCGATCTGCGATCTGGTAGTGCATTTTGGGCCAGGTGCCTTTTCCGGCAGCCATTAGGTCTTGACGCATTTGAACCTGATAGAGGAGCTTGTCCAGTGTGCCCGGAGCAACGGTGTAGTCGGTCTCGGCGAAACTAGCCGTATTGCTTTGCCAGTCGAAAATCAGGCGGTCTTTGCGGTTCTTACCAACGCCTTTGCGATTGTATTGATATTCCAGGGGGACGATGCCATCTTGCCAGTCAAACAGAGACTGTTCGGTAATCGATGTGAAAAATGATTTTGCCGAAGATGAAAACAGGTACTTATCGCCTTCTACCTGACGTAACTCACGAATCCCTGTGGCGCTGACAGGAAGACCTTTATAGTCCGCCTGATAGACCGCTCGGAAGGGTGTAGGTTCTGCCATTGCCCACATGGAGAGCAATAGAAGACCCGCAAGGTAAAGTATTTTCATTGAATCATTCTTGTAAATGCGGGATCAGTTTATGACAATCTGACTGCGCTAGCACGGTGCATTGACATGATGTATGGGTTACCTAAATGTTTAAGCTATTAATAATAAGGATGCGAACTATCAGAATAAGTTCCCTAATGATTGGTTTTTGTGTCCTGTTTCATCTGAATTCTGTGATGGCGCTTACCGTTGAGGATCTTTATGTGGCGGAGGTTTTAGTCACTGACGAGAGTGAGGATCAGCGGAAGAAGGGTGCTCGTGCAGGGCTGCTGCAGGTCTTGGTGCGAGTTTCTGGAACGTCAGGGGTTGAAGCAAGCAGCCTGATCGCTGGTTCGCTGCGTAATCCATCGGCGTACTATTATCAATACAGCTACGAGTCCACTGAAAAGATACTCAATATCGAGGGTGTGCCAATACCAGCACGATTGCTCCAAATTCATTTTGACCCTAGTGCTGTAGCGCGTCTCTTAAGACAAGGTGTTTTCCCGGTGTGGGGTAGCAACCGGCCGAGCGTATTGCTTTGGATCGCGGTAAGCGATGATGAGGGTCGAAGGTTATTGGGAGAATCCGGCAACGTCTCGATCGTGGAGCACTTAAAAGATCAAGCACGTTTGCGAGGACTACCCTTGCTATTTCCACTTCTCGACTTGGAGGACACAAGTGCTATTTCAACGGCGGAGGTATGGGGCGCTTTCTTACAACGAGTTGACTCAGCTTCTGTGCGCTACCGCCCTGATTCGGTTTTGACGGGCCGTCTGCAGGTCGATTCACTCGGTAGGTGGAATGCAGACTGGTCTTATCGTATTGAAGATCAATGGCGCAGTTTTGATGATGTGGCTTTTAGCAGTAAGGAGATACTCGATAGAATTATTGACAAATTGGCAAATGAGCTGGCGGATCAATATGCGCTGGACTCTAGTCGTGGTGCCGTAAATATGCGCGTAGAGGCGGTTGAGAATCTCTCGGACTACGCGGAGCTTAGCCGCTACCTTGAATCGTTAACCCCTGTGGTGAATAGCTTTGTGGTGCGCATTCAGGAAGATGAAGTTGAATTTAGGCTTAGTATTGAAGGCCAGCGTGAGCAATTAATCGAGACGATAGAACTGGACGAAAAGATGGTGCTGATAACCTCAGAAGGTGAGCAAGACATAATGCATTATCGCTGGCTTCGATAAATGAATATGATGTCTCTTTGGAGGGTATCGCACTCGTTATGACAACTGTTCAAAAATCGTCTGCGCTAATCATGGGCGTGATTGCGCTGGTCGCAATTTATTATCTTCAGTCCATACTCACGCCGTTCTTGATTGGCATAATCCTGGCCTATCTTGGAGATCCGGCGGTCGACCGTCTGGAGGAGCACAAGGTAAATCGAACCGTTGGTGTGCTAATCGTATTTTTCCTATTCCTGGTGATTATGATTGGAGCAGCGCTTGTTGTGGTTCCGATGTTGTTGCGCGAGGTCTCCAGCCTGATACGCGACATACCCGTGTTTATAGATTGGCTTCAGGAAAAAGCGAGTCCGTGGCTAATCGCGACGTTCAATATTGATCCCTTTGATGTGAGCGTGGATCATCTTAAGCAGCGTATGCTCGCTAACTGGCAGGAAGCTGGTGGGCTCGCAGGACGTGTTCTGCAGGAAGTAACTGCATCGGGGGCGGCGCTTGTTACGGCCCTGGTCAGTATTGCGTTAACACCCGTCGTGGCGTTCTATCTAATGCGTGACTGGGATGATGTAGTAGAGAAATTGCATGAAATGATACCGCGATACATGGAAGAAACGGCGGTTGAGCTCGTGAAGGAGTGCGATGATGTACTGAGCCAGTTCCTGCGTGGACAGTTACTGATCATGTTTTTACTCGGATGTATCTATGCGCTTGGTTTATCCATTGTTGGATTGGATCTGGCGATTCTGATCGGCCTGATGGCAGGGCTCGCCAGCATCGTTCCCTATCTGGGATTTGTGGTAGGTATTGTTGCGGCTGCACTGGCCGCGTTATTCCAGTTTCAGGATGCGCTGCATCTCATCTATGTTCTTATTGTGTTTATGATCGGTCAGGGCCTTGAAGGCATGGTGCTGACTCCGCTGTTGGTGGGTGATCGTATAGGCTTGCATCCTGTCGCGGTGATCTTCGCCGTATTGGCGGGTGGACAACTATTTGGCTTCTTCGGGATTTTGTTGGCGCTCCCCGTCGCAGCCGTGGTCATGGTGTTTTTGCGTCACCTGAGGTCCAGTTACCTGGAAAGTCACTATTATCATGGGCCAGACAATACAAAATGACAGGACAACTGGCCCTGGACTTTCGTCTCGCCAGCGATACTACGTTTGATAATTATGTTGGCCAGGCCGGCGCGAAGCTTACCGCGCTAAAAGGTACAGGTTATCTTTGGGGCGAACCGGAAAGTGGTCGCAGTCATTTGCTACAAGCCCTATGCCATGCGGCACGCGAAGAAGATCGGTATGCTATCTATCTCGAGAATCCCAGGGCCTATGATCCGGCCGTGCTTGACGGCCTTGAATCGATGTCGGTGATTGGCATTGACGATATTGAGAGGGTGCTGGGAGATCCTGACTGGGAACTCGCGCTATTTCATCTGATCAATGCGGTAAATGATCGAGGAGGCAATCTTGTGATTTGTGGGTCTACGCCAGCGAAAAGGTTGTCTGTTGAACTCAGTGATCTGCATTCAAGATTAAATGGCGCTGTCGCAGTACAAACGGATCGACTGAGTGACTCGGAAAAATTAAAGGTGTTAAAGCAGATGAAACATTTTCTGAAACAGTCGCTAGACAACGAGGTGCTACTATAGGTAGATATAAGTTTTTCGTGCCGCCATCTGCTAATGACTTTATGGGTTTAATATATTCATTTTTAGGTAAAGGCAAATTAGGTGAAATACAAAAACAATTTTTTGAAGATTATTTGAATAAACCATACAAAAGAGGTATAGCTCAAATGGAGTCTGCTAAACAAAAAATAGAAGATGATTATAGAGCACTCAGACAAAAGTATAAGCCTATAGCTAAAAAGTTAGGTAAAAAAATACCTCAACTAGATGGTACTAAACTAGAGGGTTTTACATACGATCAAGCTATAAGAATATTCATGTGGGATTACTCACCTTTATTTGAAAATGTAGCGGAAAAAACTGGATTAGATCAGAAAGATATTAAAGCATTAGCTAAAATAGTTCAAGATGACAAGCAATTAACTCAGTTTGCTAGAGAGTTAGGTTTAATAACTGGA
>CAJWQG010000103.1 GCA_913045175.1 uncultured Gammaproteobacteria bacterium | reverse complement strand
TATGTTGACCCGAAAGGTGAGAGAGTTAGATCATGAGTTTAATTTCTGCGCTAGCCAATGTTCATCAGGAATGACACGAAGGCACCCGTTCTGAATGTCCTCAGCGCCAAGTGCCAGCCACACACTAATCAGATTTTCCTCGTCGAAGGACCAATAGCGATTATCCTGATGCCATCGTGTGACGCTGCTATACCCAGGTTGCTTGGTCATTACACAATTGTGGTGACATTGAGACAACGAAACCTCCGGGGAGCTAAACAAAGTCGAGATAGTCTCAACAACCTGCTTGCTTTGTGCCCAGCGGCGAAATTGATCGTGTCGTGAGAATGCCTGTAGCAAACGTCTCGAGGTTGTGGCCCCTTCCGCATCAGCATTCTCAGGTGCCCCCGGGTATTGGATATCAACCTCGTACTCGATTGGTGCCAACTGCCCCGCCAGGTGCTCCCGGGCAACATCCACCAAAATTCGACAGGTATCTTGATCCGCCAATCCGCGACGAATTAGAAACCCATCCCGCCAGAAAGCAGCGCTTTCCAATTCACTCGATTGTGGAATCACTGTGCCACCCGACCCGCTTTCAATTCCCACGACTCACCAATACCAGATCGGTAACTACCAAGTGCAGATTTGGCGCCGTGCGAATCGATGTTTTCCAAACACTGTGCAACCCTCACGCGAAGATGAGCGTCATCTTCGTTTAGCAAAGGCGTAAGCAAGACCTGTATCGCCTCAGCCCGGTCTGGCAAAAAGGTACTACAGAGCGCATCCACCGTGCGGCGTCGGCTCACTTTATTCGCCGGGTTGTTCTCAGATGCCGCGGTAATCCGTGCGCTATAGAATGTCCATACCTCATCGCTTGGATATACGGTTAGCGCAGCAACTGCCCGGGCCCGTATAAAATTCGGTTGTGTCCTGTCCGAGGCAATTCGGATCAACTCCGCCTGCGCACCTTCTTCCCGTAGGGGCTCGGCAGGTAACTTCCATTCATAGCCCTGTAATCTATCTAATATGTCGCTCGCGATCAGTGGCGGCATAAATAGTAGCTGCACAGCCACAAAACAGGTCGCAAAACCGCGATGTGAGTTGCTCTTTTTGTAAGTCTTCATACTTACATTATATACATTGCTTCACCGTTTCGATTACCGCAAACTGTGGAAAATAGAACATTCCGGAGGGGTTAATGTCTGGAGTTGAAGAATATGTAGTCACCGACCCGGTTACAGTGACTGCCGATGCTGATGTTTACACAGCGGTGCATCTCATATTGTCTAACCAGGTTTCGGGTGTTGTAGTAGTCGACGATGATGGAAAGCTCATCGGCATGCTGTCTGAACTCGATTGCCTGCGTGCAATGGTCACCAGCGTTTACAATGGCGGAGACCCTGGAGGCGCACTCGTCGGAGACATTATGATTAAGGATGTTGAGGTAAACCAGTTAAGTGAGGACATTCTGGCAGTAGCCTCTTCCATGTTAGACCATAGCCACAGACGTCGACCGGTTATGGACGAGCAAGGGAAACTTACCGGTCAGATAACCTGCCGGCAGATACTAAAAGCAGTCACCAAGTACGAAGAATAGCAATCGACTTATCAGTCCAGACAAAAGCATGAGCGACCCTTTACTAGATACCATCGATACCGCCTGTGAAGAAGCAGAAGAGCAACTGCTGGAAGAATTAAAGCGTATCCGAAAATCAGACAACGCAAATGAAGGCTCTTCTACAAAAACCGCTGAAGGCTCGTCTACAAAAGCCGCTGAAGGCTCTTCTACAAAAACCGCCATTATTGATCCGGGGGTTAGTAATGCGCTGAACGAGATTCTCGATCACCTTTGGAACGAACTTGAGCATAGTGGTGACGAAAGTAACCTTACTCTGCGCACCGACAGACATGAGAGTATTACCGCTAGGTTAATTGCTTTGAAAAAACTTCTGGGAGCGAAGACCCCAGTCGAATTTATCGATGCCGTGCACCGGCAAGTCATGGGGACCAGGCGCAACCTCGAGACCAAAATCAGAGCGAAACGACAGACCAGCGGTGAAGGAAAACCCGCATTCGGATTGATTAAAGACCGCTTTGGTGCCGAGCGAAGAGCTCAGGATCAGATCCGAAACCGAGATCAGGTTACCCTGCAAGAGGAAATGAGCCTGGCACTAGAAGGTAACGATTACCATGACAAGGGGCTGTATTCTGCTTCGAGGGAAATCGCACTGCTAGCTGAATGTTTCGAATCCGGTGGGAATGATAAGGCGCTGATGGACGCTGCAGTTCGAGGCAAAGCAATATTCGAATCCCGCCAATTATCGGGTGTAATTTCAGAGACTGCAGGACCCACGGCATCATCGGATGGCCCATCAAGCTTCGGATCAAAAGATGTCGCCCATGCAGCCGAAGACACTCCCGATAGGGGTGATGGTATTGCCAGAACGCCGGAGGAAATTAGAAGAAAACTGGAACAATCCGGTGCGCGCAACCAGGGTGCATCAAGGTTTGAGTCCAAAGAACTGAGCTCCGTGGCACCACCAAGCGACCCGCCAAGAAAACCAGAACCAAAAGAGCCCAAACGGGAAGTCGCACAAACACCCGAAGAAATTCGTCGAAAATTGGAAGCAAGGAAAGGCCAATCGGCCGGAAGAGCAGCATTTGTAGCTAAAGATATTGAGCCCGCCGGACCTCAGGAAGTCCCCCGTAAGCCTGAGCCGCCACCGAAGCCAAAAACAGAAACCAAAGTACCTGAAAGGCCCACCGGAAAAGCGACCTTTGCGGTGAAAGACATTGAGCCTATTGCACCACAAGACGCTCCTCGAAAACCTGAACCGAAACTGGAACCGGAGCCAAAGGAAGCTGAACGACCTTCAGGCAAGGCAATCTTCGAGGCCAGAGACCTATGGACAGATCCTACTAAGAAAGACTAGGAGATAAACCATGAACCGTTATCAATCGTCTGCAGCAACATTTCTTTTCGCTAGTATTGTTGTAGCAGTGACCGCAACCACCTACGCCAGCGAAGAAGGTCCCGCATATGTTTGCGAGCACGCCGGGAGCGTTCGCGTTATTAGCGTCGAATACGTCAATCCCCCGAGTTCAGTTCCATGTCGGGTAGTCTATGAGAAAACTAACGAGAACCGCGTGGAGCATCCCTGGCGTGCCAGAAACGAACGTGGTTACTGTGAGGAAAAAGCAGAATTTCTGGCGAACAAGTTATCGCGAATGGGATGGCAGTGCGACGCGATTGAAGAAGAACCCAAACGTCAGAAAGTAAGCACCGATTGAATATCAGACGCATCGTCGCGCCATAATATCCCCGTGACATCAGGTATTTCCCACTTTTCCTTCTGATCGAGACTCCTAACAAGCTAACTACTCCTGGTCAGCACGAACCATCTGGCTGGATACATGTACATCGCATCGTTGCTGATTGACTCATGAATTCTGATTGCGACATTCAGTTCAGCCGCGATCGCTGAGAGCACCGGTAATAGATCCACATTTTGATTCGATATGTGATGGGCAATAGCACCTTGTTCCGCTAGTTTATGGAAGGCTTCTTCAATTGCCTCCACTGTCACAAGATGGGTAGGTATCGATCCACTGGCAAACGCATCCATGACAATAAGGTCATAATTGCCGGCAGATCGTTGCAACCCTAATCTGCCGTCACCGATGACGTATGTCTTTTGCGAGGGGGTATCAGACAGCACCGAAAAGTATTCGCGCGCCAACCTTACCACTGCGCCATCGAGCTCAAAGATATCAAATTGCGTGGAAGCGTTTCCGTATTCAACCAGAGAGCCCACCCCTAGCCCGACAAGTGCCACTCTGCTGACTGGGATTAGCTCGAATAACATACCGACACCCGTCTCTTTGTGGTAATAGGCGATGGGAATTCGCTCCTTCGCTTCATCCAAAAACTGCTCGCCATGCACATAAGTACCAGCAACCAGTCGCCGCACGCCATCAACATCTCTCACGGCATAGGTACCATAGAAGCTCCGTTCGCGGGCTATGGTTTGACCGTCGAGAGAAGTTTCGTGAGAGGCATAAGCCAGCACCAATGCAGCAATTACAAATACTCTCAGTACTCTCTTCGAGTTAAAACCAGGCCCAGTTGCCACCACATAATACAGTGCCGCCAATACGACGATCGAGAACTCGAACGTCGTCTTGAATACCATCGGCGAAATCAGTCCGGCCAGGATACTCCCTGCCGCCCCACCACTGGCGATGGTTAAGTAGAAACCTGTGCCGCCCTGCTTATCCGGCTTGCTACGTTCAAGGTCACCGTGAAATACCATGCACACACACAAAGACAGGCAAGCGCAGACAAGATTCGCACCGTTAGGCCAAGCCCCATTTCGGGCCGACTGGTGAGCATGAGCAACAACAAAGACAATACGGCGATCGCTGTGCGCGCCTGCGACGGTTTCGATACGGTAGGGAACAAAAAGCAGACAATAAAGGTAATCAGATATATGGAGAGAGGTGCCACCCAAAGTAGCGGCAGATTTACTACGTCTAGCGTGAGGTAATGAGTTACCACCAGTAGCAGAGCCGAAAGCACCATTGCTTGAATGAACCAGATAAAACGAAACCTGGACGCAAATGATGCTATTTCCATAGCGACCAGGTTAGCACGTGCAAATTGCACAAGGGATATCAAAACAATATCACCATAGACAAGATACAGAACGCTCCACAGACTCGTCTGCATTGGATTATCAAACGCTGGCTCCACAACAAACGGGTAAATCAACAGTCCTAAAAGAGAACCACCGTTGGATACGCCCTATTGAATGTAGGGGTTAACGTTAACCATACGAACGTCATTCGCCATCCAGTATTGAAGCGTCGGGCTAGTTGTAGACAACATCAGATACGGGAGGCCTACCGAAAGCAGCAATAGGAACAACAGATGCAATGCAGAAGCGTCGAAACTATTCTGGGCGTTTGCTACTCCCAAAGGCATAACCACCATCGAGCACAGCAAGAGTGCCACCGCAAAGTACATATGTTTTCTAATGCCGAGCTGCTGAATTAGCCAGTGCGTTAATCCATAACCCAGCAACAGCATCACCTGGAAAAAGACCATGCTGGTAATCCAGATGGATGCGCCCCCACCAAAAGTTGGCAGCAGGAGTTTGGCTATCACCGGTTGTAGCAGGAAAAGCAAAAATTCCGACAGTCCGATCGCAAAGGACAGTGCTTTCGCCGGTTACAAACGACCTTTACGTAACTCGAGATTACCCTTGGCGAGATTAATTCGAAGCAAATCACTGGCCCCTTCCGTCAGCCTGAGAGATCTGACCTTACGGTAGGCGGCTTCCAGAGGATGACCTCTTACGAGCGCCTGACCGCCAACCAGTTGCACCGCCATATCCACTGCGCGCCCCGCCGCCTCCGTACAAAATACTTTGGTAGCAATGGTCTCATTCACATCGTTGTCTTCGCTTTCTGCAATGCGCGCCGTGCGATATAACGCGCTTCTAGCGGCATAGGTCTCGATACGCATATCCGCGTACCTCATCCTGACCCCTTCACGTTCACCCAGGGGGGTGCCACTTCTATGGGGAGCAAGCAGGTGCTGCTCGACAAAGTCTATAACCCACATGCACATTCCCGTGGCCTGAGCAGAAATCATGAGCCTTACATTTCCTATATTGCCAAGAGCGCGAGGCATCCCTTCACCAATCTTGCCGATCACCCTGCTGATTGGAACTCGCACATCATGAAAAGTCATCGACACGTGTCCGCCGCCTTCCATGGATGCAAACTCCCGCTCTATGGTTACGCCATCCGCCTCGCGATCAATTACAACCATGGCGGTGCCAGCTTTACTACCACCTTCGTTTTCAACGTTAATAAGCGCGGAGACAAAATCAGCAGTGGCACCTCCGGTGACGTAAGATTTTTGTCCATTGATGATCAGGGTATCTCCATCAATACGGGCCCAACTCGGTCTTTTTGCAGTATCCGGCTCTGTGAAACCGAATGCACCTCGTTTCTCGCCGCGCATCACGGGATCCAGGTAATTGTCTTTGAGTTCGCCTTGAGCGGCATGAAGAATTCCTGGGCCGGGTCCGAAAATATAATTGGTCAATGGAGAATTGGCTTGCGCCCATAGCTCCCGCAGCATGGTGAGCTCCAACACACCGGCAGGCTTGCCACCAAACTCCGTCGGTTGAGTCTTATAATAAAAACCTGCCTGTTGGGAGGCACTTCGGACCTTATTCTTTACCTCATCTGGAACCGAGTCGTCCTCGAGTTCAGCCTCGAGCGGCAGCAGCACATCATTCACAAAGGCTTCGGCTGAATCACGCACCAATATAGTTTCTTTTGAAAGCAGCTCTGGCATGGGGTCGCACCTTGAAATTTAGCAGCGTAATCAAATCAGGTTCTACCTGGCCTGGCAAGCAAGTATCGCACCTTTATTGATATGTTAGCGATAGATGTGGGCGATAGACCAATCCTATAGAGCCACTAGCACCCCGGCGAACTCCTCTGCATCAATTTTCTGTCGCTGATGGACCTTTGCAGGGGCAACATGAATTTAGCTCATTCATGATATGTTGTTATAAATAAATGCGTTATAGAACCAATCTAGTCTCCACGTCATAGTGCACAGGCTTATCCCCCTATCTGTGAATAGTTACCCCCCGGTTATCCACAACCTATCCACCGCTGGTTGCAAACATTTCAATAGCCATTATCACTGCCTATGCTAAATTGGTTTCCAACGGTGAAGCAGGCTAGTTAGCCGGAAACGGGTAACCATGAACCTGCCTCAACCGAAAGACCTGTGCCGGGTCTGGGTCGCTGGGGCAACGGCGGCTTAAGGGTAACTGGCGAGCCTCTTCGGAGGCAGTGGATGACCCCCTCGGGGAGCAAACATGAGTCAGGTGTCCGTTTCATCAATTGACGGCGATCGACCCAATTGATGAGGACGTAGCAAGGCGTCCTAAAATAACGATTTTAGGGTCACGTTGCGGATGAGTCAAAGACGTTTGAATTTCGGAAGCAGCAGCGATTGGAAGCCCAGGTGGGCATTCGCGAGGAACGGGAGCTTCGGCGAACAGGAGACGCGGGAAGAAGCCAGAGACGAAGATCGCACGAGTCCGAAGACCAGAACTTCGGTTCTGGTCTGAAAGACTCAAACCGGACCTTCGGGTCCGGAGGGAACGACCAAGCGGTGTGGGATTCGTCCTTCACTGTCCCGGCCAAGCCCTATCTGGAAACCTCGCTTCGGCGAGGTTTCTTTTTTTATGCGGTACGAACATCTACCCGAAGTTCAATGAGCGTCCCGTGACCGTAACGATCCATTACAAAGCGATGAAACAACACCTCGAGTGTATATCTTTCCTGATAGGAAAGACCGCTGTCATCCATCGTCTGCCCAAAGGAGATGTAGAAATTCTCTGGCGATAAAGGAAAGTGCACTACATCGCGACCCAGCAGGTACTTTAATCTTTGACGAATCTCGTTAATCAGTATCTTGTAGTGATTCTACAGCTTCTGACTATTCAGCGTGATCAGCTCGGACACTGGACCAGCTGGCAACTCCATCTGCTCGCCCGTTGGCAGTTGCTCCCATAGATAATCTATGTCCTGGTAAAGCCGCGGTTCGTAATATTTCGCATGCTCGTTCAGATACCTCACAACATTGAACTGTCGCCGCAAAATTTCCGCTTTATCTTCGCACCACATCTCTTCAAAAAGTGCATCACCCGCATTGATGACAAAGCCTTCAACAGATAGCTCATTTTGAGTTCTACCGCTTCCTTGACCGCCTTGATAATGGTGAAGTTACGCTTCGTATCCAGAAACGGGATTACCTCTGCACTTCTCGAAATCTTCATGTTTTTCGTCATTCAGTTTGTATCTGGGTACAATATTTATCACGGTCATATG
>CAJWQG010000102.1 GCA_913045175.1 uncultured Gammaproteobacteria bacterium | reverse complement strand
GTTAGTCCTGTTTCACATAAGTACTAGCACGTTCCAGCTCAACCGTCTGTCCCATGTGGATAGGCACAAAGAAAAATGACTTGAAAGAACCAGGAAGTAAATATGTCTACCACTACAGGAACCGTTAAATGGTTTAACGAATCCAAAGGCTATGGCTTTATCTCACAGGAATCAGGCCCCGATGTGTTTGTACACTTCAGTGCGATTTCTGGAGATGGCTTCAAAACTTTGGCCGAAGGACAAGCGGTAGAGTTCACTGTTACTCAGGGCCAGAAGGGTCCTCAGGCAGAGAACGTAGTCCCAGCTGAGTGATTCCCAGGTATCTGTCTATTCCCGGTAGATGATCGTCCGCAACTGATCACGCGGCATACCTAGACCAGCTTCGGGAAGTACAGCTACCTAGTTTTCACCAGATTCCGGTATTAGCTGATCGATGTCGATCGCTAATATCCGGTACAGTGCGCCCGCAGGTGGCGAATTCAAATCCTTTTGCAGATCATTTGTCTATTCCTGTAAGCGTTAGTACCGCATCGCAAAAAGCGCTAACTGCTTCAGCCAGATCCTGACGCCGGGCCTTTCCGTAACTCTCACTAAAACAGAACGATAGTCTCAACTCATCCAACCCTGCACGGGGGTTTCGTTGCCGTGCATCTTCCGGATAGAAATCGTACATAGGAATGACCACAATGCCGAACTCCGACACTAACTGCTCGACAAAAGCATCATCGGAAGCAATGTTTCGGTCGTGAAAGCGGAATACGGTAAAAAATCCGGATTCAGGTATTGTCCAGCTGAAGCGCTCTGGGTAGGCGCCGAGCCCATCCTCGAGACCATCCAGTATGATTTCTCGATTCTCCCGATAGACCTTGAGCTTTTCATCCGCTACGGGCCAAAGAGAGTGACGTAGTTCCATATTTTCATCGTGCAGAATGGCCTCAAATCCATACAGTGCTTCGGGGTTGTGAAAAAGAATGTCTGCACTGGATTCTGTGAGCAGAAGGTTACTCAGGTTGATGACTTCCGCTCTGGATATTTCCACCGTCGCTTCGGTGTAAAGAAACCCGACGCGAGGGCCCGGAAAGCCAATCTTTGAGCCTGTGAACAAATGGACCGTGACGCCAGAGTCCATGGCGAAAAATGGTTGAGGTCGGTCTTGCTCTTTCGCGTAGCTGATGTAGACGTATGGGGCATCTTCCACGATTAGAACGCCATACTCTCGCATAACCTCGAGAATTTCTTCTCGACGCTTTTTTGAGAAAGAGAATCCTGCGGGATTATGCCCGTCTGGCACGGTGTAGTAGAAAGGTACGAGTCGTCCATCTGCCCGGGCAGTATCGATCTGTCGTTTAAGGCTATCGACAATTGGGCCTTGCTCATCCATCTCTACGCTATAGATGCGAGTCTGATCGGCGAGTTGTGCACGTGCAATGAATCCTGCGTAGGTCGGCGCGTCAGTGATATAGGCGATTTCTACGCCGGGGCGTTCAAACAACGAACACATGAGATTTATGCCGCCGCTGGCACCGACAGTTGGCAGCAGGTGATCGGGGTTCATGTGGACCTTCCAATCAGCGCCGTAGACTTTGGCGAAATTCTCACGAACTGACACAGGCCCGAGCGTATCGGTGTAGGCATAAGACTCCCTCAAATACTCGGGAATGTCATCGGGGTTATTGATACCAGAGGCCGCCGCCAGATGGGCGAAGTATCTTGTTTTATGCTCCAGAAAACCTCGTGGGTCAGTGACTTCCGGGTGCGGGTAGCCCGCTCCCAGGTGATGGATCTTCAGGCCTTTTTCGGTTGCCAGCTGCCGCAATCGTGGTAGCGATGCAGCCATTTTTCGGGTAACCGAGACTGGCTGTTGCATCAAACTCGATGCGATCAGCGAAACTTTTTCATTCATCGTTTATATGGGTGCCGCTATCGGGAGATTGGCAAGAATAAACCAGTGCCTGGTAGTTGCCAATCAGTGAGCGTCCAAGTATGTGTTTTTGGTCGTGTTTTATGTATTCTGACGGGCTAGTCGTAACCATTGAGAGAACATCATGACCGAATCACCCTCAACTCCAGCCATGCTAAATGCCGCCGAGCAGAGCCTCATTTACGTTGTGACCCGACCGGAGCAAGTGATGGTGCGGGGTAAAGGGAGCTATCTGTGGGACGCAAACGATAATCGGTACCTGGATTTCATTCAGGGATGGGCGGTTAATTGTTTGGGTCATTGCTCGCCAGTTCTGGTCCGAGCGATTAACAAGCAGGCAAAGCAACTGGTCAATGGCAGCCCCGCGTTACTGAATGACCAGATGATCGAGGCAGCTAATGTGCTGACTGCGAACTCATGCCTGGATAAAGTGTGGTTTGGGAATAGCGGCGCTGAGGTCAATGAAGGGGCAGTGAAGCTGGCTCGTAAATACGGGGCCGAACGACTCAATGGCGCCTATGAAATCATCACGACGAATAATAGTTTCCATGGGAGAACGCTTGGCATGATGTCAGCGTCAGGGAAAGCCGGTTGGGATAAGCTCTTTGAACCCAAGGTGCCGGGATTTGTTCACGTTGACTTTAACGACCTTGAGGCGACCAGGGCTGCGGTAACTGATCGCACCTGTGCAATTATGTTAGAGCCAATTCAGGGTGAGGCTGGTGTCTATGTAGCAACTCAGGAGTATATGAGTGGTCTGCGCAAGCTATGTGACGAGAAGGGCATTCTTCTCATTCTTGATGAAATTCAAACAGGCATCGGTCGAACCGGGAAACTGTTTGGCTATGAAAATTACGAAGTTGAGCCGGATATTATGACGCTGGGTAAAGGTCTGGGTGGTGGATTCCCTGTTGCGGCCTTCCTTGCGAAGAATAATGTGTGTGTGTTCGAAGCGGGAGATCAGGGCGGCACCTATGGTGGGCAACCTCTTGCGATGACTGCCGCTCATACCGTCGTCAACCACATGATTGATAAAAAGATCCCTGATCGCGCTCGCAGGAGAGGTAACTCGCTTAAACGAAAATTACGAAAACTGGGCAAAGAGACAGGGCTGACTAATATCCGGGGTTCAGGATTGCTGGTCGCCGTAGATTTGCCCAATGATATGGGGGCCTCTGTGGTAGCACACGCGTTTGACCATGGGCTCCTTATCAATGCGCCAAAGCCAAATGCGCTGCGCTTTATGCCGGCTTTGACGGTCAGTAACGCAGAGGTCGACGAAATGCTCGATATATTGCGAGGAGCGCTGGCAAGCGTCAGCTAAAGTGGGTCGGCGATAACGTTGTTTTCGATATAACCCAGTTTATCGATCTCGATTTTCACTACATCACCTGCAACCAGCCAGTCTGGTGGGTCTATGGCCATGCCAACGCCACTCGGTGTTCCAGTTGGAATGACCGTGCCCGGTTGAAGTGTGAACGCGGTTGAAATGAATTCGATGATGTCGAAGCAGTCAAAGATCAGATCGCTGGTACTGGAATCCTGACGCAGATCACCATTCACCCAGGTTTTCAGCTGTAGTTGGTGCGGGTCGCCGACTTCATCCTTGGTTACGATACCAGGCCCCATGGGGCCATGGGTGTCCCAGGATTTGCCCATGGTAAAAGACGCCGGTGCTCCATTCATTTGCCAGTCACGCATGCTCACATCATTGACAATGGTGTAGCCAGCTATGTAGTTTTCAGCGTCCTCTTTTTTGACCCGTCTGCACTTCTTGCCGATGACGATACCCAACTCGCCCTCGTAATCGAGTTGCTCGGATTCAGGGGGTGCGTAAATATCGTCAAAGGGCCCATTGGCGCAGGTCTGTTGTTTGGTGAATACCATCGGGATTTTAGGCAGGGCCATTCCGGCCTCTTCTGCGTGGGCACGATAATTTAATCCAATCGCCAGAATCATTGGCGGAACGGTGATCGGGCATTCCAGTCGAACATCGCTCACGGCATAGTGAGCAGCAGAATCCTGAATTGCCTGGGCAGCCTGCATCATGGCGTCACCACCCTCGAGGAAACTCAACATGTCAGTTGGTAGATCGGGCGCGGCCTGACTTAAATCGACGACACTCTCGTCTTTTTGTATGCCGATTCTCGTACTACTACCTTGCGTAAATGTTACTAGTTGCATGTAGTTCCAGCCTAGCCTGATGAAATGATAAAGGATTGTATTTTGCGCGTAGGGTTCAAAGCAAACGCGCAATCAATTGCCTATCTAGCGAGGCTAGGTGGGTTCTTCCATGGTGTAACCGCTCATAGTGACAATGCATTTACCGATTACGTTCCTGGATTCCAGCATCTGCATCGCGGCGACTGCTTCTTCCAGAGGGAATGCCTTGCACACGTAGGGTTTAATTTTTCCGGTATCCGCCAGTTCATAGATGGCTCGACTATTTTCGGCGCCTTTTTCCGGATAGATCCTGCCATATTCCCCTGCACGCACGCCAATGATAGATAACTGCTTGATTAATATAAGGTTTACGGCTGCTTCTGGCCATCGGCCGCTGGTGAAACCCAGCGTCAACAGGCGTCCGTCAATGTTGATGCAGCGCATGGACTCATCGAATGCGCCGCCGCCGACCGGATCAAAGATGACATCGGCGCCACGGCCATCAGTGAGCGCCTTGACCTCGTCTCTGAAGCCCCCTATCTCGCCGTTAGGCATGGTGTAGTTAATGACGTGATCAGCACCTCGAGACTTAACGACTTCGAGCTTGTCATCACGTCCACCGGTCGCGATCACGTTGGCACCCAGATACTTTCCAAGATCTACCGCGGCCATTCCCACGCCACCGGTCGCACCATGTACCAACAGGTTCTCACCCGGTTGCAGGTGTCCGCGACACGTGAGGCCAACCCAGGCCGTCAGGTATGTGGTTTGAAACGCTGCTGCTGCTGCGTAGTCCATGGCTCGCGGCATTGGTTTTACAGAACGTGCGTTGATGTTTAGGGCTTCTGTGAAACTACCGTAGTCAGCTCCCCAGATAACCTTGTCCCCTATCTCGACATTGGTGACATCTCGACCGACAGCAATGACATCGCCAGCAGCTTCGCCACCGGGTGCGAAGGGTAGGGGCGGTTTTCGCTGGTATCTCGCCTGGATCTTCAAGATGTCCGGGAAGTTCACTGCGCATGCTTTCACGGACACCTGGACCTCATCGTCCGCTGGTGGGGCAAGGTCAATAGTATCGAGGGTTACCGTCGTAATGTCTTCGCTGTTTTCATGACAGCGTACCGTTTTGATCTGCATCTCGTTTGTATCTGAAAAAATCTTTCGCGGATGCTATCAGTTTGCGAGATGTCACGCGAAACTAAACTCACGTTTGCTTATACTGAGCGCATTATTCACAGCAGTTTAGGGAAGCCTAATGAAAATACTTTGTCTATTTGTGATCGCCGTGTTGTTGGCTGGTTGTGCTGGTGACGCAGAAACATCTGAAGTCGAAGGTGCGGAAATGGAAACGTCACCCTCAGTCGACAAGTCAGATCCGAGATGGAAACAGCGCCTGAAGAAACCTGAGTTAATGACTTTCAAACAGGGAGAGCGCTATTACTGGGATATGGAAACCAACGTAGGAAAGATCAGTTTTCGTCTGTTGACCGAGACCGCGCCGATGCACGCCACGAGTACCATCTACCTGACTGAATTAGGGTTTTATGACGACATTGTGTTTCATCGCGTCATTACAGGTTTTATGGCTCAGGGAGGTGATCCCACAGGTACAGGGAGAGGTGGTCCCGGGTACACCTATGACGGAGAGTTTGGTGGTGGGGTATCGCACGACAGCGCAGGACTACTGAGTATGGCCAATGCCGGCCCGGGTACGGATGGGAGTCAGTTCTTTATTACGTTTGTACCTACCCAATACCTAAATGGAAAACATACGATATTCGGTCGAATGGTTTCCGGTGAGGAAACTCTTAAGGCATTGGAGAAGCGAGGTAGTATGAGTGGCAGACCAACCGCGCCGCTCAAAATTGTCCGCGCAACAATCCGCAAGGAGTTGGGGCTATAGGGAGCGTGCTGCAGTGGATGCGAATCTGTGACCGAAGTCATCCTGCCACCGGGGGAAATCTTTACCTTCATTGAGGCGTAAGCCCATAAGATAGTGAAGTTCTTCCTCCCTAACCCATTTTGGGTCAGCGGCAAGGTTGTAGATGGTTATCGGGAATCCTTTTGGTGTTAATGTGATATCGATTTGGCCGTTTTTCGGTAGTGACTTGTCTGCAACAATCCTAAGGCCATGCAACCCCACGTCCAGAGTTTTTCCACCGCTGGGTCTCCCAATGGAAGAAATTTCGTCCGGACAGGACGCGACTTTCAGTAGGACACCAACTTGATTTTCGATCCTTGGCTCGCGACGCAGATTGACCGGGCTTGGCTTTTTCTCTCGGGGTCTGAGCACATGCCGGTATAGGTGAATGAATTCCTCAAGACCGTCATCCCCCTAGATCATAGCGACCACCGGGGTTTGACCATAGTTCTGTTTGAGCCACTGAAGAAACACGAGCGCCTCGCCTGGCGCATTGGCGAATCTCTCTCTGTCGGGCCAGATTTTGTGAAACTTCAATAGCTTAAGGGTCTCTTCAGGGCCAATGCTCATCTACAAACTGCCTATCAACTCGCCGGAATTGTAGTGTGTAATTAAACATTATTTGACAGCTCCTTGTCTCGGTCTATACGGGCCGTATGCTGGTGCTTTTGGTTTCGGCCCTATTGATAGACTGATTAGTCCAAGGGTGGAACAGTGTTATGCTTGCTTGCGATTTGCGAGCAGTATCGTTTTTGTTGTGGAGATTCCATGGGTAGTTATTTGTTTTCGGGTTTGAAGGTCATTGACGCGGCGACAGTAATTGCTGCACCGGCGGCGGCAATGATGCTTGCGGAATATGGTGCCGATGTCATCAAGATCGAACACCCGGATGGCGATTTCCTGCGCAGGGTGAAGGAACTTAAGGGACAAGGCGAGGAAAAAGAGGACTATATGTGGCAGCTGGATGGCCGCAATAAGCGCGGTATTGTCCTGGATTTGAGTTCTGCCGACGGTATGGAAGTGTTACTTAAACTCGCGGCGCAATGCGATGTTTTTATCACGAATCAGCCTTTCGCTATGCGTGACAAATTTGGTTTTAATTATGAGGACTTGCGAGAACTGAATCCCGGGATGATCTACGCTTCGTTGAGTGCCTACGGCGAGCAAGGACCAGAGCGAAACCGCAAGGCGTTTGACCAGATCGCTTATTGGGCCAGGAGCGGCCTATTGGACATGTTGCGATGGAAGGGGGTGCGGCCCGTCCAGGGGCTTTCGGGTATGGGTGACCACCCAACGGCGATGACCATCTATGCTGGTATCGTGACTGCGCTACTGCATCGTGAACGAACCGGTGAAGGCAGCTACGTACACACATCGCTTATGGCGAACGGGCTGTGGTCAAACGCTGCGACAACTCAGGGAATGTTATCCGGTGGTGACACGGAGTTATTCAGGAAAGGCAGGACGGAGACTCCTGGAGTCACGATGGGCGTCTATCGATGCAGTGATGATCGCTGGCTGCAATTTAATATGGTGCGAGGCCTCGAGGAATTCACCACGCTGTTGTTAACGATTGATGCGACTGACCTGATTGTTCGTTTCGGGCTGAACGAGTATCAGGATATCCTGGATAATAGCGCTGAGCTTGGCCTGGCACTAAAGGATGCCTTCCTCGATCGGAGTTCGGATGAGTGGTTGACCATCTTTAAAGAGGCAGGACTAGAAGTAAACCGGGTAGGGAGGGTGGAAGAACTGGCGACCGATATCCAGGCGTTTGAGAATGACATGATAGTTGAACCCACCGACCCTGAAATCACCATGCCATTGTTGGTCAAGCATCCGCTCCAGATCTCTTCGTTGTCTCAGGTTGAACCCAAAAGGTCTCCTCGGTTAGGTGAGCATGCCGAGGAGATTCTACGGGAGCTTGGATACGATGATGCAGCAATTAAGCGTATGCGAGACGAAGGCGTCATTTAAACTATCTGGCAGTGACCAGCTGATACCGCCGCTTACACTCCCGGGTAACTTGCCGGGCCTGGTGGTAGGCCATCTCAATGCTCATATTCTGATCTTTATTTAGAAACCAGTCGTTGACGCAGGCCTGGACGAATGCGCTTTGATCTCGTGATTGTGGTGTTGAAGCACAACCTGTTGCCAGAATCAGGACGACTAGCGCGAATATGGAAAGTTTCTTGTTGTTCATGGTCGGTTCCTCGTTTAATAGGTGTCTAAGCATGTGTCCTCTAAATAGAACCCTGTTTTTGTTGTTACCGATAGGTAGCAATAACTGAGCCAGAATA
>CAJWQG010000101.1 GCA_913045175.1 uncultured Gammaproteobacteria bacterium | reverse complement strand
AACCTGCGACCTACGGCTTGTAAGGCCGTCGCTCTCCCAACTGAGCTAAACACCCCAGTTCCCACTATTCTGGTATTTCCCAAAGGGACCCCGAAAAAGCGAGAGGGAATTGTACAACCTAGATGATTTGAGTCAAGGAACTCTACGACAGAAATCAGATTAGTTACTTCTCACGAGTTACAACGACATATCCAGGCTAACACTGAAGATATTTCGATCGTAGTCAAATTGACTCTGATTTGAGTCTCGATCGTTTCGAGAAACCGACGCGCCGATCGTAACCCAACGCTGCCAGTCATAATCAAAGCCGACACTGAAGTTGCTCAGGTCATCGTTACGCGGATCACCTTCGTAGGAATTCTCGCCAACGCTAAAGGCGACATTAGAACGCATCCTATCTGACCAACCATGGACCCAGCTGACCGAGAAGTTCGTCGCCTCAATGAAAGCACCGGTACCGTTAGTTTCAAGGGCTTCGGACGAACCACTTAAAAAGACATGCGAGTAAGTACGCGGAGACCAAGTGACATCCACGTCCCAGACGAACGTGTCATCTGACCGCCTGCTCGCGACATCGAAGTCTTTATCCTCTGAGCCAACTTTAATGGTACCCGTGGTTTTACCGGTTGCATCCCAGGTAACTCCTACCGCAAAGCCTTGCTCATCGCCATCCAGCGAGTCCTGCAACAGTGGCGGCGTTTCGTATTCAAATTCTTCCGATGAGACTTCTGCAAAAAAACGGGTTTTGCCGGTGGCCTTAACGTAAACCCTGCCTGCCACAAAAGACTCATCGCGATCTCTAAACTGCGTCTCGATTCGATTATTGGTGTAATCAATGTCAGTACGTGACAGCTCAATCTCGACGCCCATTCTGGCACTATCTCGGCCTATATCGAGTAGTAAACTCACATTATCGATATCGTATTCATCAGGCTCACGACGAGACGCAAAATTCGTTCCTTTAGAACTGCCCTCACCACGATTGTCATGGAGCTTACCCGCCGATGCGTCAAAGTAGAACGTGAACAAATCCGTAGGGCTGGCATACGCATTTAGACTAAACGTATGATCGGCATAATTGTCAGCTGAATTATCCCAGTAATTAGCAAAGTCTCCTGCGTAGGTCAGTGCCATGGCACTGGCATCCTTTTCCATCAGGAACTGGAACGAAGGTTGCAGCTGGGTGATCGCATCAGTTTCTTTAGCTCATCACCCGAGTTTCCTGAACACCGCTGATAGACGCGGCGAATCATGCACCACGCAGGTAATCTATGGGAACTCGGAAACACTACGAAGATGATCTAAAGAACAGGTAAAACGAGCTCATAGAATCCCGATAGATGATCTCAACTGCTTCCTACGTTCAGGTCACCGATCTTCGTGATCCCTGCAAACTTCGCTGATGGAGAAATTATATCTTCAGCGCCATTTCCCTTTGAGAAAAGGTGTTCCTTCATATTGATGTTGTATTTGTAATTAACGTCGCTGATCGGGCACTAACTCGCGTCGCATCAACTTTCAGCCTTTATTGATAACAGTTATATAATAACAACAGACCACTCATTGCTGTTACGACGCGTAATCCCTAAAATACTCGATCCGGTTATACCACCAAGTATGGATTTCTCTATTGGCTGACTACAAACTAACACATTTAAAGGAACTCGAAGCCGAAAGCGTCCACATTATTAGAGAAGTCGCCGCCGAGTTCGACAATCCTGTGATGTTGTATTCGATCGGTAAAGATTCGGCCACTATGCTTCATCTGGCTAGAAAAGCGTTTCACCCGGGCAAACTCCCCTTTCCCCTGATGCACGTCGACACCACCTGGAAATTCAAAGCCATGATCGAGTTGCGTGAGGAAATCGCAAAGCGTTATGACCTCGATCTGATTGTCTATACCAACGAAGAAGGCAGGAAAGCGGGAATCAATCCATTCGATCACGGTAGCGCGAAACATACTGACATTATGAAAACCCAGGCATTGAAGCAGGCGTTGGATATTCATCAATTTGATGCGGTGTTTGGTGGCGGGCGGCGTGACGAAGAAAAATCTCGCGCCAAAGAACGCATCTACTCTTTTAGAGACAAGAACCACGTGTGGGACCCGAAGAATCAACGACCCGAATTGTGGAACATCTATAACAGCGAACATAACAAGGGAGAAGAGATTCGCGTCTTCCCCATTTCAAACTGGACCGAACTTGACGTTTGGCAGTACATCCACCTCGAAGATATTCCCATCGTTCCGTTATATCTGGCGAAAGAAAGACCTGTTGTCGAGCGAGACGGCATGCTGATTATGGTTGACGATGACCGAATGCCATTAGAAGAAGGCGAGGAACCTGAAATGAAGAAGGTTCGCTTTCGAACTTTGGGGTGCTATCCGCTAACAGGTGCCGTCGAATCGGAAGCAGAAACCCTGCCGGAAGTCATTCAGGAAATGTTATTAACCACCACATCCGAAAGACAGGGTCGTGCGATTGATCACGACTCAGAAGGCTCTATGGAGCAGAAAAAGAAAGAAGGGTATTTCTAGGTGAGCCACCAAAGCGATTTAATCGCCACTGACATCGATGCTTATTTGAAGCAACATGAGAACAAAGAGCTCTTGCGCTTTCTTACCTGTGGGTCTGTGGACGATGGAAAGAGTACGCTCATTGGGCGTCTGCTCTATGATTCAAAGCTAATTTTCGAGGATCAGCTTGAAGCGGTTGCGTCTGATTCGTCCAAAGTTGGAACCGTGGCGGAAGGCCTTGATCTTGCACTTTTGGTTGACGGTTTACAGGCGGAACGCGAGCAAGGTATAACGATCGACATCGCCTATCGCTTTTTCTCAACAGAAAAGCGTAAGTTCATCATCGCCGACTGCCCGGGGCATGAGCAATACACCCGCAATATGGCAACCGGTGCCTCAACCTGTGATCTGGCAATAATCCTGATCGATGCACGATACGGTGTACTGACTCAAACAAAACGTCATACGTTTATCGCCACATTGCTGGGAATCAAGCACATCATCGTCGCCATCAACAAGATGGACCTGGTGGATTATTCAGAAGAAACCTATCAGAAGATAAAATCTGACTATGAAGCTTTTTCTGCGCAATTGGATATTGGCGAACTACGCTATCTACCCATGTCGGCGCTTGAAGGCGATAACGTGGTCAATCGCTCTGAGAACATGAACTGGTATAACGGCGCACCACTCATGTCTATGCTGGAAAACATTCAGATCTCCTCTGACCGAAACCTGATCGACTTCCGTTTCCCAGTCCAGTATGTGAACCGCCCGAATCTTGATTTCAGGGGTTACTGCGGAACCATTGCCTCCGGCATCGTGAAGAAAGGTGACGAGGTCATGGTATTACCTTCACGTAAGACGAGTCGAATCGCTTCTATTGTGACCTACGATGGTGAACTGGAGGAAGCGTTCCCACCTCAGGCAGTTACATTGACCATTGAGGATGAAATCGATATCAGTCGCGGCGATATGCTGGTACATCCCAACGACCTGCCCTACCTTTCTGACCGCATGGATACGATTGTGGTCTGGATGGATGAAGCACCGGTGAAGCCGGGCACACAATATCTGTTCAAGCAAGGCACCAAGAAATCCACGGGCACAGTTTCTGACATACGATACAAAATAGACGTCAATACCCTGGAGAAGGCCGAAGCGGAAACGCTACGCCTAAACGAAATAGGTCGCTGTGATGTGAATTTGTCACAACGCTTCACCTTTGACTCCTACAGAGGCAATCGAAACGTAGGCGCTTTTATTATCATCGACCGCCTGAGTAACGTCACGGTGGGTGCCGGCATGATCTTCGGCACGGGCAGTGATGACACCGGCCAGGTCTGGGACCAGGAGTCGCGCAGCGATCTCTTGCAGGCAGCCTCGAGTCTGGTTAGCGCTGACGAAAGGAACAAACGGTTTGGTCAGCGGCCAAAAACAATTCTGCTTACGGGTTTGACTGGTGCCGGCAAGAGTACGATCGCCTATGCACTGGAAAGAAAACTGTTCGACCTGGGGCGCGCTGCCACTGTTCTTGATGGACAGAATATGCGCCTGGGGCCAAGTAAGGATCTAGGATTCGATGCAGATAGTCGCTCTGAGAATATCAGGCGAGGTATTGAGATCTCCAAACTCATGAATCAGGCAGGCATCATCTCTATCTGCTCGTTCGTTGCGCCTAGTGATGAGGTGCGGGAAAAGGCCCGCGAAACTGTCGGCGAGCACTTTTTACTGGTCCATGTCGACGCTCCCCTGGAAGTGTGTAAGGAGCGGGACATTGATGGCATCTATGATGCCGAGGGAGTCGATACCATTCCGGGGGTGAACCTGCCCTACGATTTACCGGAGGATGCTGAGCTGGTATTACCTACGCACGAGTTGTCTGTCGAAGAGAGCGTAGAAAAAGTACTCGCATTGCTAGAGGAAAATGGCGCCTTCTAACAAAAACCGAGTTTTTGCAGCGTAGCAACAACCATCTCGCAGGATTGTTCCGGCGTCATGCCTTCTGTCTCTATTCTCAGTTCGGGATTCTCCGGTTCTTCATAGGGGTCACTGATGCCTGTGAAATGTTCTATCTCTCCTGCCCTCGCTTTGGCGTAGAGTCCTTTAACATCCCTTCGTTCACATTCCTCCAGACTGGTCGCCATGTGGACTTCAACGAAACCACCATATTGCTCTACCATGTCTCGCACCTCACGACGGGTTTCTGCATAGGGAGCAATCGGTGCACAAATGGCAATACCACCATGTTTGGTGATCAAACTCGCAACATATCCAATGCGACGGATATTAGTGTCGCGGCCCTCTTTGGAAAAACCGAGTTCCGCGGATAGATGGGTCCTTACCTCATCACCATCCAATACTGTGACTGGCCGATGTAAACTTCTCTCAAGTTTGGCTTCCAGCAGTTCCGAGGTGGTCGATTTACCGGAACCGGATAGACCAGTAAAGAATATCGTAAAACCCTGGACCTCTTTGTTGCTCATTGATTGGATAGCTCCTTTAACATTACACCAAGGGCATCTCGCCAGGACGTTCTTTTCTGGTTGGCCAGTAATTCCAGCGATGTGCAATCTAACACACTATAGGCGGGACGCGTTGCCGCCGTGGGATATTCTGCTGTAGTAATCGGATTGATCAGGATCGGTTTTGAGAGTAGACCTTTTCCAAGCCCTTGCTCCTGAATTGCTACTGCAAAGTCGTACCAACTAATCTCTCCTGCATCCGTCCAATGATAGACGCCGGACGTAAATTTCTCCTCAGCGATCACTCGCCAGATCACCTCTGCTAGGCTTCGTGCAAACGTTGGCGCTCCTCGCTGATCGCCGACCACACTCAACTCATCTCGGTCGGACATCAGGCGCAGCATGGTGTTAACAAAGTTACCGCCATTCATGTAATAGACCCAGGCCGTACGAATGATCATTGTCTGATCAGGGATCGTAGAACCTATAGCTTGCTCGCCAGCCAGCTTGCTGGTGCCATAGACGCTCAGAGGGTTTGGCAAGTCGTCGGGCATGTAGGGGGTCGATTTTTTGCCATCGAAAACAAAATCTGTGGAAATGTGAATTAGGCGTCGGGATGAACCATTTTTGCAACAGTTTGCAATCGTTTGAACCGCATCACGATTCACTTGATAACAAAGTTCGGTTTCCTCTTCGGCCTTGTCGACGGCCGTGTAGGCTGCGCAGTTAATAATGTAGTCTGGATTCAAACTGTTAATGAACTCAGAAACCGCTTCAGCATCAGTAATGTCGCAACTGCTTCTAGTAACGTAGGCAACGTCAACATGATCCGGCTCTACATCCGCAAGCGCATTTCCGACCTGTCCAGAAGCACCAAAAACAACGACCTTCACTAGCTATCCATACCGTGATAAGACTTGTACCAGTCGATAAACTGAGCGATACCTTCCCTGATGGGCGTTCCCGGGTGGTAATCAAAATCCTGAATCAATGGATCGATATCCGCATAGGTCGTTTCGACATCGCCCGCCTGCATAGGTACGCCCTCCGTCGCCGCTTTCAAGCCAATCGAGTCCTCAAGACACTCAATAAAGTCGAGGAGTTTCTCTGGTTTCTTGTGTCCAATATTGTATACAGCATACGGTGGTGCACCTTCCGGTTGACGGTCGAGGATACTCAAGATGCCCGTAACAATATCATCAACGAAGGTGAAATCACGGCTGTGATTCCCATAATTGAAGAGTTTAATGGGCCGTTTTTCATAGATGGCATCCGCGAACAAATAGGCCGCCATATCGGGCCTTCCCCATGGGCCATAGACAGTAAAGAATCGCAGTCCGGTCGAGGGTAGTCCATACAGGTGACTATATACATGCGCCATCAATTCGTTCGCCTTCTTGCTTGCCGCGTACATTGATATCGGATGATCTACGTTGTCTGAAACGCTAAATGGGACCTTCTCGTTACTTCCATAAACAGAACTGGATGAAGCATATACAAAGTGACTCACGTTGAGTTTGCGCGCCTGCTCCAGGACATTCATAAACCCAGCAACGTTATTGTCGATAACATCCTGCGGGTGATCAATTGAGTACCGCACCCCAGCCTGGGCAGCCAGATGAATGATAGCATCAGGTTTCTGTGCTGCACAAAACTGGTCCAGCGCATCACTGTCACGAATATCCATTCGAGCAAATGAAAAGTCGCCTTCCAGTTTCTCCAACTCGGCGAGGCGCGCTTCTTTAAGGGAAACATCGTAATAGGTGGAGAAATTATCGAGGCCAACAACGGAGTCGCCTCGATTAAGCAACTGTTTGCTGACGTGAAAGCCGATAAAACCCGCGCCGCCGGTAACGAGAATCTTCACTCGCTTTGAAATAATGCAGAACTTCGACCAATACCCTCATAGGTGAGGCCATAGTCTGCAACTCTTGCCGGGTTATAGATGTTACGACCGTCAAAGATGATTTGGGACTTAAGCACCTTGCTTAGACGACGGAAGTCAGGTTGCCTGAATTCGCGCCACTCCGTGACAACGATCAATGCATCGCTATCGCTAGTGGCTGAATATGGATCTTCGACGTAGTGCACATTGCTATCACCGAGTATTTCCCTTGCGGTATTGATCGCCTCGGGATCATAAGCCTGAATAGTCGCGCCACGATTTCTGAGTTCATCGATGATTACAAGACTTGGTGCCTCGCGTATATCGTCAGTCTCCGGCTTGAAGGCAAGGCCCCAGATCGCGAAGCATTTTCCGGTTAGGTCCTCACCAAAATGTTGAACCACCTTATCGACAATGACGTGCTTCTGTCTCTCGTTTCTGGATTCAACTGCCTGCAGGATCGCGCCGTCAATACCTGCGCGTTGCGCCATGGCGATCATGGCTTTAACGTCTTTGGGAAAACACGAACCGCCATAACCGCAGCCTGGATACATAAACGACGAGCCGATGCGTTCATCAGAGCCAACACCGCGACGCACATTTTCGACGTCGATCGCCATTTCGTCACACATGACGGAGACCTCGTTCATAAAGGAGATCTTCGTGGCGAGCATGGCGTTGGCCGCGTATTTGATCATCTCCGCATCGCGGATGCCTACGTATTGAATGCGGTCTTCTTTTTTGGCAAATGCACCGTAGAGCTCATCCATAACACGCTGGCTTTTCTGATTATCAGTGCCTACGACAATGCGGTCTGGAAACATAAAGTCTTTGATCGCGTTGCCTTCACGCAGAAACTCCGGATTGCTGATGACGTCAAACTCTACGTCAGCATTACGCGCTTCTAGTGCTTCGTTAATGACTGCCCGAACCTTCTCTGCGGTACCGACGGGCACGGTGGACTTGTTGACGATCACCATCGGGTTGACCATGCTTTGACCGATGCTGCGCGCCACCGTTTCTACGTGAGAAAGATCTGCGCTGCCATCTTCTTTTGGCGGTGTGCCTACTGCAATAAACGTCACTTCCGAATCATTGATGGAACTGCCAATATCATTGGAAAAATTGAGGCGTCCCGCCTTGAGATTGTCATGCACCAGTGACTCAAGACCAGGCTCGTGTATCAGCACAATACCTTCGCGTAGTTGCGCGAGCTTAGCTTCATCGATATCGACGCAGGTAACGTTATTGCCCATCTCGGCAAAGCAGGTGCCTGTGACCAGGCCCACGTACCCAGTACCCACAATCGTAAGATTCATTTAACTAGCTACCTTTGAAATACTTGTTGTACACATGATTAGTTGCCTCCATATAGCCTTCGAGGCTCCCACAATCAAAACGTCTGCCTTTGAATTTGTAAGCTAGCACCATACGTTTTCGCGCCTGTTCGTAGATGGCATCCGTGATCTGGATTTCCCCGCCGGCACCGGGTTTCTGTGTACGAATGATGTCGAAAATGTCTGGTGTCAGAATGTAACGGCCAATGATCGCGAGGTTAGTCGGCGCATCTTCCGGCGCCGGTTTCTCGATCATATTTGAAACTTTAAAAAGACCATCCTTGATTTCTTGCCCCTCGATCACACCATAGTTCTGTATCTGGTCCCTTGACACTTCTTCGATGGCAACAATACTGCACTGGTATTCGTTAAAGAGTTCAACCATTTGCTTGAGCACGCCGTCATCGCCGTTTGTGCAGAAATCGTCTGCCAACAACACGGCAAAGGGTTCATCACCGATTAACGTTTCACCGGTGAGAATCGCATGGCCAAGACCTTTCATCTCGACCTGGCG
>CAJWQG010000100.1 GCA_913045175.1 uncultured Gammaproteobacteria bacterium | reverse complement strand
TCCTGGAAGGTCCAGTTTCCACTGACTTTCGGTTCCCCCATGGCTGGAATCTGCCATTCGGGAATTGCCTCAACCAAATGTCTGTGTATTCGTGCGATCGTCTGGGGTCCAAAAGTCGGTAGACAACAAAGGGCATCTGCCGCAACCCTTACCACCGATTCCAGGGGATCATCCAGCAATTCCCCAACACGATCGGCCTCGTTACCCGCGACTTCAGGACCAGCATCGCCAAGGGCATAGGCTGCATTCATGCGAATCCATGGGTCCTCATGACCCAATAATTCCACCAGGTACGGTACCGCTGGCGCACCGATCGCCGCGAGCACGATCGCAGTGTCTTCGGGCACAAACTGTCGCTGGGAAAACCTGCGTTCCAAATGATCTCTGGACTGTGCCGCAAATCCGGGTTCTGTAGGTGGCGGAGAGATATGTCTGTCCATACCTGCTGTCTCGCACAGCGTCTTGATAAGGTCATCAACCGCCGGGGCACCGATTGTGATGACGTCATACAGAGACTTAAGTCGCGTACTCTGATCCCGATCACTCAGGTTATTCAATAAACCATGCAGTGCGGCCACTTCCTTTGCGTCAATATGCTCACTACGCGGCGCGCCCCTTAACCAGTTCCATTGAATCGTCCAGACCGTAGGTAACTCAAAAGGCGTAATAAGATCGTCCGGGGTCTTCCAGGTGGACTCCGTATTGTCCCAGGTCGGGGCGACAGGATTCTGCGTACGCAGTGCCACAAACTTCACCATGTAGCGAGTGATGTCAGTATTGTTAGGCGTCGCTGCATGCCCAACATCAAAATCCGCAATGATCACTGTGCCCGCAGGTATATCCTGAAACACCACCTGCTCTGCAACAATGTCATATAGGTTCGCATACAGATGTGTGCCTGCAAGTAGCCGCGTGACACCCATTTCCTTTGGCGTATCGTGAGGAAAATAAAACACGTTGCAAGCACGGAACGTGTGCCAGCGACTCCGCCCGGCTCTGGAATGTCCATCCTGGTGCCAGCCGGAACCTGCAATGGATCCCTTGCCCATTGGTAACTGGCTTGCCAATGGATCGGCAACTTCACAAGACTCGTCCAGCGGCTCGCTATTGTGGGGAAATCGATGAGGTGCCCAGACAAACCCTTCTCCAAACAGGCTGACCATCGCTCCTTTTACGGCAGGTGATTCCAGAACTTCCTGCAACATAGGGACCCTAGGTACAACATTATCACCAAGCATAACTGGCTCATGGGCAAGCGCGTATGCGAGTTCCCTGGTCACGGTTTCGTGATGGGAACCCGGTAGTCCAGAGTCAAGCATGATAAAGCCGTCGGCAACAAACCGGCGCACCTGATCATCGTTTAACAACTTAAGATTGGTAGTCATGCCAGACCTTTTACACCCGAGCCTGCAGAAAGTAAAGCCGCCGCTTTAACTCCTATTGAATACCTGCGTTCTTCTGTTCTTCTTCTGCCCACTCCGCAGCGTTTGTGCCATATGGGATCATCACGTGATACTGATAAGCAGTTCGTTCAGTGAGGCGACCGTACCAGGCATCTACATTTGGAGTAGAAGGCCTGTCTATATCGAGTGTCTTATAGCGATAGGTTACTGCACCTAGCGGAATGTCACCCATAGTCAGTGAACTGCCGGCAATATAATCATTGTCTGCCAGATGCGCATCCAAGATCTTGTATTGCTCACCTATCGCGACAATTTTGTCCGCCAGGCTTTCATTGTCGGCATCCATCCTGATTTTATTTGCGAACAATGGAAAGAACGCATCACTGAACCCGCTACGCTGCCACTCCATCCACTGGTCCGCTTGTGCGAGGGTTTTTGGATCTTCCGGCCATAAGGAACCCACACCATACTGACGCGCGAAATACCGAACACACGCATTTGACTCCCAGACAGTAATATCACCATCCACAATCGTTGGAACCACGTTAACCGGATTCGGGTAGTCGTCTGGAAAACCGAATGAGCCAGCAATGTTCTCCCGCTCGTAGTCGAGTCCCAGCTCCCCTAACACCCACATCACTTTTTGAACGTTGGCAGAGTTACGTCTGCCCAGTACCTTAATCATTTGATATCACCAGCCTGCTAAAGAACGCCGAATGATACCTCTAGGGCGTTCGTGAAATGAAGTACAGATATGGTGTTTAATTGGCGCCACCAATATTGGAGTCGCAAATGTCAGAACAGATACCAGAAACGAAAAAATTCGAGTCGTTCGATGGCGTCCGCATCGCCTATTACGATTCTGGTGGTACAGGATATCCGGTTATTCTTCTACACGGTCTGCTATCCCGAGCCGGCGCAATTGGACGCCTGATGTCACTGCTAAACGAACGTGGCCTTCGTAGTATTGGCATCGACATCCGCGCCCATGGTAACTCGGACGCGCCAGAGAACTCCGAAGCATACCTTGGCCAGGCAATGGCAAGAGACATCATTGCTGCCGGGGAGCATCTTGGTCTGTCTGAATACGCCATTGCAGCTTACGGATTGGGATGCGAACTCACGGCGCGCTGTTTCAACCTCGGCGCTCCTATGACCCGTGCGGTGATGTGCGGCTGGGGAGGCCCGCCCACTGACCAACTTGATCTTTATGCTTCAGAAGAATGGCGCGAGCAAGTTATCCGTTTAGCAGATGGACTAGAAACTGAAGATCCGGAGACCATCCAGGATGATATGGCCCGGGCCTGGCGCGGTGCCGCCGACAACAATGGTACGAACCGACTGGCACTTGCGGCCCGTCTGCGCTCTGGCGACAGCGGCGAACCCGGACTCGACCCGAGAAACATTAGCGTACCGACATTGATCATCTGTGGTGACGAGGATACCAGCCCCCATGAATTCGCCGCGGCACTTCCAAACGCCACAGGCAAAGTGGTCAAAGGCGGTCACACGACCGCTGCAAGAGACCCTGAACTCTTTGTTGCGGCTGCCGACTTTCTAGCCGAGGGACTTAGCTAGTTCTGCAAGCAACTTAGGTCTTTCTACCCAGAGAAAACATGCCATAGTCTTCATCGTCTCCAAGTTCACAGCCGCCAAGATTGGCGAAACGTGAATTGGTCATATAGGCGCAAATGGCCCAGACGAGCTGAGAAATCTGCTTGTTGGAATAGAGTTCCGCCATCGCTGTCAGCGTTTCTTCGCTAGGTTTGGCATCTATAACAACCTCAGTGGCGAACTTGATCACCAACTTCTCGGTGTCATCGAACAGATCCGAGTCCGCTTCCCCCGCAATAAGGGCATCCAATTGTTCCTGTGTACCGCCGCGCCGGACCATCGACGCACCATGATTGCCCCACTCATAGGATGAGTTGCCAAGCACGCTCGCCTGCACAACAGCCATCTCTTTAAGCAGCATGGGGAAGCCGTCTTCTTCCTCTTCCCATATGGTGCGATTGAACGCTGTGTAAGCTTTGAATGCTTTCGGCACATGCGCCCAGACATGAAAAAGTGCGAGATCGAATCGGTAGTTCTCCCAGAATTCCTTGAACTCAGGATCTTCGATATCGTCTTTCTCAAGCAGTGGAATGTGTTTCATGAGGTCTCCAATTTAATCAGAACGGTTTAGGTTCGCTGTAGTGTAACTGTTTCCTCAACCAAGTTTGACTGCATTGTCCTTTCCCCTATGTTCGATAAACTAGCCTCACATTTCGCACCTATCGCCAACACATGAGCCAGAACCTTTTTCATCCATACACTTTTAGCGACGAAAACATGGATGCGCTGAACCTCGATGGGCATATTATGCTGCCTGGTTTGTTGACCGATAGCGCCTCTGGGTTGCTCAGGGAAGCCCTTGACCGCATCGTCGCGCAGGTCGATGCGATAAACACAGATGATATGGAGACAAAACGCAGGCCAAAAAAGCATGCCGCTGAGTACGACGAATATCTGCAAAGCCTCATTGCCCACCCACAGATACTTGACCTCGCACGTCGCGTGCTGGGTCCATCAATACGCTGGGATCATTGCGTATCGCTGGTTCGAGCAGCAGAAAAGTTACTGCTGGACTGGCACACCCATGACTACGCCCAGAGTAATCCAGCATTGGGATTCATACGGATCTTCGTCTATATCGAGGGTTTCAAGCCCGACGACGGTGGACTGAAGGTCGTACCGGGCAGTCATTTGTTTCGCGAGAGATCCCTGCATTTTGCTACCGACGAAGAACTGATTGAAGGATGGCTACATGGCAAAACGCATCCACAAACCGGTGAACCGTTACAGATTCAGTATCTGGATGCCCCACCCGGAACAGTCATCGTGATGTGGACTCATACGTTACATGGCGTAACCGCAAAACTACCTGGTACCCATACACCCCATGCCGTCGTCTACGCATACCGCAACCCCGGAGAGCCTTCGGAAGCTCGATGGATCAGTGAAGAGTTTGAGAAGAAAAGTATCCCGGCTGGCGAGGAGTTGCTGCCGCTTTATTAAGATAACGCTATGCTTTGACGCCATCCGAGCGTTTCAAGGCATCAAAGGCAGGGAATCCCCACCGGAGCAACGCGACAACCAGACTCGTGCCGCTTCTCTCTGATATAGGAACCATCCGATCCCGTCGCACAAAGTCGTTGTAATCTTCGATCAGATTTTCGATTCGCCGATTCAACTGCCCCATAGATTCCTCGGAAATCATCCCGTAAAGAAAGAACTGGGTTTCTCCAGCTTCGTTGAACTCACTATCAAAGAAGTCCCGGCGAACACTGGCCTCGAAGTAACGATGAATTGCCCCCCCCCGGAATCCAGGTGAAGTTTGGCGTAACCAGAGTCTTGACCCGATTGTCAGGCAACAGTTCGATGATACCGAGCCGGTCCAGTCGGGCCAGTAATCTCGTCAGCTCATGTTCACTGATGTCGTAACGCCCGATAATCTGTTGCGGAGTCCAGCGCTGTAGCAACAAATATCCCACCAACAACAATCGGTGGTCATCGACAATTTCCTGCTCCTGGGCCTCGGTCAGTTGCATCAGTGTGCCATCTGCCTGATGACCAAGCTGCAGCACATCATGCACATTGATACCGAGTAGATCACATATGTCGTCAACACGCTGCAGGCTGAGTATTTCTGCGGAAAACCACCGTTTCACTGTGGATTCGCTTACCGCGAGTTTTCTACCCACGTCGGCGTAGGTAACGCCGTTTACTTTCAGCGCCCGTTTCAGGCCAGAGATAATGTGTTGAGAACTAGGCATAAAGTATCGTATTTTTATACCTATAGATTAATTATTCCATACTTTTAACCTATATATTGCTAAAGATTGATACCACATCAGACTCTAAGACCATCTGTTAAAGAGGCAGCGCTGTTATATTCCGACCCTAGCTCACCCTACGAAGCATTCTAGTCGGTGGTCTTTGCACGACTGACGCATACGCGACATCTACCGAGGATCTCTTCTCTCAGCACGATGTCATCATTGAGGTAACGCAACATACAACAGTCTTACCCGGTTTCATTCTAGATGGTGCCGTGGCGGAGCTCGTTGTTATTACAGTCAATGAAAGTCGCAATCGCCGACTACAGCTTTATCAGATTGCCAGCAACGTATCAGATGAAAAACGGTGGGCAAAAGTTGTCGATGTACCCCTGCGTCCGTCTGTTCTGTTTGTCGATCTTGCTCTCATAGACGGTCACGAGCGCTTGATTACTGCTGAACCTCGCCAAGTAAACTGGTTTGACCCGGAAACCAAGACTGAATGACTCCTCTTTGAAGTCAATCATGACTACAGAATGGGCCAGACTAAAGAAATCAGACGGGTAGACATCACCCATGATCTTAATGGTGATGGTCGAGACGACATCGTGATTCCGGACGTTGATGGCTTCTATATTGCCGTTCAGCAGGACAATCCGCATGAAACAAAAAGTGCTTTTTCGGAACCTGTCCTCGTTGGTCCAGCAGAACCGTTTCGCAACGCTCACACCATTGACGACGAAAGAATCTACGGCACAACTGGCATTAACGAGATGAACCTACCCTCGTATCTGAGCCGCGTGCACAAGATGGACTTCAATCAGGGCGGCAGAACAGATCTGGTGTTCTGGAATGAGGATCGTTTTGATGTGCATTACCAGACTGCTACCGGGACTTTCGAGCAAAACACCGTTTCCTTCTCCACCGAGGTACCTTTCGATTCTGATGGCAGCTACTCTTTATTCTTCAGCTTCAGTGGCGAAAACCCCTTCGCCCTGATCACCGGTATGCGTAAGAAGACCCGCAGGACTGTACTCAGTACTATTAAGGATATGAACAACGATGGTGTTGCCGATCTGGTGACATTCACCACCGAAGGCAGGAGCATCATGAATCACAGAAGCTGGTATCGAGTATACCCCGGTTACCCTGCTCCAAACGGTATAGCTTTTAACACAAAAGCCGAAAGTACAATTCATCTTAAAAAGGGCGCCGGAGTATTTACCGCCTCGGGTTACGCATCACATCGAATCCAGGATGTTAATGACGATGGGCGGCTCGACATGATCGTGGGCCAGGTGAATATGGGATATCGCAAAATGGTGCGAGCCATGGTGGGCAATTCAATCACCATCGACATCGAGTGCTATCGTGGGGTTGATGGCGGTCTGGATTTCAGCCCAGATGACGTACGAAGAATACGTCCCAAGATTGATCTCTTTGGAAAACGCGGTCCCTATTTCCCAGCGGTAATGTTGGGAGACATCAGTGGAGATGGAAAGATAGACCTGCTTACCTGGGTGAGTTGGAATAGATTGAATGTATATCTCGGCTCAACCGGTAGCAACTTGTTCGAAAAAGAAGCAAAACATGTTCAAATTCTGCAGCCCAGAGATGAACAATACATCAGTCGTCAGCATCTCAATCGTGACAACAAAGAGGATCTGCTGGTGTACTAAAAAGCGACTGATCCTACCAGGGTGTCAATACTACTTGCTAAATAAGGTGTCTAAAGGTGATCAAGAAGGGGCTTGTGAAGGGTGGGGAGCCCACCCCGGTAAACGCAATAACCAGGGCGGGCTCGAGGGGGAAGTTATTAGAGGATGTAACCTCTTTCGTTGTGCAGCGACAGGTCCAGACCTTCAGATTCCTGTTCCTCATCAACTCTCAAGCCAACGATTACGTCAACGATCTTGAGGATGATAAAGCTGCAAATACCGGTGTAGATAATCGTAGCGATTACACCCATCGACTGTGCGCCAAGCTGTGCACCAATCGACTCGTTGCCATCACCGAAACCTGCACCACCGAACTGAGTAGCACACAGAATGCCAACACCGAGTGCACCGATAATACCGCCAATAGCATGCACTCCGAATACATCTAAGCTGTCATCGTAACCACCAATTCGCTTCAGCGTCGTGGCAGCAAAGAAACAGCCAATACCTGCGACGAGACCCAGAACGATTGCACCCATAGGGCCTATAGAACCGCAAGCCGGGGTAACCGCAACAAGGCCAGCAACCGCACCTGATGCAATACCAAGAACGCTGGGCTTACCATGTTTGATCCACTCTGCGAACATCCACGCTAACGCGGCGGCTGCAGTTGCAAGTTGAGTAACTGCCATCGCCATTCCAGCAACGTTATCAGCAGCAAGCTCACTACCAGCATTAAATCCAAACCAACCGACCCACAGCATGGAAGCACCAACAATGGTCAACCCCAGGTTGTGCGGAGGCATTTGCGTCGTTGGGTATCCTGTCCTTTTGCCCAAAACAATCGCCGCAACCAGACCTGCGATACCGGCATTTATGTGAACGACCGTACCACCGGCAAAATCGAGAATACCGTAGTCGCCCAACCAACCGCCGCCCCATACCCAGTGACATACTGGCGCATAGCAAATGATTACCCAGGCAGTCATGAAGATAAGCATGGCAGAAAATTTCATACGTTCGGCGAAAGCACCAACCATGAGCGCAGGGGTAATAATCGCGAAGGTCATCTGGAAGGTCATGAACACCGACTCGGGGATGGTGCCTGACATTGCATCAACAGTAACACCTGAGAGGAACGCTTTTCCGAACCCTCCGACAAATGCATTCATTGAACCGGAATCATCAAAGGCGAGGCTATATACAAACAGCGCCCAGAGAATCGACATTAAGCCGGTAATCGCGAAACACTGCATAAGTACCGAGAGCACATTCTTACTGCGCACCATGCCGGCATAAAACAGGGATAATCCTGGGATGGTCATGAAAAGCACAAGTACGGTCGCAGTAATCATCCAGGCTGTGTCACCAGCATTGAGTTCATCTGCAAACGCAAAACCCGGCAAAACAACCAAACCAACTACCAGTAGTCGTAGCAGACTTTTGATCTTGAACATTACGTTCCTCCTGAAAAGGTATTGGGTTTTATTATTACCACCCCGCACCGATTAAGATGCGACGTGGACCTAATTCGCCCCTTAACCAGCAAAGTTGATGCCAGTTATAGTCAATGATCGTCTACCCCGCATATACACTCGCTCTTGTGCTATTTGGCAACCGATTTTGCCAGCATCCCCGCAACCCGGATGCACTAATTTAATGCACTAAAAATGAGCGATGCGCCAATTTACAGCATAAAAAACAGCCACTGATACTCAGGATCTTTATATATACTGGGGCTCAAAATAATTCGGGTGCTCCCATGCTCGATAATGGGCCATCGTGGTTTAGCAAGTACATTTCAGAATCAGCATCAGATCATTTTGTACGTGCTTATTTTCACACATACGGACTGCCTATAGTTTTATCTAATTGCTCAAATAATTTTGGGCCTGGACAACATTCTGAAAAATTGATTCCTTTAATGATAAATAATA
>CAJWQG010000099.1 GCA_913045175.1 uncultured Gammaproteobacteria bacterium | reverse complement strand
ACCACCACAACCGACTAGTGCAAGTTTGAGACGCGTCATCTGGGTACCTCGTTTTGATCTTTGACGGAAACGTATCATCACCTGAGGAGCAAGTCATCCTCGGCGGCTTTTGACTGATACCCTGTGTGACGCTTTAATGCAGCAATCATTTACTCGGCGCGTCCTATGAGCATCCGGCCGGAAAAGCGAGTCTATTACTTCAGCCATCGGTTTACCGAGGGCAACAGAGACATGCGTGATCTGCTTGGGGGCAAGGGCGCCAACCTCGCAGAGATGGCCGTATCGGATTGCCTGTGCCGCCAGGGTTTACCGTTACTACTGAAACCTGTGCAGACTACCTAGAGTTGGATCAGAAGCTTGCCCCCGGTTTGCTACGTGAAATTGACCAGAACATTTCTCTGCTGGAGGAGGAAACCGTCAAAAAGTTTGGTGCGACGGACAACCCGTTGTTGGTGTCGGTCAGAAGTGGGGCAGCGGTCAGCATGCCGGGCATGATGGATACTGTGCTTAATCTTGGCCTCACAGACAAATCAGTTGCCGGTCTGACAGAACTTACCAGTAATCACCGCTTTGCACTGGATGCTTATCGCCGTCTCATCAACATGTTTGGTGACGTTGTTATGGGGGTGGATCACAGTCACTTTGAAAAGTCCTTCGACCGGATCAAGAAGCGCTTCAAGGTGACAGAGGATGCCGATCTAAATAAGGATGGCCTAGCGGCGTTAGTGACGGCCTACAAGCGTGTCTACAAAAAGCATACCGGGGAAGACTTTCCCCAGGACACGGAACTGCAGCTCAGGAAAGCGATTGAAGCTGTTTTTCGAAGCTGGAACATCCCCAGAGCCATTGCTTACCGCCGTATCAATAATATTCGAGGACTCCTGGGCACAGCAGTCAATGTGCAGTCCATGGTATTTGGCAATATGGGCGATGACTCGGGGACAGGCGTCGCATTTACTCGTGATCCCACCACCGGGAGAAATGAGTTCTACGGTGAGTTTCTGATCAATGCACAGGGTGAGGATGTGGTCGCTGGCATTCGAACCCCTCAACCGATTAGTGAAATGAATAGTTGGCGACCGGATATCTACAAGAGACTGCTCAGGATAAAGCGGACGTTAGAGATCGAATACAAGGATATGCAGGATATCGAGTTCACGATTGAAAGGGGTGAACTTTATATGCTTCAAACGCGGACCGGAAAACGTACCGGTGCCGCTGCGATCAAAATTGCAGTAGATATGGTTAAGGAGCGACGCATCACTCAAAAGGTCGCTCTCCTCCGAGTTCCTGCAGACGACTTAAATCAGGTGTTGCTACCCTCGTTCAACCCTGCCGCGAAGCGACACGTGGTAACCATAGGTCTGCCGGCCTCGCCAGGAGCAGCATCCGGATATCCGGTCTTTATGGCGGAAGGGGCAGTGGCGCGCTCGGAAGATGGTGACAGTGTCATTCTGGTACGTCGCGAGACAAGTCCTGAAGATATCCATGGGATGCACGCGGCAGCGGGAATCCTGACATCGACTGGAGGTTCGACCAGCCATGCGGCGGTGGTAGCACGAGGTTGGGGGAAGTGCTGTGTGGCCGGGGCGGGTGAGCTCATTATTGATGAGAAACGCAGACTCATTAACGTCAATGGACGAAAGATTACTGGTGATGATCGGATCAGCATTGATGGGGCCACCGGCGAGGTAATGCTGGGAGAAGTGGAAAAAAGACCGCCGGTATTCACCCCGGAGTTCAAAACGCTGATGAAGTGGGCAGATCGGAATTGTGACCTTGTTATCAGGACCAATGCTGATACACCCCATGACTCCCGGATTGCTCGGGACTTTGGGGCGGAAGGGATCGGTCTGTGCCGGACCGAGCACATGTTTTTCGGTGAAAAACGCATT
The DNA here is from genome assembly GCA_913045175.1 of uncultured Gammaproteobacteria bacterium. Lineage (GTDB taxonomy): Bacteria > Pseudomonadota > Gammaproteobacteria > Pseudomonadales > Azotimanducaceae > UBA7455. The sequence continues at coordinate 7,078 of CAJWQG010000099.1, read as the reverse complement.
ATGGCGATGCGGGAAATGATTTTGGCTGACTCCACTGCCGCTCGCCGTCGGGCACTTAAGAAACTGCTGCCCTATCAACGCCGGGATTTCACGAAAATATTGCTTACCATGAAGGGCTTTCCGGTGACCATTCGGCTTCTGGACCCGCTACTTCATGAATTTTTGCCCGGCGACCAGAAATCGCAACGAGAACTGGCCCGGGCCATGAAAGTTCGTCTTGATCGCGTCAAACGACGGGTTAATCAGCTGCACGAAGTGAACCCGATGCTGGGGCATCGCGGTGTTCGATTAACGGTCACCTATCCGGAAATACTGGAAATGCAGGTGATCGCGATCGTTCAGGCTACCATCAATTGTCGACGAAAACGTATGAAGGTAATGCCAGAGATAATGATTCCGCTGGTTGGCGTTGACGCAGAGCTGTCGATGTTGCGGGAGCTCACCGAGCAAACTATTAATGATGTTGCACGAAATATGAACTATCGGGGTGAGCTGGATATTCCCATCGGGACCATGATCGAGATCCCCAGGGCGGCGTTGACCGCTGACGAAATAGCGAGACATGCCGATTTTTTCAGCTTTGGTACCAATGATCTTACCCAGATGACCCTGGGCTATAGTCGAGATGACAGCGGATCATTTATGCCGAGTTACCTCGATAAGGACATTCTGAAGAACAATCCATTTCAAACCATCGACGCCGATGGGGTAGGGCAGCTGGTTAGAACTGCCGTAGAGAAGGGACGACAAACGAAACCGAAGCTTCATTGTGGCGTTTGCGGGGAGCATGGCGGTGACCCTGAGTCCATTGTCTTTTTCCAGTCAGTACACCTTAACTATGTTTCCTGCTCGCCATTCAGAGTGCCGATCGCGAGATTGGCCGCCGCACAGGCGAGTTTGCTGGAGAAACAGCTAACCCTCTTCGGATAGGAAGTTTGGGTAAAGTCAGGTTAGGGGAGCAACACCTCTGCAGATATAGTATCCTGCGCGCTTTCAATTTTTGGCTTTAGGGGATTAGATCCATGAATGGTGCCGAGTATATCGCGAAGATTCTGAAGGAAGAGGGCTTAACCTGGATGTCCTGCTTTCCAAGCAACCCGATGATTGAGGCCTTGGCGAAGGAGGGTATTCGCCCAATCGCATTTCGTCACGAACGAGGCGCTGTCATGGCTGCGGATGGTTATTCGCGAGTAAGTGATCGCAAGAATATCAGCATGGTAGGCATGCAGTCTCAGGCCGGCGCTGAGAATGCCATGGGAGGGCTGGCGCAGGCCAACGCGGACAACGTTCCCATTCTGGTGATGCCTGGTGGTAATGCGCTGAATCAACTATTTATACGACCGAATTTCTCGGCCGTTAACTCCTGGGGGACTGTTTCGAGACACGCAGAGTTTATTACCAGTCCGAAGGAGACCGGCAACGTGATGCGCCGCGCAATGCATCATCTTAAGTCCGCTGCACCAGGTCCGGTCGTCGTGGAATTGCCTCAGGATATAGTAGGTCAGGAGATTCCTGACGACGCTTTCAATTATCAATCGCCTCGCAAAGTCGTCAGCGTTCCCTCCGCGGGCGATATTGCCGATGCGGCGAAAGCTTTGGTCGACGCCAAAGATCCTATGATCTGGGCTGGTGCTGGTGTCATGTCGGCACAGGCAACGGAAGAATTAAGAACACTGGCCGAGTTGCTTGAAGCGCCGGTTTATACTTCCCTCGTAGGCAAGTCTGCTATCGATGAAAGACATCCGCTGGCAATTGGTTCCGGGGGGATGACTACCACAGGGCCAGCGCGACAGTGGTTGGACGAATCAGATTTGATATTTGCGGTGGGTACTTCCCTAACCGCTACTCCATACGGTCAGCGGTTTGATCCAAACAAGTTTCTTATTCATTCGGTTAACGATGTGAATGAAGTCAACAAGGATACGGTATGTGATATCGGTTTGGTGGGCGACGCGAAGCTAACGCTTGAGCTTATGATTGATGCGGTTAAAGGCCTCATCGGTGAAGGTGGGCGCAAGACTGGCGCTCTGGAGCGCATCAAAACTGCAAAGGACACCTGGTGGGCCTCCTGGATGCCTTATCTACAAAACGATAGTGGTCCGATCAGCCCCTATCGTGTGATCTGGGAACTGGATCAGAATTTGGACAGGGAAAACAGCATCGTTACCCATGACGCGGGTGCACCACGGGACGAAATCGGGCCATTTTATACGGCAACCACACCACACAGTTACGTTGGTTGGGGTAAAACCACACACCTGGGCGCTTCGATTCCCCTGATGATTGGCGCCAAGAAGGCCATGCCGGAGCGTACGTGCGTAGCCTTTATGGGTGATGCGGCATTTGGGATGTCCGGTCTGGATATCGAGACGTCAGTGAGAGCAGACCTGCCTATTACCGTTGTGTTGCTGAACAACGGGATTATGGCAACTTATCCAGGTGGTACGCCGACGGCTCGTGAGCAGTTTGGCGTAACGCATATGGGCGGTGACTATGGGCAGATTGCTATGGGTATGGGCGCCGAAGGACTCTATGTTACCAAGGGGTCAGAATTACCAGCGGCAATAAAACAGGCCGAGCAGCTTAACAAGGAAGGTAAGACGGTGTTGATTGACGTGAAGACGAGAAATGAGGATTCACGAGCGCCGCATCGGTTTGTTGAAGAGAATACGGTTAACTAGCTGCTGGCTGTTTGAAGACGGAAAGTTGGCATTTCAATGACAGTGGATTTCAGTAGAATACCCACCCTAAATTTTGAGCCCATTGGCTCGTTTAAATAGCTAATAGGAGATATAAGTACATGAATCTTGAAGACATTAAATGCATCGGAATCTTAGGTGCGGGTGTTATGGGCGGCGGCATTGGGCAGTGCGCGGTCCTGGCTGGCAAGAACGTGATCATCAGAGATCTGACCGACGAGATCCTTGAGAATTCTAAAGACGTCATTCTTAACAGTCGATTTGGATTCAACAACGCCGTTGAGATGGGCAAGATGACAGAAGAGGAAAGGGACGCGGCAATGAGTCGGCTGAGCTTTACCACTGACGTCTCGGATCTCAAAGACTGTGACATGATTATCGAAGCTATCGGCGGCGGTGAGGATGGTGCAATTGAAAACAAGCCTCTGAAATTGAAGGTCTGGGAAGAAATGGATCAGGTCGTCAAGGATGAAGCGGTTTTCGCCAGTAATACATCCATGTTCACGATTGCCGATCTTGCTGCGGTTACGAATAGAAAAGACCGGTTCATCGGTATGCATCTGTTTAGTCCGGCGAACATTATGAAGCTGGTTGAAGTCACGCATACGGAAGACACGACTGATGACATCACTCAGCTGATCGTTGATATGAGCGAGAGCTGGGGCAAGACGCCTATCGTGTTGAAGGATGTTCCCGGTGATACAGGATTTATCGGCAACCGTATCATGGCCGCAGTTCGAAGAGAGGCAGAAAAGCTTGTCGCCGAAGGCGTCGGCACAAGACAAGATGTCAATCTCGCTATGACGCTCGGGTTTCGCTGGCCTGCAGGGCCATATCCCGATGGGCCCAATGCGAGAAGCGGCTGGAAGTAAGTAGTTTCTGGCAGCAGAATTAAGCCTGACGGCTACTCCGGCCGTCAGGTTCCCAATTTAAATTCCTTGTGCCAATTCTGATCTGCTCCGGCGCCCAGGTTGGTGATTCGTACGTCCAGCAAATAGGGTTCCCCTGCAGCTTGAACCTCTCTCGCTCGCGTGAGAGCGGCATCGAGTTCACCCGGATCATTTACCTGCTGTCCATCAATACCTTGTGATTTTGCGAGCATGACGAAATCGATTTCAGGGTCGCCCAGGTGAGTTTCGGGGTATTTGTTTTGTTCCCTCATGTTGCCGCCCCAGCCAGCGAAATTCACACGAACCGTCTGGTAGTTCATGTTATTCCAGACCACCGTGAGGATTGGTAAATTGTACCTCGCCATAGTCCAGAAGCCGGAAGAACTATACATCACCGAGCCGTCACCAATACTGAGGACCAGCGGCGTGTCCGGCGAGGCCAGTTGCGCGCCTACAGCACCGCCCACGCCGTAACCGAGGCTTCCACCATAGGCACGGACCAAACGCCAATCATCTTTCTCAAAACCGAAAGGCATCAGATGATCGCCTGCTCTGAAATTCTCGGATACGACCGTTGTGTTAGGAGCCAGGAGGTCAGCCATGCGCTGACCCAGGAAACTGGGATGGATAGGACTATCGTTGGAGCGAGCCAGCGCACCTTCGGTTTGCTGGGCAATTCGCTCTTCGCTGGCTTTTTTGAGTTCGCTTCGACGCTGAGAAAGGTGATGTAGATTTGAATCAGCTGGATTCCACAATGCGTTCAGTGCCGTGAGCGAGTGTTTCACGTTCGACCAGATACTCACGTCCAGGGCAAAGGTGCCCCCTAATATTGCAGGGTCATGGCCGATACCAATCTTGAACGCGTTGGGGAAGCGATAATCCGCTGGCGTACCATTAGTATTTGGGCGATATCCCACGCAACAGACGACGTCATAGCTGGTGTCGTCCAGGGTTTCCGCCATGCCGACAAAGCTTGGGTGTGATCTGGGAAAGGAACCGAAGTCGAAGAAACTGATTGCGACGGGAACCGCGTAATTGTCTGCGAGATCAAGTATTTCCTGCTGTGCACTCGCCCTCTGAATTTCGGGGCCGACTACCAATAAAGGATTCTCGGCATTAAGTAGCGCGTTGTGAATTTGGTTGAGGGCAGCTTCGTCCGGATGGTGTGCCATCTCCAGAGCCTCTGCAGGGACGATAGTCCCTTCCACGTTCTTGGTGTCGAGCGCAGAACCGGAATAGGCCAGATACACAGGCCCGGAGGGCATTGTCATCGCCTCCTTGAAAGCTCTGCGGGTCGCCGCTGGTACGCCACGAGGGTCGCGTATCTCCCAACGCTTTTTCGTAACGTCCTGCACCACGCTCATTGAAGAGTAGCCGGCACTAACACCCAGAGTGTTGTGATCACCGAAATCACCGGCGTCGCGCATACCGGAAGTAACGACCATTGGGGTTCCATCGAAGTACGCATTGAACAGCTGGCCTGACCCTTGCCTTGTTCCGGCCGCCAGGTGCACGTTGACGAATGCGGGTTTTCGGGATGCTTTTGCGTAACCGTCGGCTGCGGACAGTACCAGCGACTCATTGAGAAGCAGGATGGGTTGCACCCCTGGAACGGTGAGAAAAGCATCGAAGAAACCAGCCTCTGCACTACCGGTATTGGTAAATGCATACTCAACTTCCTGGGCAACCAACTGGTGCATGAGTAGCTCACCACCTGTGCCTACAACTTTATTCACCTTGCTCATTTTTCTCTCATTGTGGTTGTGGTTTTGTTGCGATCACTTTGTTAAACACTACCAGACGCTGCTGAGTTCATGAACTTCACGAATATCCACACTCTGATCCGCATCGCTGTGCATCACTAGTGGATGTTCATAGGCGCCGGGTAGGAAACTGAAAGAGCCAGTGATCATACCGCCATTGATAAAGATTTCTACGGACGCTTTATCGATCAGCAGTCTGAATTCGGGTGCGGCGGAGTTATCCAGCGCAATGGTGTGGTCCTTAAACCGAAGTTCGTTCGCCTTCCAGTCCAGAACCATAGACTGTCCTCGTATGGACGTGTAGAGCACTCCTTCCTCTCGACGAGTTGCAGAAAAGGTGACGTCCAGAAGTTTAGCCTCTGTTTCGATGGTGAGGGGCTTGCGCCCAGTTACGTTTTGCATGCCTGGATTGGTGGTCTGTTTTTGCAGGGAAGTAAACTCACTGACAGGCCATCGCTTCATTGTGACGTTGCTGCCGGAACCAACCAGACTGAGCTCGACGGGAATGGACATCTGTAGATTGAAGGGCATTTCAGGAAACAGCCCTCCCTGCATCCAGGATATCTGAATGCGCCGTCCGTCAGGTGTATCGCTCCAGGTTTGCGCAGCGTAACCGTTGGTGCCGTATTCGCTAGTCAGAGCTTCAGTTTCGGGTACAAACTCGTTGCCATCGAAACTGCCGACCAGGTATTTGCCCTTGGCTCCCCAAAAAATCCATCGCTCATTGCCGTTGTCATCTTCAAGCGGAAAGAAATCGGGACATTCCGTCACACCCGGCAGTGTCAGGTCCTGGAATCTCTCCCAGGATTTGGCGTCGGCGGACCGTAGCAGACAGTATTCATTGTCGATTAGGTAGAGCGCCATAATCCACTGCTGGCTGCCTTCGTGCCAGATGACTTTTGGATCACGATTGCCCTTGTCGAAATTACCGATGATCGGGTTATCCTCATATTTATGGATAGTCTTGCCGTTATCGGTGCTGTAGGCCAGGCACTGGGTATAAGGGCGTTCAGGCGTCGCGTAGTTTCCAGCGGCCGTGTAAAACAGCAGCATTGCTCCGGCACCAAAACCGGCCGTATTGTCATGATCTATAACGGCAGACCCTGAAAACATGGTTCCGTGTTCGTCGGGATAGAGCGCATGCTCTAGTTGTTTCCAGTGCAACAGGTCGTCGCTGACCGCGTGCCCCCAGGTCATGTTTCCCCAGATTGTGGACTCGGGATTATGTTGAAAAAACATATGCCATACGCCGTCACAGTAGACGAGGCCATTCGGGTCATTAATCCAGTTTTCTTTTGCGGTGAAATGAAATTGGGGTCGGTGGGTTTCGTTGTATGTCATAGCTGTCGTCTAAGTAAGAGAGATAAACTGTATTTTCATACTCGTATTCAATTGTGTCTAAAATCCATCAAAAAGTACTTTCGGGTGAGGTGAGAGGACACCATCTTGCAGTCATAAGTTGTTCGATAAGCTCGTCTTTGGCTTCGGTGGTGTTGATTCTTCTCAGCGCATGTAGGGCATCAGCTCGGACGTATCGATTCGAATCTTCGATCACTTCTTTGAGCGCGGGTATTGCTTTTGTTGCGCTTGTTCCAATTCTACAGATTGCCATAACGGCAGCTTGTCTCACAGATTCCTGTTCATCTCTAAGTGCGGATATTAGAGTTGGGATCACGTTCGGAGAATTGGATTTTATTGTCCCTTGTTCTTTTTGGGACAGAACAAG
>CAJWQG010000098.1 GCA_913045175.1 uncultured Gammaproteobacteria bacterium | reverse complement strand
TGATGGGTGACACTGCATCACTAGCGAATCTGGTCACCGGCACCGTGCTCCGCACCATTGAATCTATATTCAGAGCACTCTTTATACTCGGATTATTGTTCTACATGGACTGGCGCATTGCGCTGATCGCGCTCGCGGTTACGCCCCTACATTTCCTGAGCTACTTTGTTTTCGAGCGACGTCTGTCACATGAGTCATTTAAAGCGACGGAAAAGAACTCACAGATCAACGGTAAGACCAACGAGGTTTTTGACGCAGCGAAGGTCGTCAAAGGGTATTCCGCCGAGTCCCGGGAAGTAAAAACCCTGGTTGCACAGCTGCGCGAGGGCTATGAAATACAACTACGCTCAGGCTGGCTTACCAACAGTTGGGGCGCCTTTACCAACTCGGTTTCTCATATTGGTTCACTGATCGTCATGGTGTCCTGCGGACTGGTGGTCATGTGGCTTGACCTGACAGGCTTGTCCACAGCGCAGAGCAAAGAAGAGATTCAACAGGGCGTGGTGAATTTCTCCGCCATGATCGCTTACGTCGGCATGCTGTATGCACCGATATCGCAGCTTATTAATGTTGTTGGTCAGATTATTCCCGCCCGTGTCGGGTTAATGCGGGTATACGAAATCCTTGATCTCGAACAGGACGTAGTTGATAAGCCCGAAGCGCTGCATCGCCGTATTAAGGGCGATGTTGAATTCGATAATGTCTGCTTCGCCTACCCCATGGACAAGCAGGTTCTATCGGATATATCTTTTACCGCATCACCCGGCCAGGTCATCGCTTTGGTTGGCCCAAGCGGCGCTGGAAAAACCACGATTGCCAACTTGATCGCCCGGTTTTATGAACCGACTTCGGGCGAAATCAATATCGATGGCATCGACATTAAAGACTATGCGGTACACAGCCTACGCAACCAGATGAGCCTGGTATTGCAAGAAACCTATCTGTTCCGGGGCACCGTTCGCGAAAACCTGCTGTATGGCAAACCCGATGCATCCCATGAGGAAGTCGTCAATGCGGCATCCCTGGCGAACGCCAACGAGTTTATTCAGGCCCTGCCCTATGGCTACGACACAATCATTGGTGCCCATGGCGCGAGATTATCCGGTGGTCAGCGACAACGGTTGGCTATTGCCAGGGCACTGATACGAGATCCGCGACTGTTAATCCTTGATGAAGCGACCAGCGCACTGGATACCGCTTCCGAAATGAAGGTCCAGGAAGCCCTGGCCACACTGATGAGTAATCGAACGACTTTTATCATTGCCCATCGACTGTCGACGATTCGCGATGCAAGCCAGATACTGGTTCTGGACAACGGACACATCGTGCAACGTGGCACCTACGACGCTCTGATCGAAGAAGAAGGACTGTTCCGTAAACTGTATGACCCTATATGGGCAAGGGAACGTGAAAAGCAGGAAGAAGAGGAACTGAAGCGCCTCTCGGAAGAACTTAAGGCAGGTGCGGTGTGAAGCACTACAAAAAAGTACAGGCCAAAGGTTTCTCGCTGCTGCCGAAGAACTTTCAGGTATACGATCTGGCCGCTCACTATGAGCCCAGGTCCGATTTTGCTTTATCGGCCCGACTACGACATGAGGTCAAGGATCTCGCAAGGAAATATGGTCGACCTGCCTGGATGACTGGTGCCTATTCCGGCGAACCAACTATCCATACCGATATGAAAGGTATCGCGATCGGTACGCGCATCGAAATGAGCAGCCTGATTACCAAACCCACAGCGCGCCAGTCACGTATTGCGGATGTCTTTCGGTGTTTCGTGGAAGCTGAAGAACGGGGCATATCCTCGGGACCGATCGCACGCATGACAGTAAGGTTTGATTTTGCTGACCGTCGGGTCGATCTTCGAGTCCCCATTCAGGAGGCGTTCGAGGAAGTGTTCGGTAGTCAGTGCTGCTTCCAGTTCCAATTCAATAATTACCTGCGCATCGGTCGCGCAGTTGTGCACCAGGACCTCATTCATCATCTTCGCGAAGATGGACCCTATCATTCGGATCATCAACCGCGCGTTGACAAAGTGCGCAACGAACTGCATCGACAACCAGGGCGTTACGAGGGCTATCGATATTTCGTTGAGCCACTATTTACCCCCGGGCAGTATCCGACCATAAATTTCTGTTATACGGGGCCGGAGCCCGACAAGTTAATTGAGGTAACGCTGCGACAGAAAGGCGGTGAGGAACTAATCTTTCTAACAGAAGCCGAAGTCGCTGCCGGTCCGCACCGTTTTGTATCGCTAAATGACTACGATCTGGGAGCCCGCCGTTTTGGTAATCTCTGGGTCATGCAGGAAGGCATGCTGAGAAAGATAGACCGGGCATGGCTACCCCTCGTCTACCTGTTTATGGATGACGACTTTCAGCCCATTCTTGACCGTACTTTTAGTTGGGACGAACTTTACGAGCGACAGAGAACCAGCGATTTCGCGCCAATCTCGTCACGCGCCTCGACAACGTTTCTCGATATCTGCATCGAGAGACTACGGGAACGACGAATGATCCTGCGCGAAAAAGACAACCAGTATCGACTGCATCATGATTTCCTGGATATCGAACACGTCACCTACTATGAACTCGGTGAGTTCGATAAGCGACTCGGCTAAATCCGGCGTATTTATTCGTCCGCAAACGAAGTCATCCGTTCGCTGGCAGCCAGGAAATCTTCCATGAAATCGTACACGACCTGACGACTACTGAGCGTCTGATCCATCATACCTACACCCTGACCTACCCAGAAGGTTGCCAGTTGTTTGGCGCCTTCATGGCCAGCATCTGCGAGTTGGGCCACCTTATGAAGGGCCGGTTCTGACACTTTTGACTGCAACGGCATCGGTAGTGGCTGGGGCGCATCCTCATCTTCCCATGCGTCTGTCCACGGAGAACGAACCTGGCGCGAAAACTTACCGGTTCGACTCTTGGCTCGAACGGTCTGATTGGATTGCGTCGATAGTAATTTTTCTTTGATCGATGGCGCTGTTTCAGCTTCCGTCGTAGTCAGCCAGACGGACCCTGTCCAGGCACCGTCGGCACCCATCGCCATGGCAGCAGCCATCTGCCGACCGGTGACGATGCCGCCCGCGCCTACCACGGCACAATCATATTCCTCTACCGCCTTGCAGACTTCCGGTACCACCACCATCGTTGATATCTCGCCACAGTGACCACCGGCTTCTGTTCCTGAACAGATCAGCAGGTCGACACCAGCTTCTGCCTGCTTGAGAGCGTGATGCTTTGCGCCTACCAATGCGCCAGTTGCAACACCTGCTTCTTTTGCCTTGTCGATCATATATTGCGGTGGTACACCCAGCGCATTGACGATCAGGCTGATCGGATGTGCAAAAGCCACATCAATAATGTTCGCGGCGCCCTTCTCACCCAGGAAGCCGCCAACGCCCGTTGGTTTACCTATATAGAGATCCTTGGTGTCCACGTTGTGTCGCGCCAGAATAGAAGCAGCAAAGTTTTTGTGTTCTTCAGGCACCATGGCATGCAGTTCTTCCGGCGTCGCTGATTCATCTTTGTTCGCCATGGTTGTCGGTGCAATCAGGTCAACGCCGTATGGCTTGCCTTCGATATGCTCGTCGATCCACTTCAATTCAATCTCAAGTTGCTCCGGGCTGAAACCTGCCGCACCGAGCACCCCCATGCCCCCTGCCTTGCTCACCTCAACGACTACGTCGCGGCAATGAGTGAACGCCATCAGTGGGAACTCAATGCCAAACATGTCACATACTTTCGACTTCATTTTTTCTCCAAACAGATTCTTTGACCTCTACAATAATAGATTATTCGACGAACTTCGACCTCAGCTGATTGATCTGAGTGTCATTAAGCCCGGTTTTGCGTACGTAAGCTTCAACACCACCGTATTCGTCATCGAGGAAGGCCAGCGCCATGGCCATGGTCCCGGGCAGACAGCTATGAAAATACAGCGGTAATGCAGCTACCTCAGCATTATCCAGCCCGGCGCCGGGCATAAACATCGGGTCCGGATTCGAGTGATCTCTAAGCGGTTCGTCCAGATAGGATTCCGTGAGCGCATAATCTGCGGCGATAGTTTTATGCGGGACACCCGCCAGACCAAGCAGCAGCGCGGCGATCATCCCTGTCCTGTCCTTACCCGCACCGCAGTGAAAAACCGTGGCATGATCTCCCGTATCCGCCAACGTATTCATAATTTCACCGATGATCGCTTCGCAGGCTGGAAAACCCGCCCGATAGAGGTCAGCCAGTTTTGCATCCTGGGAAAGCGACGCCGGGGATGACTTGTAACCCGACAACCGATCCCCCCAGAAATCAAAATGGTGATAGACCACATCATCGTGATCCGCGAAGGGATTGGGCTCGTCTTTGATTTTCTGATGGGAACGCAGGTCGACCACTGCCCCCACACCGTAATCGACCATCGTTTGCTGATCATCTCCGTTGAGTTTCGACATACCGGCGGATCGTAAGAACGTTCCCCACCGTGTAGTTCGACCATCAGCCGTCGAGTAACCGCCGAGATCGCGCAGATTCTGGATGCTCGCGAGCGGGATGTAGCGTTTCGGATGTAGCGTTTCGCTCATTTGAATATCCTAGTCGTCTGCATTTCTGACATGATGACGACTTTCGTCCCGTGCAAGCAACTCCTTTGATTCACGCGCAAGTAGCTTTATCACGCGCTCATTGTCAAAGCCCAGTAGCTGCAACCCAGAAATCGAGTGTGCTACTTCCCGATACTCTTCAATCAATCCGTCCCGAAGGCGACAAATGGAGACGCCTTCGAATACGGCGCGCTTGCCACGCGCCTCGGGGAGTTTCGAATCGTAACTGAAAACATAGCGCGCATAGCCGACCGATCCCGCTTCCACCGGCGTGTGCATATCCCACACCAGATTCTCTGAATCCCGATGAAAATAATTCTCTATCATGTCTTTGATGGCTTGCCCCTGGAAGGAGCCATAAAAACAATCGTGGTAATAACCATCTTCGGTGAAACACGCCGCGACGGCGGCACCATCACCGCGACAGGCGCCGTCGGCGAGGCTGGTAATTAACGTTTCGAATGTGCTCACTAATCGCTCGCCTGTTTCTCAAGAGCGGCTGCGTCACGTCTTGTCTCAAGCTCAGCCAGAATTTCTGCATGACGTTTCCTGTCGATCTTATAAAACGTCATGAAGAAAATTGCGAGAAGGTAAAGCATCAGATACAGCGGGCCATTCATGAACAACAACCCAGTAAGCGTTTCCTCCGACAGGTTACCTACCTCGGCCTTTTCCGGAAAACCAATAAACGAGAGGCCAAATCCGGCAAGCAGTCCACCGATACCACTGGTCGCCTTGATCGCGAAGCTGCGCACAGAGAAGACTACACCTTCTGACCGTGAGCCGGTTTGATACTCATGCACATCTGCGACATCCACCAGTTGTGAATCTAGAATGATGGAGGTGACAGGCGTCACCAATGTGGCAACCAACATGGGTAAGAACAACGCAACAAGCAAAAATGACGATTCGTTGCCTGGAAACCAGTCGAGCATCTTCAGGATATGCGGTAACGCACCAAAAATGCCCGTGATTGCGGTTGTCATCATCAGAATTCGTCTTTTGTCCAGCTCTCGCGACAACCAGGCCAGTAGCGGCAGCGCGATAAAAACGCCAGGCATTTTCATGACCCCGGCTATCGTCATCTGCTCTGTAGACAGACCATAGACATATATATAAGCATAGGTGGAAACCACGCCCAGAATACCGAGACTCGCATAGATCGTGAGCAGACTCAGACAGGTTGAAAGGTAAGAGGGGTTACGAACCAGGGAGCCCAGTTCTCGGAACATCTTTCCGTAATCAACCTTTCTGCTGATATCAACATTATGGATGTGGGGAATTTGATCCATCGTCCCAAGGGTACACACCAGGATGGAAACAACGACGGTCACAGCCCCTAGTGAAGCCAATATAAAATACCGGGACTCATTCAGATAGCCGTTGGCGTATTCTGGTGTTGAAGGGAAAATCAGAAAATTGGTGATAATAACAATTAGGGTGGCAGTCAATGCCACAGCCACCAAGTTATAGCCAAAAATAGACGACCGCTCGTCATAGTCATCTGTCAGTTCAGCGCCAAGGGCATCGTGGGGAATATTATAAAAAGTAATGGAAATGCGCATAAGCACAAGAAAGACGCTTAGCCAGGCGAAGTACCCCATTTCACTGAGTCCTTCGATTGGTTGATAGAGGCAATAAAAGGCGATGCCCGCGGGTAGCGCTGCCGCAAACATCAATGGATGGCGTCTGCCCCATCGACATCTGAAATGATCAGAAAAAGCGCCGACAAGTGGGTCTGTAACGCCGTCAACGATGCTGGCGATCAAAAAAGCTGTGCCACATAACGCCGGTGAAACGCCAAGCACCTGATTATAAAACAGGACGGTGACAATGCCCGCCGCGACGACAGTGGCTTCCTGAAATGCACCGGATGCAAAAAACAACTTGGTCCGGACCGGCACCTTGCGCCGACGATTTATCGCTTCGCTCGCGCCCTCAACTGAATCGTTTTCCATATCGTTATTCACCTATTCATTTCCCATACGCAGCTTGCGACCGCCGCGGTGTCGACCGCGGCAATCGGCAAACGATGAACGTGTTGAGTATTGCGGCTACTCGTCGTCGAGTAACCTGACCGTGCCGCCATCGCCATCAACCTCAATCATCTGGCCGTGTTTGATGCGCTGGGTACAATTCCCTGTGCCAACAACTGCGGGTATTCCATATTCACGAGCAACGATTGAACCATGACCAAGGATGCCGCCAATATCGGTGACCAATCCTTGCGCATGCGCAAAGAGTTGGGTCCACGCCGGCGATGTCATCGGACACACCAGAATTGATCCGGGAATCATGTTGCTGAACTCCGACGGATTCATGATCACGCTGGCTTCCGCGATAATGCTTCCCGGACTCACCGGGACACCCATCAGCGAATCACTGGTGTCATCATTCTTGAACTGGGTTTCCTTGAACGCGATGCCCGGGCTTTCACTGGCTTCAGGAGGACAGGTTCCCGGCGGGTGCAGAAGCTTACGCCTCTCCCGCAGTTCCCTTCTCTCTTGTGCCAGCTCGCTAAGTTCCGGCTTCGCCTTGCCATCCACTCGAAACGCCATGGCTTCTTCCAGTTCAGCCGAGTACATGTGGTAGACATCATCGGGTTGTTTGAAGGTGCCAACCTCCACCATACGCCTGCCCAGCTCTGCCGCCATAGGTCGTAGCGCAGGCCATGCCATACCCAGTACGAAACAGGATTCTTCCCGCATGGGGTAGTATTTGGTGGCAAACCAGAGGCGATACCGAAACTGCCAGTACTGAAGTCCTTTAAGGAGTTCCCTGATTTCCTTCATGGCCTTCTCTTTCTTACGCGCCGCTTCTTCCTCATGCTGCTGCGGATCGTAATCCTCGCGTCTGATCATGTTCTTAAGCGTCACGAACAAGGCAGACGGATCTTCCTGCTGTGTCGGCTCACAAAAATCGAGACTGTAACCCTGATGGCCATATTCCTGAAGATAGGTGCCGATGTCCTTCAGAATCTGTTCGGTATCTGATCGTGCCTGCAACGCCGCCATTAACCGGGGTGCCGGGGTTGCCAGTGCCAGCAGCTTCAATTCATCGTCAGCCCTGAATACCTTGGCGATCTCAAAAAGGTCGTCATTGGCCTGCATGATCCGCGACTTGAATCCGCTCAGAAACTGACCGCTGGTAAAGCGGTGCTCAGGAAGGTTCTCTCTTAAAAACGCCTGTAGCTGATCATCGACGGACTTGGCAACGCCAAAGGTATGCCCACCGTTGCCCGACCAGTACCAGCCTTCGGCTTCGGTGAGCTCTTTGATCCCTTCCATCAATGTTGCATCAGAGGCGCCGGCAACATCCAGTGCCGTCCATTTGTCCGTTGCCGCTTCCAGTTCCGGCATGGCGCGTTCGCGCCAGTCACGGTGTTGATTGTCGTTGGTATAGGTTTTGTGGAATGCGGTGTATGTTGGCTCGTCGCTGTCTGGCACGGTGACCGCGTGCGGCAGGTTATCGCTGTTCAGTTCATCAGCCATTTGCTGAAACTCTGCCCGGTCATCGTCGGCCAGTTCGCTCAGAAACAATTCGAAATCATGCTTCTCCTGCTCCATCCCTTCCGGGGTGGCAGCAATTTTCTCACGTGCGGCACGCATACCGGCTCGCCATTCTTCCTTGGTACCGGTAATGCCGCCCGGATCCATGATCTGAAAAGCGAAGCCATGTAACGTGGCGTACATCGAGGCATCTTTCGTCCTGTCCCAGCGCAGCGCATAGCGGATGTAAAGTTCGTCGAACAGCTCGCAGGTGGGGTCAGGAATATTTTCTACAATTTGACGTCGAACCAGTGCCGGGACTCCTTCTTCCGGTGTCCACTCAACCTCAAGGGGCTGTGGCGGCAAATTGGTAATAGGTCGGGACTGCAGCAGGGAGATCTTGCCGTCGACTATCGCCCACTCAATATCCTGAGGCAGGCCGTCGTAGTTATTCTCGACTTCCAGTGCCAGTTCAACCAGATCGTTTAGCAGCGCATCGGACAGAGAAGACTGATCACGATCTGCGACTTCCACATCGGCGAGTTTGGTACCCTGCTCGCCATCTGAAATGATCATCTGTTCCTTGGGGCCGATCGTGGTCTCTTTGACGCTCTTCGATTCCCTGTCGACGATGAAGGTATCAGGCGTTACCTGCCCGCCGACAACCGCTTCACCCAGCCCAAAGCTCGCGTTAATGATCATCTCGGTACGTTCACCGGTTGCCGGATTGGCCGTAAACAAAATACCTGCGACATCAGCAGGCACCATAATCTGCACGACCACCGCCATAGCGACCGAAGCCTGCTCGATTTCATTTTCATGTCGATAGCTAATGGCCTGTGCGGTCCAGAGAGATGCCCAACAGTTACGTACTGCTTCTAACAGAGCATCCTCACCTTTAACGTTCAGATAGGTTTCCTG
>CAJWQG010000097.1 GCA_913045175.1 uncultured Gammaproteobacteria bacterium | reverse complement strand
AAATTAATACCTGGACAATCTCCAATATTAGATAATTTTGATGCGTTTTCAGGATTTAGTGGTGGCCCTCAAACCAATATGAATAATACTATATTTGAGATACTAACTACACCGGATGGTGAAGCTCCTGCAATTGATGTCGATCAATCTTTTTGACTGACAGGTCAAATTTTCTACACAACTTAGTGATCGCCTATACCAAAAAAAGAATAGCTTGCAGGGATCCACAATCCCGAGACCAATTATATTTACTTATAGGTATCCACATTTTGTTAAAACCTTCTTGAAATCTTCACCTAAATTACAGTTAAATCTGTTTGATCCAAATCATTTAACTAGGAGCACTATATGAAAGAAAAATTATTGGCTATTGTGTTGGCCACACTATCTTTGTGGGTAGGGGCAGACGGCCACAAAAGCTCTGGAGTCATTATCCCTGAATCAGTGCCGCAAGGTGCTTTTGCAACACTGATGGTGGCCGCTAAAAATCCGAAGGACTACACCGCTTACCTTGCATCACAGCCCCAGCTTTTTGAAAATATAGGAGTAGCAGTCGCTGGTGTATGTATAACGCATACTGGCGCGGACTATCCTGGTCAAATGATGGTTTGGAGCGGCTACCCTTCTTTAGAAAGAGCAATAGAAGGATTGACTAAGTATGATCCTTCAGACGCACCAAAAAAGCTCAGCGCGATGCGCGATGTGAAATATAACGCTATTTGGAAGCCACTTAAGCAGTTCGATCTAGCCCCAACTGGGATCGCACCAGGCTTTGAACGCGTAATGCGCGTGAAAGTGGAACCGGAAAAACTCACAGCATTTGTCGCTGCTGCAAATCAGTACGAAGAAGAAGCGAAAGAAGCAGGAATAAAATTGCAGGTAGGCGTCTTTCTCCCGATAGGAGGAGGACCTCTTGAGGCAGATACACTCCACGTAAGGTTCGTGGCACCATCGGCATCGGAGACGGGAGCAAGACTCGATAATATGTTTGCCTCAGGTATTGACCCCAACAGCGGCCTAGCAAAAATGTATCAGATGATGACTCCTGTGAGTGACACGTTAGAGAGTTGTGAGCAATTGTACACAGCGACACAATAAGTGGCACTTTAGATAAGTAAATTAAGAATGGCATCACTCCGCAAATAGCGGATTGATGTCCACCGCTAAACGATCGTGTGGTTCCAAACATTGTAGTCTAGAAAAGCTAGTTGACTATTAACTCTAGCAGGATAGTAAGTCAGAGCGAGTAGAAAGAATAGCTGAAGGGTTCCTAAGGATTAAATCTTTACAATAACCATTTACTAAAAATGTTTGAGATGATCTTTATTCACACCATCCCCCGCCACTGGTCGTGTTCGTCGTCAAGTTTTGGGTCTTAGGTCGTTATGCAACCTCTAACAAGGAGAGCATCAACTTTGGAGTCGCATTCGCTTGGGAAAGCATTGCTGTTCCTGACCTAAAACAAATAGCTGCTGATGAATGACGGTTATTACTTACATCATCTACAGGTAGTTGTGCCTAGTCCATTATCCCTGCATCTTACAGTAGTGCCGTCACTGCCTCTTATGGTTGTCGTACCTAAGCCATTGTCCCTCGAGCGGTAGGTAGTGCCGTCACTGCTTCGACAGGTTGTGGTCCCAAGACCATTATCACGGCAGCTAAGCGTTTGAGCTTCTGCTATCACAGAATAAAATAATGGAAGTAAAAATACCGCTATAGAAGAAATACTTGTAAGGAAAGTGGTTATATTTCGCATAATATTATTCCTTGTGTTGATTAAGCCTATTCAAGTGCTATTTCAAAAGCACACTCATACACAATCCAATATACGCTTGCGCAGATATAACAACAATCTCAGCCACCTGTAGAAGGCTAACTTCACACCTAGCCCGAAAGCCGTCGCGTTCCAGACCAGTAGCTACCAGTCTTATACAGGCAATTTGTTTTTGCAGGTAGGCTTGGTTCGTGATGTAGGCAACGGATTAGAGGCGTTTGGAGTTCAGCAGTAATCATTAGTCTCTCCATATCAATGGCTCCTTAAAGATTTCTGACTGTCACTTCAAGATATCAGACTTTTCGAGTCTTTGGCGATGGGTTTTTGTGCGGTAACTGAGGGGAAATCAATCACCTTTGCAGGCTTCCCAACCTTCCTTAACGAATCAACCCAGCCATTAATTTTTTTTGGGAGTTCAGAGGCGAATGGTGCATCATGCCGTACCCTTTTGTAATAACGACGTTTGGTATCGATACGTTTAAGCCACCAACCTTGGCGGTCATAATGTAATCTCAGATTATGCAGCTCATTAATGATCACCTCTGGTTTGCTCAGATCAGGACGTTCTGTGAATATTCGGCCTCTGCAAAAGTCTTGGTAATAGCTAACGAAGTGATAAATATTTCCATCTTTTCGCGGTCTTCTCAGATTACCACCCATTTTGTAAGACATGATTATTCTCCTTTTTGAGTCGATGGGTATTTGAAGGAAAAGCTTTGAAGGTATTTTTCTGTCTGTCCTTCATAGTGCTCTCCTCGAGTCAGATACAGAGACCATTACGCCATCGTAACTGCGATGTTCTTACCTGCACGGTTAATTTTTTCCTGCAGAAAACTGAGACCAAGTAAATCGCTCTCTACAGCTGTGTAATCGCCCAGCACTCCGCCCAACTCAATGAAATGGATAATCCCTTGCTCACGTGTAATTTGTTTGTCTAAATTAAGATCAAGACCCTTTACCACATCAAACGCACGTCCATTACTACCGTGATAACGTAGCCAGTAGTTCTCTGCCCCCACTGGACAGACAATTTCATCTTCGTAGCCTTCGACTAAATCATCCCTGGCACCGTTATAGTTTGGGATTGCAAAATCATCAAAGGAGACACCATGTTGTTTTACATAGATTTCATAATACTCTCTGACACTAAGCTGACTAAAATCAGGCATGTGATACTCAATGTAGTCTCGATGCAGTAAATAATCGCGACCATCCGAGCCCCCATAACCCGCGACTAATTTAATATCCGGGTTTGGGGGTGTATTCAGAATAGGCTCTTCCATTATTGCAACGTGATTGGCGAACAAATCGAATAACTTGGGCGAAATCAAAGTTGATCCCACACCGACTAAAAATTGGCGTCTATTAATGGGCATAAAGCACTCCTCGTAAATTATTAAAGGAGCATCGAAGGTGAGATCCCTTTTGTTGCCCGAAAGGCCACATCTCTCAACCACCTTGCCGGGATAGGCAGGTTGGCGGGGCTTAACGCCCACTCTTGATGCTCTAAAACAAAAAAACCTGTTTGCAGAACGCTAAACAGGCTGTACCGGTTTAGCAGTTTGTCTTGCCGTCGCCCTGCAATCGGTTCAAATCAGCGACGATGAAATAATAACCACTCCGGTCAATCATTCAAGTGGGTAATATTCAACAGGAACAGTAGGAAAATTCATTTAGGCAAATAAAATATATCTTGCTGATCGTGATACTCACGACCTCCTACCTTTTCTTCTGCTAGCTACCATACCAATGGATAGCGCTAGGTCTTCAAGTTCATCCAGTTCTTTCACTTTTTTTTGATAAGAATCAACAGCAGATTTCGTGCCTTGTCCGTGCTTATAGTACTGAGGTACTTCAGCCTTCTCCACGGTCAGAGCAAAGTCTTTCGGACTCAACGAAGGGAAAGAAAAGCAGGAAGAAAGTAATGCTCAGGGGAAGGAATGATGCGTACATAAATGGATGACGACGGCCAAGCTTGCTTTGCCAGTGGTCTGACACCGAGCCCGCGAGTACGTCGGAAGCAGCATCAACTATGACAGCTATGCCTATAGCGGAAGCAGCAAGGCCAGGGCTTAGCCCCAGAATCTGGCTGTAGTAAAAGAGCAGAAAGAAACTCAGCCCAATGCCGAACATACCTTCACCGGCCTGTCCGATGCCGTAGGCGAATTTGACGCTAAAGTCGATTTTTCTTGCCTGCACTTTAGTTTGCTCTACTACCTAGTTGCTGCGCCGATAGCATAATACTGCAATGACTTTGTTTCCTTAATCCAGCGTGCAGCGCGCGGAATCGCTAGACAGAAACTAGTTAGGTCAAGCCCTGGTAGAACGCTTTGCCTAGGCTTCGAGCACGCAGATCACCGAGCATGTCATTGCTCATCTGGTTCATCACGTAAGAAAAACACGCGCGATGCGTATGATCCAGAGATATTGAAGATCCCCCTGCGCCACCCCAGAAGCACCCCTTGGTTTCCTCAGGTGCGCCCCAGGCTATGGCGCCTCCAATACCGATACCAAGCCCATAGCCGATGCCGTGTCGTGCGCCTACACCCATTATCTCACCTTGTTGATCATCAAAGATCGTATCGATGGTGTCCTGTGAAAGTAACTTGGCTCCAAACGCTGAACCACCATTGACCACTGCGGTTTGTGCCTTTACCACAGCCTTTGCATTAGCATGTCCGTTTGCAGCAGGACTTTCCGCCTGGCGCCAACCTGGCGAGTTCCAAACATCGTGTGACATTTCCGGAGTGCCGTCGATATTATTCAAATAGAAATCGGGCACCTCATAGTCGTCCGGCATAACCATTGGGCCACCCTCAAGGATCTCGGCAGTTCGGGAGAAGTCCGCTTCATCCAGTCCAATATGAAAGTCCGCATCGACAAGATTGCCGACATTCTCGCGGAAGAATGTACCCAAGGATAGACCGGAAATGCGGCGCACCAACTCTCCAACCAGGTAACCCTGGGTGATTGCATGGTAAGCGCAGATGGTCCCGGGCTCGTACCATGGTTTCTGCCGCTGCAGCACCGTGATTACGGTGTCCCAGTCGAAAAGCTCATCTTGAGTTAACTGCTCACCAAAACCGGGCAATCCGGCGGTGTGGCCCATAAAGTGGCGCACCAGCGTATTCTCTTTGCCGTTCTGACCATATTCGGGCCAGTATGTCGAAACTTTTGCTTCTATATCGAGTTCTCCTCGATCTATCAGCATCAAGGCGCAAAGTGCGGTCATTGTTTTAGTTGTTGAGAACACGTTAACAATTGTGTCTTGCTCCCAAGATAACGACTTTGAAGAGTCGCGGTATCCACCCCAGATATCGATCACCATTTCACCGTCGACGCTAGCAGCGAAGCTAGCACCGACATCGCCACGTTCTGTAAAGTTTCGCTCGAATTCATCTCGAACTGCCCCGAAACGTTCGTCGCAATATCCACCTATTTCCATCACCTACTCCAATCAGTTCGATAACTGTCCTATGGTCGAGCCTGCATGTTATTAAGTCCAGAGGTTCGTTCCAATAGACTGGCTCAGGATTACGTTCTACTAGGACCTACGTAGCGCATTTTCCATCCCTTCATCTTATCCTCTATGGCTTTCTAAATTGGAATACCGATATGAATGATGTGTTGTTTGAACTGGAGAACAAGGTTCTCACTATTAAGTTCAATCGTCCGGATAAGTTGAACCCTATAGGAGATACGATTATCCCGTACGCGATTGAAATGCACCAATTTTAGCTTCTTCAGCCCCTAAGTGCCTGTTTCAATGGGTCCAGCCAGGGTTCAAAATTCTGCCAGGTGTCAATACTGTCACGAAAGATGGGTTGGCGGACCTGCTCCGAACTCGGGGTGCGCACACTCCGTTCGGTTTTGTGGTACTCAACACAGGACTGCTCAAACGGCAGCCCACAAAAGTCGAGTATACGCCGCACCTCGCCTTCCAGGTTGTCGACCACATCTTCGTGGTTAACGGTCAGTATCTCCCCGGGAAGGACGTCATGCCAGTGATTCATCAACGCCAGATAGTCACGGTAGTACCGGCCAATATCGTCAAGTGAATAGGTAAACTCCTGGCCCTCCGCAAAGAGTTGCTTGTAACCGCTGAAACAGCAGGACATGGCGTTGCGTCGCGCATCTATGATTCTTGCATTGGGTAGGATCAGTTTGATCAGACCGATATGACGGAAATTGTTTGGCATCTTGTCGATGAAAAATAGGGCACCTTGGCGATGAATACGGGTCTCCTCAATGAAAGATTCACCGAAATCCCTGAGCTGGTCATGCTCGAGCGAGTCCAATACGTCCGGGTACCCCTTCTTGTCGCTTCGTCCGAGTCGCTTCAACCGTTGCGCCAGCGCAATGATGTTAGGTAGTTCCAGGGTTCCATCAACCTGGCTATGAGATGCCAGTATCTGTTCCAGCAATGTGGAGCCGGCTCGGGGTAGCCCCACGATGAAGATCGGGTCCATTATCTGGCAGCCGAGACCTACACGCTCGGAAAGAAACGCCCGGGTAAAGAATCTCCTTTGCGCGTTCATTTCCTCACTGATCTGATCAGCGTCATACCTGGATTCGACCTTCTTTAACTGATTGCCGCGTTCGTAGTACTCGAAGGCCTGACCGTGCTCTTTTCTATCCTCAAAGGCTTTACCGAGCGCGAAACACAGATACACCCGATCCTGGTGGGTGAGGTGTGGGTTTTGCTCGATTTCGAACATGCGGCTGATTTCATCGTCCGTGAATCGATAGATCTTCAGATTAGCCAGGGCATAGTGGGCCTCGCCATGCAATACGTTTGCTTCGTATGCGGCCTTGAAAGAAGCGACCGCGGCATCATAGTTGCCATGCGTCTTTTGCGCGTGGCCGAGAGACGTCAGCGTTGCAGGGTCGCCCGGTACTTTTGACAACACCGCCTGAAACTTTCTGATGGCAAGTTCGTAGTTGCCAATCTGCATACATCCTATGGCGGAAAGCGACTGGAATTGCAGGTTCTCGGGTTGTTTGTTCAGTAGAATCTCTATTTGCTCAAGCGCCTGGTCAAACTTCTGCCGCTTACGGAGCGCCTGAACATAGTCGGCACGTGCTGCCAGATTATCCGGTTCCATTTGAACGGCGCTGTCCAGTAAGAACTCTGCATCATCAAGAACCCCCAGGCGAATTCCAATGTCTGCCAGCAGACGCATGGCTTCCACATGGTGTGGCACTTTCTGCAGGAATGCTCGGCAAAGGTCTTCTGCCTTCAGGATTTTACCCTGGGAAATGAGGTCTCTGGTGGCCAACAGGGGTTTTGGTAGCGACTCAAAGTATTGCAGTTGAGCCAGCGCCCCCTTAGCCGCCTGTTGGTTACCAACACGGGTTTCAAGCTCCGCCAGAAACTTCCAGCTTGCGGTCAACGCAGGGTTACATCGGGTGGCATTTGCGTAAGCACGAATCGCTTCCTGGGTACGTTGCAGCACACGATAGGTATGGCCCTCCTCCTGGAAAGCACGACCGTGTTCAGGGACCCTGGCGCGGAGCGTCTTGAGGGTTTCGAGGGCCTGATCATGGTTTTTCGTATACCTGTAACAAACCGCCTGCATGTAAAGCGATTCGTTTTCCTCGGGATGAGCTGAACGGAACCCGTCGAGTACCTCCAGGGCCATGTCAAACTTGCCAGCACTAATCTGCTGCTGGACTCCCCGAAGTAGTTGCTCGATCTGGTGTGGCGGAATTGTGTCTGTCATAACCAAAAACGCCCTTGCTGGGCATTGTAGACACGCAAGGGCGTTGTTTCCTCGTCCGGACGCTAGCGATTAAAGTGGTAGGCCACTCTCAAGCCGTAGGTGCGGGGCTGGGAGTACGTGACGCGTTCCCGGTCAAACACAAAGTTACTGGAGAGTTCTGCCCGTTCATCACTGATGTTGTCGATGAACAATTCAGCAGTCCAGTCGGCGGCGCTGACACCTGCGGTCAATCCTCCCATCACCCAGCTGTCCATCTTCGTACGATTGATGGTAATGATGTCGCTGAATGATTCGCCAGACATGACGACATGTGGCATGAGGTGCGCGGTCAAACCTGATTTCAGCTCCCACTCATAGCGGATGCGAACAGTCGCCTGGTAATCGGGTGCGAAGGCTAACTCATCGCCCTTGCGGACATCGTTGGTTGGCGTGAGGACTCTGGTGATCTCAGAATCAAGGAAAGAAAAGGCGGCGTTGACCGTCAGTCCGTCGACATCCGGCAACCAGACCAGGTCACCTTCAATGCCTCTGACCTCGGCATCCGCGGCATTGTCCGAGAAGAACAGGTTACTGATGCTCGGGTCGAAGATGGTGGTCTGCAGACTTTCAATGTCCTGGAAGAAGAAGCTGCCGTTAAATCGTAACGTGTTATCCAGATAGGATGATTTCCATCCCACTTCCACGTTGGTCATTTCGTCCGTTTGAAGCTCGAACGGTACGGCGAAGCCGTTTGGACCAACTGCGCCCCCGGGCCGATTCAACAAGCCGGGGCGAAATCCCTCAGACAGTGTGACGTAGTACATCTGATCATTGGTTGGGCTCCATGCCAGCGTTGCTTTTCCGATGGTTCCGTCGGCCTTGGCGACATCCGGTGCGCGGGTGGCGTTAACAATGCCCTGGATTTCCGCATCGCTGATGGCGTTGGGCGCTGTAATCCCCTGTTGGCCACGTCCGTAACTGTAGCCGTCAGCCGCTGCGATGGTCGCGGAGACCTGCTCGAACGACTGGTCTGAGGTAAAAGTGATGCCCCCACCTGAAGTGCAGTCGCCGATGAACGTGAAACGCCCATCGCCGTCGTACAGGTCGCTCAGGTTGGTACCGAAGCGGTTAAGGTCCTCAGAAAATCCGTTGCAAAACTGGGCGTTGGCGCCGCCCTCGAAATCTACTTCGATGTCGTACCAGCGTGCGCCCAGTGTCAGGGTGAGCTGTTCCGACAGGTCGTAGGAGAATGCTGCGAACACACCCAGTTGCTGATCTGTCCTTCTGATGTCACAACTTTAGTCAAATTGATTGCGTCCATCATTGCTACGGTAACACGGTTAATCCTTCGGTCATAGTCTCTTGCAACAGCCTCAGTAAGCTGGACCATTTTAATTTTTTGCGCCAGCTCCATATCAGTTACTGTTTCAAGCACAGGATAATAATCTTTTGGAACAAGTTCGTTAAATCTGAAAGAATCCTCTAGTGATACATCCCCGCTTGAAGCAATTGAGGAAGCAGTTCTTGCGGCATGCATCATAGGCTTCAAGTCAAAATCTTCACTGTATGCATAACCTGTTTGGTCATCCT
>CAJWQG010000096.1 GCA_913045175.1 uncultured Gammaproteobacteria bacterium | reverse complement strand
GATGTGTCTCTTAGTGAATCAGGTCATTTGGTACCATGGTGGCTGACGTCGCACAGTAGTAGACACACTCAAAGTCGATACAAGCAACATCAGAAAAACACCGCAAGATTGTATAAAGCAGACAAGTTGACTATTGGTGCTGGCGTAGGTTCGTTGGTTGGGTTGGCAGCAGGCTCTGCGGTGGGGGGGGTGGAGCGGAGTCACTATAGGAATGGCGATCCCAATGGCGACTGTGGTCGCTTTGCCCGTTCTTGTCGTCAACAATGCAGTCAAACGGAACAGGATCGATAATATGATTAAGGCCCGGTCTACTGTGCTTCCTGCCGCGATTGCAGAAAACGAAAGCCTGACCCTGCACGCTTTTTTCCCCCTATGTTCCTTCGCCGAAAGCCATTGAAATAACATACCTTATAGAAAATGGTGAATATGTTCTTCATCTGAATACCGAGAAAGAAACTGACGGACTTCACTTCGAAAAGGTAGGTGAGGATTATAACGATCCGGCACAAGGCCGGTTTTCGAAATTTGGCCCGCCCAGAGAGATTCGAACTCCCGACACCCAGGTTCGAAGCCTGGTGCTCTATCCAGCTGAGCTATGGGCGGAAAGCGATAGTATGCCAGTGTTGCGACGCTTTCGGTAGAATAGATGGTTTCCCCCGTAGTATTTTTAGATGGCAAACGATGTTTCAGATGCAACTGACGGTCCTAAGAACGACCGCGATCTGACCGTGGGCCCGATCCCGAGGCACATGTTGCGCCTCAGCGGGTTTCTGATGCTGTCCATGATCTCGTACAACGTCGCGAGTCTTATGGAGACCATTTTCGTTGGTATGGTCGGTACCAATGAATTGGCTGCCATTAGTTTTACTTTCCCCGTGGTCATGACATTGCAGTCGGTCGCGATGGGGCTCGCAGTTGGTGCGGGTTCGGTTGCGGCCCGTAACGTTGGTAGTGGCGATATGGAGCGGGTGCGCAGATTAAGTACACACTGTCTGGGACTGGTGATCGCGCTATCAATTCTGATTGGGGGCATTGCTTACTTCTTTCTCACCCCCATATTCAGCTTGTTAGGGGCGAGCGACGAAGTATTGCCCTTAGTGGTGTCCTATATGGCGATCTGGCTCATCGGTATGCCGGTATTTGCGTTGACCAACGTAGGTATAACGCTGATGCGATCAACCGGTGATGCGGTGACCCCGGGTTACCTGTCTTCAGTTGGTGCAATTCTGCACGTCGCTATTGCTCCGTTTCTTATATTTGGTATTGGACCTTTCCCTGAACTGGGTCTTCAAGGTGCGGCGCTTAGTTTTGTAATCGCACGATTCCTCGAAATATTGGCCTTTTTCTATTTCTTCGCGGTGAGAGACAAGATGCTGTTGTTTGAACTTGCCGGCTTTAATCAATCGGTTCGGGAGATCCTCCATGTGGGGCTACCGGCGATGGCCGCGAACCTTATTATGCCGGTATCCATGGGTGTCATTACCCGATTACTGGCGGGGCATGGCACTGCTGTGGTCGCTGGTTTTGGTGTTGCGATGCGCATAGAGTTTATGGCGATCATGGTTATCTTTGCTGTATCGATCAGTTTGTCGCCACTGGTGGGCCAAAACTGGGGTGCAAGGCTATATGACCGTGTTAAGGAAGCGATGCGGACGGCGGACATCTACGTCATGGTCTGGGGTGTGTTTTCCTACCTGGTGCTGGTGGCGTTTGGCAGGTTCTTTGTGGGTCTGATTAATGATGATCCGCTCGTTCAGGAGGCGGCCTATGATTACCTCCTGATTGGTCCTCTGGCGGTAGGTGTTATGGGCGTGGTATACAATGCCACACATTGTTTCAATGCGCTTGGTAGGCCAATGCCGCCTTTGATGATTTCACTTCTCAGAATGATCGTAATTAATATTCCACTGGTATTAATTGGCAATTACTTCTTTGGTTATATGGGCATCTACTTTGGCACTGTGATAACTACCGTGCTGGTCGGATTGGTGGCCTGGCACTGGGTCAACTACACAATTGATCGTCGAATGGTGCGATCACTAGCGCTTAGTGAGAATAATTAGCAATGGGTGTCTACCTCCTCAAAAGGTTGTTGCTGATTCTTCCCACCCTGTTCGGGATTATTCTAATCAACTTCACTGTTGTGCAGTTCGCGCCTGGTGGGCCTGTGGAGCAGATTATTGCCCAGGTCACCACGGGTACTGCTTCGACGACCGCGGGTATTTCTGGTGGCGGAGATAGTGGGATCTCCTCCCAGGCGGGCGTTGGCGGCGGTAGTGATGCACTGGCCAGTTATGGCCTTGATCCGGAACTTGTGGCAGACCTGGAGCGGCAGTTCGGCTTTGACAAGCCTGCACATGAACGCTTTTTTATTATGGTCGTGAACTACCTGCAGCTCGACTTTGGCGTTAGCTATTTTCAGGACCGACCGGTCATTGAATTGATCGTTGAACGTATGCCTGTCTCGATATCCCTGGGTTTATGGTCGTTGTTGATTATCTATAGCATTTCGATTCCACTCGGCGTTGCTAAAGCTGTGCGCGACGGCTCCAGGTTCGATATATGGACCTCGAGCGTTATATTTGTTGGCTATGCGATTCCCGGATTCCTGTTCGCAATACTGTTGATCGTGCTGTTTGCTGGTGGAAATTATTTTGATCTTTTTCCACTTCGCGGATTAGTGTCCGATAACTGGGATCAACTGGGTTGGTTTGACAAAATCCTTGATTACTTTTGGCATCTGGCATTGCCGGTCTCTGCTCTGACTATTGGCGGCTTTGCGACGCTAACCATGCTGACGAAAAACTCGTTCATGGAAGAAATTAGGAAGCAGTTTGTCTTGACCGCGCGCGCCAAGGGCATGAGCGAAAAGCGCGTACTGTATGGGCACGTCTTTCGAAATGCCATGCTGATTGTTATTGCAGGTTTTCCAGCGGCGTTCGTCGGGATTTTCTTTACCGGTTCACTACTTATTGAGGTGATCTTTTCTCTAGACGGCATGGGCCTTCTAAGTTACGACGCGGTAGTAAAGCGTGACTATCCGATTCTATTCGGCACCATGTTCTGCCTCACCCTGATAGCCCTCGTCATGCATCTCGTGGGCGATTTGGTTTACGTTCTTGTCGATCCGCGCATCGATTTCGAAACGAGAGACTAATGTGGACAGAAACTAGTTATGTCACCCCTTAACGAACGAAGACTGGCACAGTTTAAGAGCAATAGGCGCGGGTACTACTCTTTGTTTGTGTTCCTGACTCTGTTTGTTGTTTCATTGTTTGCCGAATTCGTTGCTAATGACAAACCCATCCTTATGTATCATCAGGGTGAGTTGTATATGCCGGTACTCTTTACCTATTCGGAACAGGAGCTGGGCGGCGAGTTGCCTATTGAGCCAATGTACTCGGAACCGTATATGCAGACGCTGGTTCGCGATAGTGGTGGCTGGATGCTTATGCCGCTCATACCGTTTAGTTACAAAAATGCAGACCTGTATATAGAGACTTCCGCACCGGCACCACCGTCGGCAAGGCATTGGCTGGGTACCGATGATTCAGGGAAAGATACTCTGGCTCGCCTGATCTACGGTTTTCGTCTTTCTGTACTGTTCGGCATCACGCTGACGATATTTAGCTCCATCATCGGGGTTTGTGTCGGGGCTGTGCAGGGATACTTTGGTGGCCGTGTTGACCTTGTTGGGCAACGACTTGTGGAGATCTGGACAGGGCTGCCTATCCTCTTATTGCTAATCATTCTGGCAAGCCTGGTAAAGCCCAACGTCTTTTGGCTGCTTGGTATTCTTACATTATTCAGCTGGATGCCACTCGTTAGTGTGGTTCGCGCTGAAGTACTGCGTACTCGAAACTTTGAATATGTGCGTGCAGCCAGGTCGATGGGGACCTCTGATCTGGGCATTATCGCGCGTCACGTTCTGCCTAATGCCATGGTGGCGACGCTGACATTTATGCCATTTATTCTAAGTGGCGCAGTGACCATGTTAACTGCGCTGGATTTTCTTGGGTTTGGGCTACCTGCAGGCTCGCCCTCTTTAGGGGAGTTGCTTGCCCAGGGCAAGGCGAACATTCAAGCTCCCTGGCTCGGGCTCACTGGCTTTTTTACCCTGGGCCTAATGCTGACGTTGTTGATATTTATTGGTGAAGCAGTTCGCGATGCGCTGGACCCACGGCGCACCATGGCAACGGTCTATCAGGGCTAAATAACCTATTGCTCGATTAGCGCGACGGGGATGGCAGAGTCTTCGTTACGAAACATAAAGTTTATGACGTCGTAGCCCCAGGTGTATTTTTCCGCTAGCAGGGAATTGACGGTATCGCGCATGGCAGTTCTCGGTTGCATGACGTAAACCTTTGTGGCCCCGGCGCGAGTCACGCTGACAGATCCGTTTTGCTGGCCACGAACCAGCCATCCCGATTCTTCCATCCCGGCGCGCAGATACGGTACGCCTTCGTGGTCAACCACCCACAATCTTGTCGTGTAGGTTTCGCCGTCTTCAGCGATGGTATGTAGTTCAATAACCTCAACACGCTCAGAGGCAAGCATTTGCAGGCCAAAAAGTGCCACGAGGATGCCTAACACGACACCTGCGATCCATAGAATGATTTTTTTCATGGGGAGACCCCTGGGGCTGCATGGATAGTTTAATATCGATTCTAGGTAATCGGTAACAAGAATATGCGTCTCAAGCTGGTTGGTCTTTTTCTACAGATGGCTTTATTTGTGCTGCGCAAAATTGATCGATTGCGTGGTACGAATACGGGGATGAGCGCCGAAGAGTTTCGGATGGACCCGTACGAGAATTTTCGGCGCCTCAGAAATATCAGCCCAATTGTCCGCTCATACGCGAATCAGGGATGGATGGTGATGGGGTGCCGAGAGGCACAGGATATTCTGCGCGATGCTCGATTCAGCAGCGATATTCATCACAACTGGTTTTTCCTTAATGTGCTGCGGGTAGGAATGGGCGGCAGACCAATCCCGTTTGTGGATCACCCCACCATGTTGGGTCTTGATCCGCCTGATCATACACGGCTTCGTAAGCTTGTTAGTATTGGATTTGTTAATTCCTACATTCAGTCTTTGGCACCTCGTATAGAACAGCTCACAGATGAACTGCTCAAGGATGTAGGGACTGAATTCGATGTAATCAGCACCATTGCGCGTCCCTTGCCGGCCCTCGTAATTGCCGAGATGTTGGGCGTGCCGACCGGTGAGCGGCATTTATTTCAGAAATGGTCGGACGATCTTACCGGTGCCACGATTCTCGGAAGGCCTGACCTCATGCGCAAAGCATCGGATGCAGAACAGGCGATGCGCGAGTACCTCATGGCGTTTATCGAGTCCAGAACAGGGCAGTCTCACGAAGATTTCATATCGCTGCTGCTCAATGCTCAGCAAGATGATGATCGGTTGACCCACGAAGAGCTGATTGGCACCTGTGTACTCCTGTTATCTGCAGGGCACGAGACAACCACAAGACTCATTGGCAATGGCCTGTATGCGCTATTGCAGCATCCTGATCAGCTGCAGAAGCTAAGGGACAATATGGATCTGCTGGACTCAGCTATTGAGGAGATGCTTCGCTACGAACCTCCATTCCAGATGACGGTACGATTCGTCACGGAAAAGACCGAGTTGCACGATGCTCGATTTAGCAAAAATCAGTTGGTGCTAGTCTGCTTTGCGGGCGCTAATCGGGATCCGCGTCAGTTTGATGATCCCGATAAGTTCGATATCACTCGCGCGAACAACCGGCATATTTCATTTGGTTACGGATTTCATATGTGCCTTGGAATGACACTCGCGAGATTCGAGGCCAGAATCGTGTTTCGCGAGTTGCTCGGACGTTACGCAGAGATAACCTGTCTCGAAACACAGCCGACCTGGGGCATCAATCCGTTTTTCCGAGATCTGACACACCTGAACGTCATCGTGTTAGAACATCCAGGCAAGCATCGTATCTGACAATGTAATGAGTATCGCGGCGATAAATGTTGTGCCCAGATCCTCGATTTCGAAATCCTCAATCAGCTGATCGGTAATCCACAACAAGAAGGTATTGATCACCAATTTGAAGAGTCCTACGGTGAGAATCATGAATGGCAGAGCGAAGAACATGAGTACCGTACCTAGGGTTACATTGATCAGGCCGTAGACGACCGCAACCACCAGGGCGGTGCCGTAGCCTTCTACGTGAAGCCCTGGCAATATTTCCGCTAGTGCAAAGATAACGGCGCCCAGTAACAGAAAGTGTACTATCAGATCGATCATCAGCGACTCACATTAACTTGTTGGATTCGGATATTAAGTAACAATATCTATGCCAATACGTAACGCATTGATAAATAACATATTATAATGTCGTCAGATGGGCTGATTGGCATTATTGACGATAACTGGGTGAATTTGCCAACTATCGATAGCCGTACCGCAACGATTTGATGTCCTTCAGGATACCGTTCTCGAACCTTAGCTGGCGCATAAAACGTCGAGCCCCAAAGTTATAGGTCCAGAGATCCACGCTGACTGATTCCGTGCGCACGATTCTGCTTCGTTTACCCCGTTTATTGGTTTCAGTTTCTATGAGGTAGGTTGGGTAGGGGCTTCTCACATGTAAGTTGGTCGACAGGGCGGTTACGCCGTAAGGCGTGTGCCTGTACCGTATAACCTCACGCTGGCGGTTTTTCTGATGACGAGATTTATAGCGGTTAGATGTGTAGCTGTGAGGTGTATAGCGGTTAGGTGTGTAGCTCTTGCGATGGTTTCTGGTATGAACAGATACGACCCGGTCATCCAGCCATTTATCTGCATGTACCGGATCCCCACACTTTTCCAAAACCTCAATCAGGTGGTCACCTTTAGAGATTAGATTGTTATCGCAGCTTAGGGCCAAAGCGGATTGTGAAATACCCAGGCTGCAAACCGCGATGAAGACTACTGGTATTCGGTGCATGGTAGGTCTCCTCAATGATAGTGTCGTTAAGTTACTACCATGCACCTGAATCCCTGATGAACGTTAAATACTCCTTAGGAGCAGGTTGTAGCATTCTGCGAGCATGCCTGACTGCTCCTTATTGTCGGCATCTCTGGAGTCAATTTGCTGATGGGTCAGAAATGCCTCCCAGCGAAGTCCGTCCGGATCTTCAGTCCAGCTTTTTTCTGACTCCGCGTAGCAGCAGGTCGTTGTGCCTTGAGGCAAGTAGGGTGCCTCACCATTTTGCAGGCGTTCGAACATTTCGTTTAGTTCGTCTTCGTCTTCGGTTTGAATCCCTGCGTGAGTAAGACCCATCGTCGAGGATCCTTGTTCTATAACGAAGTTGACCCTGGGGTCATCCAGCAGCCATTTGGCATAGTCGTCGTGAACAACGGAAGGTTCCGTGGCGAACAGGTTCGAATAAAAAGCGATCGAGTCGTCCAGGTTACTGACATTGAAGCTTACGTGCAGTCTTTTCATGAGTTTCTCCTCATATTCTGAAGTGATAGTTCACAGGCCCCGCCACAACAGTCTTCCAGCAGATGATTCACTAGTGAATTCATTGCGGCGAGGTTGGCGTTGTAAATAACGGAGCGGCCATTCTTTTTTGAATATACGAGGCCAGCACGGGACATCTCTTTCAAGTGGAACGATAGGGTCGGTGAGGGGATGTCCAGGGCGTCCGCCAGCATTCCGGCCGGAAGACCGCCGCTGTTCTCTTCCGGGGTATGGTTTTTAACCAGTTCCCGAAAGATTCTGAGCCTGGTCTCCTGGGCGAGCCCGGAAAGCATGTCGATGGCCTCATAGGTTTCTAGTTTCCTGGTGCCTACCATTTCCATGGTTTACTCCACTAATTTGTGTATTTATTTCTATATTTCCATAATTATAAAACTATACGTCAAGACTTATTTCAACAACGACCCGCGAGTTTCTGGCAAACTTGCGTGAACGGATAGATAAGGAACAATTGATGCTAGACCTACATTTTTGGCCGACACCCAATGGCAAGAAAGTCACGATTCAGCTGGAAGAGTGCGGGCTTGAGTACAACCTGGTGCCCTGCAATATCGGTATGGGAGATCAGTTCACAGAAGAGTTCCTGAGCATTTGTCCCAATAACAGGATGCCGGCGCTGGTGGATCACGATCACGCAGGCGGGGGTGAGCCACTGTCAGTATTTGAGTCCGGCGCCATCATGATTTACCTGGCAGAGAAAACCGGGCAGTTCATGCCTGCGAACCCGCGAGGCAAGTTCAACGTCATCCAGTGGGTGATGTGGCAAATGGCTAACCAGGGACCGAAGACAGGGGAATGTGGACACTTTCGACGGGCGGAAGGCAAAGGCGATTTAACCTATGCGATAACCAGATTTACCGATGAAGTGAATCGTTTTTACGGCGTACTCAATAATCAGTTGTATAACCAGCGCTATATCTGCGGTGGTGAATACACCATTGCCGATATGATCTGTTACCCATGGACCGTCGGTTGGGAAGGGCAGGGCCAGAATATTGAAGACTTTAAGTACTTTAAGCGCTGGTTTGAAGAGCTGAGCGAACGCCCTGCCGTGAAGCGTGGCATGGAAGTGGGTAATGATTTACCCAAGGCGTCTCCTGACGTTAGTGAAGAAGAGAAAGCGCGGCTGATTAAGATGCTTTACAACCAGCGAGCCCGGCCCGCACCGGAGTCTGGCGGTCTTATTTAATGCCTGCTGGCATTGTCATTCCCTGTTACAACGAGGGGGCCAGGCTCGATGAGTCTGAGGTTCGCAAGCTCGTTGAGGCAAACGTTGACGTTTATCTGATGGATGACGGGTCTACCGATGACACGCTTAATGTACTGAAGGGATTGGAAGTGTCTTGTCCCGACAACGTGTCGGTGATCAGCTTTGTCGAAAACGTTGGTAAGGGTGAAGCCGTTCGTCATGGCTTGCTCAGAGCCATTGAAGCTGGATCGTCCCCTGTGGGGTATCTCGATGCAGATTTTGCGACATCAGCGGACGAGATGAGCCGACTGATAGCCCGGTTTTCAGAAGAGGGCGTCAATGTGCTACTCGGTTCACGGTGGTTGCATCTGGGGGCTGAGATTAAACGAAACGCCGTACGGCATTATCTTGGTCGGGTAT
>CAJWQG010000095.1 GCA_913045175.1 uncultured Gammaproteobacteria bacterium | reverse complement strand
AAAGGATACTAGTCTTTGCCCTTGGTTACAGGGTATTTCTAAATACTAAGAATTAATGGGAAAGTTTATGAACCTAAGATCTTCTTTCTGTGGTGTCTTCATTTGTGTGATTTGTGCTTGGTCATTTCTGGCGCTATCAAATGAATCATTAGAGACCCTACCCGAGGATGTGGGCATGTCTTCGGAACGACTCTCTCGCATTGATAACTACATCAACAAGCAAATCGACAATCGAGAGTTTTCCGGTGCCACGATGATTATTGGTCGAAGAGGAGAGGTTGTTTACAAGAAGGCCTTTGGTTTGGCCGACATTGAAGAAAATAAGCCGATGCGGACCGACACAATGTTTCGCTTGTGCTCATCCTCCAAAATGGTTGCGGCCGTCGCAGGGATGATTTTATGGGAAGAAGGCTTGTTCGATCTTCTGGATCCCGTGTCAAAGTACCTGCCGGAGGTGAAGGATCTTACTGTCGTCGAATATGATGTGAATGGTTCAGGTAACTATGAAGTCGTGCCGGCTAAAACACCGCTGCTTGTGCACCATGGATTTAACTTTACGAGTGGGTTGACTTATATAGGTTCCAATCCTGTGATTGATGGCTTTTTGAAAGGTACTGCTGCGTCTCATAATGGATTTTATCCCTATGATTTTGATTCGATCGAATATTTGAATGAGAGAGCCAAGCTTCCGTTATTAAACCATCCGGGTGAGCAGTTTAATTATGGTAGAGATCTTCAGATTGTCGCTGCTCTTGTGGAGAAGCTCACCGGTAAGAGCTTTAACGATTTTCTAAAGGAACGTATTTTCGACAAGCTTCAAATGAACGATACCCATTTCTTTGTGCCGGAAGATAAGATGCACCGGTTGACCTCACTTTATTTGAGAGATGGTGATCAGTTGATCAAGGCCGAGGAAGGCCAGACCTATAAAGACGATAAATATGGTATTGCGATAGAGCTGGATCCTTACTGGTTCCGGGCGTCAAAGAATCCCCAGAAGTTTGCTGCGGCAGGAGAGGGTTTGGTTTCAACGGTCGAAGATTACGCGAGATTCCTGCAGATGATGGCCAATGGAGGAAAATTGAACGATTCTCGTATTCTCAGCCCCAAAACTATTGAATTCATGATGGCCAACCACATCGAAGGGCTTGAGTGTTGCTATCAGAATATGGCCGTCGGGATGGGCGGTTATGGATGGGGCCTTGGTACTTCGGTGCTATTGAGTAACTCTGGGGGTTCAATTGGTACGCCGATGGGTACCGGTAAAGGAGGACAATACACTTGGGGCGGCTGGATGGGCACAATCGAGTATGTGGATCCAGAAGAAGAGCTGTTTTTCACTTTTATGTCTCAAAAATTGCCGCTACTTCAGCAACCTACAGGGAAAATAAAGGATTTGGTTTACCAGGCAATAATTGATTAGTCTGCGGCCTGTTCTGGCTTTGACATAGAAGAGTCATGAGGCTTCTGCATAAACTTCAATCTGTCGTTAAGTCCAGATAAGTAAGCTGCGATGGAATACAACGATTTGTGATTGGTCTATGAGGAAGCTGACCCTAGTAGTTGTTACAGCGCTTTAAGAAAATCCTTTTATCTTTGTTGTGCGATCTCTGCTGCAATCGTATGGTAATTGCGACAAATCAGAAGAGTCACTATGAATTTTAAAGAACCCCTACTTACCAATGTCCGTTCTGACGCGCTGGAAGCGGAAGTGGAAATCTCCGTATTGTTCCCGCCTGAATTTGAGGGCGAAACCTTGCCTCTGATCATCAATCTGCATGGCGGTGGCGACGACCGCCGCAGCTTGGCGGGTTCCAAACCGATGTATGACGATCTCATGATTTCGGGTGATCTTCCTCGAGCAGTGGTGGCATCTTTCAGTGCAGGTCTCTCGTTTTACACTGGCGGTTACGAGGCCTTCATTGTGGACGAATACCCGGCATTTCTTAACCGTGAGTTTGGCGTTTCCCTTCGACCTGAAGACACGGCGATAACCGGTGTTTCAATGGGTGGCTTCGGTTCTTTGAAGGTAGCGTTCAAGTATCCTGAGCGGTTTGGTGCGGTCGCCGCATTAGAACCGGGCGTGTTACCTCACACTACCTATCAGAGTGAGCTTAACGCGGATAATTGGTGGAGCAAGGGTGCGATCGAGGAAGGCGCATGGGGCGAGCCCGTGGACGAAGAGCAGTGGAGGGCAGATAACCCCGCAAACATTGCTTTGGAGAATGCGGAGAGGATTCGTGACAGTGGAATCTCTATTTATCTTGAATGCGGGGACGAAGATCTGCTGAATCTGCATTGGGGAACGGAATTCTTGCATCGGATTCTTTGGGATCAACAAATTCCACACGAGTATCGTCTCGTGAGATGGGCAGACCATCTTGGGCCTAGCATTCCAGAACGATTACTGGACGCGCATAGTTTCCTGGCGAAAGGGTTGACCGGCGGCCGACTGGCTTCGCGAGACATCGTGCTGACCGATGCAGAGGCAGCTTATGCCGCGGACTTCGTTAACGGCGTTGAGCCCGATGACAGTGCAGCCCCTGTGTATGATCCGCTTAGCGATCGCGCACCCGCTGTGCTGCAAGCGATGTTCGCCCCCAGCTTATCGAGTGCTGGTGAGCTGATCGCAGCGAGCCCGAAATTCAAACGATTCGAATAGGTCTGTCGCTTTGCCATTTGCTCGATTTTTTGCGCAATTGAGTGCTTCCTAATGAGCTGACTAACCTGCCTATCCCTTCTGGAGTATGTTAGTTTGTAGACGCATTTAGACAGACCTGGAATTAGGAAAAAACGTAATGTGTCAACACGAACTTCAGGTACGTCCGGCGGATAGGCTGATCAAAGAGCAGGCGGGGATTCTCGCTCGAGAGGTCGAATTGGTCAAAGACTCGCTAGCTGTTAATAAATTCCTGAGTATTTGAACGTGTCAGCCACTAAAGGCTTCCACTCTCTGCCATTGAGGGTTGAGCTACTCAATCGCCTGAAAACGATGAAGTTTGACGTGATGACGCCTGTGCAGGCAGAGACCTTGCCAGCGATGCTGCAAGGTCAGGACGTACTTGCGCAAGCAAATACCGGTAGCGGAAAGACAGCAGCCTATGGTCTAGCCTGTCTCCAACCATTGAACCCAAAATTATTTCATGTTCAGTCGCTTATATTATGTCCTACTCGCGAACTAGCCGAGCAGGTTACCCAGAGTTTACGGAATCTGGCTCGAGAAATCGGTAACACGAAGATCCTGACTATCTGTGGAGGGGTGCCGCTGGGGCCTCAGATTGCTTCTTTGGAGCATAGTGCCCATGTCGTGGTAGGTACACCTGGTCGTGTTCTCAAGCATTTACAAAAGAAAACACTGCACTTGTCCGGATTAGACATACTGGTGTTCGATGAGGCCGACAGGATGTTAGACATGGGCTTCGAAGATGAGATAAACGCGATTCTTGGGTTCGTTCCGAAACCGAGGCAAACCCTTTTGTTCTCGGCGACCTTTCCTGAGGGCGTTAAGGCAATCAAAAAGAAATTAGGAACCGATATGGTTCGATTCGATGTCACCGATTCTTCGGTACCCCAGGAGATCGAACAGCTTTGGTGCGCAGTCGACGAATCCGACCGGCATCAGGCATTGGTGAATGTGATTGCTAATTATGGGGGTTCCTTGAATCTGGTTTTTTGTAATACAAAAATTGACTGTGCAGAGGTGGCTAAGATGCTTTCAAGTCATAATATTTCGGTGGCTGCTCTGCACGGCGATATGGAACAGAAGGAGCGCAACACGACCATTGTCAGATTTTCCAACGGCAGTATTAGTGTGCTGGTGGCGACAGACGTTGCGGCAAGAGGTCTGGATATTGAAGACGTAGAGACCGTCGTGAATTTTAGTTTGCCTTATCAACCAGAAGTTTACGTGCACCGCGTCGGCCGCACGGGTCGGAAGGGTAAAAGTGGGCGAGCGATCAGCCTGGTCGGCGATCGCGAAAAGAGCCGATTGCTGGAGGTCCAAGATCTCATCGATGATCGGATATCGTATTGTCACCTGCCCGAATCGGGACACGAGATGACGAAGCGTGCTCCCGTATACAGCACCATTGAGATAAACGGCGGTAGAAGACACAAACTAAGGCCAGGCGACATACTTGGGGCTCTGACCGCCGAAAATTCGATCAAGGGTGATTCGGTGGGAAAAATTGATCTGATGGACCAGACCACGTATGTGGCTATCGAGCAGCCTAAAGTGCGGATTGCCCTTGAATGCCTTAATAACAGGAAGATCAAAGGGAAAGTTTTCCGTGCTCGGATAATCCGCTAAATCGTAGGTAGAGGGCGCTAACCGGGCTTGTAAGAGATTGATTGTCAGCTAAGGAAGAGTTAACGAGTTGACGTATACCAAAGGTTGACGTATGTTTTTTTACAGGGGAGAGCATTAGAGACTTTATCCGCCTGTTGTCTACGGTGGTTATGCCTACTGCTTAAGTAAAAAATGAATATAGGGAGAGGTATAATGTCTTACCGAATCGCGTTGTGGTTAGCTATTTGTTTTAGTTTGGTAGGGGTTTCGGCGCCTTTAATCGCTGAAGAAGATCAGGTCGTAGAAGAGGTTATTGTTACTGCCTCTCACAGAGAGTCCACCTTGATGCAATCTCCACAGTCAATCAGTGCTTTGACTGGCGATATGCTTGAGGAGATGGGCGTAACCGATATGAAGCAAGTCTTCAAGAATATTCCAGGCCTCAATATGGTCGAGGGAGCTGGAACGGGACGCAATAAATACATAGTTCGAGGAGTCTCCTCTCAGGGAGGGGATAATTCCTATATGCAAAGTTTTTCTGCGATATCCGTATTTGTCGATGAGGTAAATATGACCTCGGCTCAGGGAGGCGGAAAAAACTTTGGTGGGAACATGTTTGACCTTGAGCGAGTCGAAGTGCTCAAAGGTCCTCAGGGCACATTGTTTGGGGAGGGAGCTGTTGGTGGCTCTATCCGTTTTATACAGAACAAACCTCAGCTTGGAACAACCGATTGGAAGGTAAAGGCTGCCTACGACTGGCGCAGTGAAAGTAATGACAATGGCCATAGAGTCGATGCTATGGTGAACTTCCCGCTTGGTGAATCAGCCGCTGTGAGAGCACTTGTCTTTGATACGAGCACGGCCGGATACATAGACAGGACGATAGCTCCTGTGATCGAAAACGAAAATGAAGACTCTTCGCAAGGCGGTAAAATATCAGTTTTGTGGGTTAACGATGCGCTCAGCATTCAGGGCACCTACTACACGTCTGAGGCAGAAATGCTTGGCAGTTATTTGGGGGATAAGCTTTATGAGGATAGCTTGAATTACCGAATTCCTGGCATTAGTCCTATTATGGAAGAAGAAATTGATATCTTTTCTTTAGACGTCGACTACGAGTTTGACTTTGCGACGCTTGAGCTTATGGCTTCCAATATGGAACGAGAGAGTTACCGAATGGGAGAGTTCCCTGGGGGAATTGCTGCTTTTTACGACTGGTTTATCCAGTTCAATATTGTCACCCGTGCAGCTGATCGTCCCGATGAGATACCTACGATGCTGGCCGAAGGTTGGACTTTTGACTTGGCCGATACCGCGAGCGGGCCTAACCAGACTGGATTTAATATAGATGATATGGCGAGTTCCGATCGCACTACCTTTGGTGCTAGGCTGATTTCGACTGGCGACAGTGACCTCCAATGGCTGGCAGGTATTTTCTACAAGGATAGCGACGACTACCGTCGTAATGTTCAGCCTCAGGATTATCGACCACATCTGGCAGACGCGACTTTCACCAAATCGGTATATAACGTGTTTTATTCGGACCCATCTAATACGCATGAGGATACCCTGGATGAGAAGAGTATCTTTGGTGAGGCCACGTACTCACTAAATGACTCATGGGATGTGACTTTAGGTCTTAGATACACTGACATGGAGCAGATGATTGATGATGGTCGAGGCGTTACCGAAGATAAGGTCTGGTCACCGAAATTTACTTTGGCCTGGCAAGCGACCGACGAAACTCTTGCTTATTTCAACATTAGTACGGGTTTTAGGCCAGGAAACATTAATCTTGGTCAAGAGTTTAACGTAAGGCAATTAGGGGGTGCTGGTGACGAAGTCATACCTTCGACTGCGTTTGCAGCAAATCCCCTTGGGCTTACTGGAACTGAAGCCGCGGCGCTTGCTGAGAGCAGGATGACTTACGAGGGGGACTCAGTGACTAACTATGAGTTAGGAGTAAAGACTACTCTTGCTGATGGACGTATTAGGGTCACCGGCAGCTTGTATTACTTCGACTGGGAAGACACGCTTCTAACGTTTACGGACCAGAATATCCCTTCGATTAATCGCAGTTACATTGATAACGCTGGAGCAGCACATTCTCAAGGTATCGAGGCCACCGCCGATATCCAGATTTTGGACTATTTAACCTTGAATATTGGGGCGGACATCAATGAAGCTGAGCTCGACGAGGCAGTAGGAACCAGCCCTGCAGGCACTAGACTGCCCAATGCCCCTGAATGGAGTTGGAGCGCGATGCTTGATTATGGGATTCCCCTCGACTCAGGAAGAGAGTTCAATTTAACGCTCAATTATTCGGCGATGGGGGCTCAAGACAGCTCCTTGGGGGTGGAGAATACTGACGGTCAGGTTGTTTCAGCCTTTGTGTTTCCGCGCAGGCAAACGACCGATTTCTCTGCTCACTTGAGAGGCGAGAACGATCGCTGGAAGGCTAGCCTCTTCATCAAGAACCTCACAGGAGAGGATACTGAGACTGCCTACTTCAATATTTTGGCGGTAAATCAGTGGGCCTGGCAGCCTCCTAGGCTGGTTGGTGTCGAATTTATGATGCGAGCTCAGTAGGAGGATTTTTCAATCTAAAACACCCAGTTGTATTGACTGGGTGTTTTTTGTTTGGAGTAGACTATTATGGATTTAGCAGATTACGAAACGTCACCTAACGTTGATCCTTTGATGAAAGAGATTGACTCTTTTGGTTTGTTCAAACACGTTGCCGAACTAGAGGCCTATGGGATGACCGTAGTACCACCGGAGACTATCGGAGCGTCACCTGAATTCGTTGAACGACTTCGCAACGCGATAATCACCACTTGTGAGAAACGTAATAACATCAAAATTGGCGATTTCAGAGAGGCTAAAGCTGCCCCAGAAATGACGTCGAAGAACTCCTGGTTGTTGATGGAGGAGGATGAGGTCTTCGTTGAAGCGGCAACAAACCCTCAAATGATGGCGCTGGTTCGGTGGCTATGTGGTCAAAGCGCTACTCTGACTGGTCATACCTGGATTATGAAGCCGGAAGGAGGGGACGGCATTTCGCTGCATAGCGATCAGCATGGTATTCCGCCTGGCGGGGGGCATATCGCTCATGCTGCTAACGCTTCGTGGCTTTGCACTGACTATAACGGAGAGGAAGACGGTCCGACGGTTTTTGTGCCCGGGAGTCACCGTTTTGGCCGTGCGACCCTACCGCATGAGACAGAACTGGATAGTACGCCTTTTAAATGGGTTCCTTTGATTGGGAAGGCCGGGTCTTTGGCGATCTGGCATGGTGGGACCTGGCACGCGTCGGTACCTCGAACTAATCCTGGATTGAGGGTGACCTTGGTGCAGGTCTATATGCGCCGTCACATGAGGCCAATCCACCTTTGGGAAGACCAAATTTCTGACAATTTGATGGAAAAGTTCCCTGATTTGAAACGGGTTCTCGGTGTGGACCATATGTACCCCTTTGGCATGGAGGGAGATGAGAAAGGTCGGTCAGCAAGAATGATGGAGACGGGGACCGATCCCTTCGCGTAAAAAATCATATTGAGTTTATCTAGGGAGCTTATAAATGGCTGAAGTTAAAGTTGATCAAGGGGATTTAGGTTCGCCTATTCTTTCAAGTATAGAGGATCCGGCGAAACGTAGAATTCTCGACGAGATAGAGTCGCTTGGCTTGACGGATAAACTGCTCGAGTTAGAGGTGCAGGGTTTTGCGGTAATACCAGGCGTATTGTCAGATGATCGGATTGAACGAGCAAAGGCCGCGATATTGCGTCATGCAGAAAAGGCGGTTGGTCATGAAATCGACCCTGAAAGTGCGGCTAACGAAGATTTTAATGGAATGCAGTATCAGCATTACCTGATTTTTGATGATCCCGTTTTTCAGGAGATTTTACTTGAGCCAAAACCGTTAGCGCTGGTTAAGTACCTTTTGGGTGAGGATTGCGTGTTATCTTCTATGGGCAGTCACTTGCGAGGTCCGGGTGGCCTTCCGTTGGGTGTTCATGTTGATGGGTTGCCCAATGACTGCATCAGCTCCACCGCGTTGATCGCTAACTGCAACTATGCGCTGACGCCCTACAGCCAAGATGAAGGTGCTCTGATGCTGTTCCCTGGTAGTCAGCATAAACAACGTCAGCCCACTCCCACTGAAAACTGGATGGCCGGAGCTGAAACCCTCCCGGAGATAATGGCCAAGCAACTGCCGGT
Organism: uncultured Gammaproteobacteria bacterium; assembly: GCA_913045175.1. Classification (GTDB taxonomy): domain Bacteria; phylum Pseudomonadota; class Gammaproteobacteria; order Pseudomonadales; family Azotimanducaceae; genus UBA7455. The sequence continues at coordinate 788 of CAJWQG010000095.1, read as the reverse complement.
CGAAGAGCTCGATGCAATCGAATGGACAGCGCCTGCTGGAGGAATGACGATGGAACTTCAGCCCGGTGATGCTGTGGTATGGCATGGTAACTCTTGGCACGGAGGTTGGAGGCGAGAGGTTCCTGGCACAAGAATAAATTTGGCCGCTTATTTTTGTCGTGAATTCATGACTACTCAAGAGCTGCGTGGTGACACTCGCTATCCTGAGGTATTTGAGCGGTATGCTAACGATCCTCGTTTTGCACAGCTAATGGGCGAAAATAGGTTTAACGGCTGGCGCGATGAAGGGCCTGACTTAGAGCGCGTCGCCATTATCCAGGCGAAGAATGCCGAAGGAGATTGATTAAAGCGTTCGGGTATCGGAGACTAACCTGTGACGGAAGAATCTCTTCATAACGAATTATCAAGCGTTGGGCCTTTTGAGGTTTCTGATGAATTGCGACCGCGTATTGATGAACTGGGGCTTTGGGATGTAGTCGAGCAAATGAGGGACGAAGGCTACGCGGTTATTCGAAATGCGGCGCCCCCAGAGCTCATGAGCGACTTGCGAGAAGTCATCCACTCTTTGGCGAAATTAACGCAACCTGATCCAGCACGCGGTGCCGTGATGCTGCTAGGCAGGGATCGCACGGTGGATTTGGTGGCAACCCTTCCCAAGGTGATGGCTATCGCCGAGTACAGTATCGGTAAAGGGTTTAGGGCGGGACGTTTTCATGGCTCTATCAAGCGCGAAGGTGGTGAGGGTTTGGCCTTGCATTCTGACCAAAACTGGATTCCAGCACCCTTTC
>CAJWQG010000094.1 GCA_913045175.1 uncultured Gammaproteobacteria bacterium | reverse complement strand
GCGGTGCGGCAGGGCTGGCTCAGACCACCTGTATTCTCCGGGTCGGACGATTTGCCAGTCACCAAACCTGTCATGAAGCTTGAAGAGTTGCTCGTCGATCTGGATGGTGACAGGGGAGATCGTTGATCTACCTTGACACATCGGTGGTACTGGCTCAGCTGCTCGCTGAGGACAAGAAACCTCCGCAGTGGCTATGGGATGAAACGCTGATTTCAAGTCGGTTGCTCGAGTATGAGGTGTGGACGAGAGTAAACGTTCGTGGACTGGCAGACTCTCATGGTGAAGCTGCGAGAGAGCTGGTTGCGAGGATTGCGTTGCTAGAGCTGTCACCTCCAGTTCTTGAAAGAGTACTTGAACCATTCCACGCACCCGTTCGAACGTTGGATGCCATTCACCTTGCTTCGATTGATTTTCTTATCCAGCGTCGTCAGCATGTTGGCCTGGCAACCTATGATCACCGCATGTTAAGTGTGGCCGAGGGTATGATGATCGAAACAATCTATCTGGGATGAGTTTACGATTAAATTATTGGTAAACCCTCAGCATACCAGGCAAGCAATCCGCCTTTTACGTTAGCAACTTCAGTAAATCCTTCGTTGCGAAGGATATTAAAGGCCATAACCGAGCGACGTCCGGAGCGGCATAGGTTCATTACAGGCTTGTCACGCGGGATTTCATCCATGCGTTCTCTTAATTCATCAAGCGGGATCCTCTGAGCCGAATCAACACGCGCTGGTTCCTCGTCGGTCTCCACCTGGGTTCGCACATCCAACACATGCACACGATTCAGGTTGGCAGCGACCCACTGTGGCGGGATCTCCAGTATGCCTGGGTAGGTAGTGGTTACAGGGGCCCATTCTGGTGCCTGTGGCTCGTCGTCTGGCTTACCGAGTTTGAGATTAGCAGGAACGGCGATATCGATTTTTTTCGGATGCGGTAGCTGCATCTTTTCCAGAAACTCGACGAGGTCCGTTTCATTAGCGCAGCCACCGATTCTTGGGTTTAGTCTTTTCTCCTCGCCAATAGTACTCGCTGTACGACCGTCGTAGTCATGTCCTGGACACAGGGTGGTTTGATCCGGCAGAGAAAATAGCTGTTCGGTGATGGATCGATACAGCTGCGCAGCAGATCCACTTTGGAAGTCGGCGCGACCACAGCCTCGAATCAACAGGCAGTCACCGGTGAATACCATGGAGGGATCGGGTAGGAACAGGCTGATACAGCCGTCGGTGTGTCCTGGCGTCGCGAATACTTCGAGACTGAATTGACCAAACGCCACCTTATCAGTGTGTGCCAAAGACAGGTCCAGACCCTGTATTTCACTGGCGGCTGAGGCGGCGATTTTACATCCTGTTTGCTTTCGTAGGAGCCACGCGGCGGTAACATGATCGGCGTGGCAATGGGTCTCTATCGCGTAACGCAATTCGATCTCGAGTTCGTTCACTAGCGCGAGATCGCGCTAGTGTCGTTCGTAAACCGAATCGATGATCATCCCTTTCCGGGAAACTGCATCGGCAAGTACATAGGTGAATGTGCCCGACTCGATATCGTAGAGTTGCCTGTAGATCAAATCCATATTGTTTGCAGCTCGACCGCGAGCTGTGATTATTTCCCTATACTGCCATAGCCCTCACAGGCCTGTGAGGTGTCCAGCCCTGGATCACCAGTGCAACCGGAGATATCGAATCTGTCCGGTGTCATCATTCTCCTAACTGGTGGTCTGGTCAGCGCCTTGCGGCCGGCTACATTTGGCACTTTTTCGAAGGATAGGCTCGCGGTGTATTCCATCCCCTCAATTGCGACCGGTTTGCCGTCTACGAATCTTGGCGTATACCTGAATCCCTTGACCATCGTAAGGGCCGCTTCGTCCAGCAGTGCCTGATCGGAGTCAGCAACGACAGGGTTTCTTACAAAACCCTGCTCATCTACTGTGAAAGTGAGCGTCACGTCTCCGCTCATACCTTTATTGACCATCTCAGCGGGAAAATCAGTCTTAAAAACGGGTGTATTAGACCAATACTGGTGTGCACCCAGAACAAGCAGGTGCTCCGTCGCAGCGTCCGACCGCTCGAGCCTTTCATAGGTCTGGACCAATAGCTGCCTGACGGTTCGCTCAAGATCTCCTATGGATTCCCCGTCAGGGATTTTGAATGCGACCAGTGCACGCTCCAGATATCCAATGGCTTCTTCCTGTTGATTTTTAGCCATGGCCCACCGTGCCTTGTGGTAGGACATGAGGCCCAGCCGAAAGTCGTTGGGCTCGAGTCTCTCAACGTAGATCTCATAGGCCCTGTCAACGAATGGCTCGACCAGTCCACCACCCCCCCAGTTGAGCAGGAGCACCACGATGTCAAAGTTCTTTTGGGCCTCGACCAGCTTGTCTTCATAACCTCTGGCCAGGTCCGCCGCTTGGGTCAGAAGGTGCTGGGCTGTCTTAGGGTCCTTTGCAGCCCGAGCCTCTTCCATCACGATGGGTACAAGCGCTGGTGCGTCATCGCCATGGTGCTGCTCTAATATGCGGCGTTTGCCTTTCAGCGTCTTGCGGGCTTTCTTGTGGTCACCGGTATCGTTAAGCAATCTGGCATAGTTGAGCGCCAGATTTGCGGAGTTGGTATGAGACTTGCCAAATAGCTTTGTTCCGTACTTGTGAGCATCCTTTGCTGCGTCGAGTGCTAGTTTTGTTTCATTCGCGCTGATGTGCTGCTGATAAGCTGCGTAGGCGCGTTTGAAATTGTCCTCATCGTTTGCTGCTGCGTTTGTAGCTGAAAAGCACAGGATTAGTGCCAACAACGATGTTTTCATCAGGTTTGTATTCATGGTTTGCCCCGGGTTGTCTGCGCTATATTTTATAGGAAATACAAGTCCTTTTGCTAAAGGACTTGGCAACCGCGTAAACTCAGACTTTACCCTTTGGTATCAGTTCATGCGCCCAATTCTTTGCTTCTTGCTTGTGCTTGTTACTGGTTGTGGAAGCTCTACGCCCCTTCCGGATGCAGGGCCCGGGTTTTCCTTCGTAAGCTCGCTTAAATTTACCTCTGGTCACGGCTGGCCTTTACAGCCCATGCGAGTCAGATTGACGGCAAGGTGTGATGGTCCGTGGGAAGTTGGCAGCTTGCGTATCATGCAGGGCGAGATTCCACCGGGAATTCTATTTGATGGAGAAGAGTTTTCCGGTTCGCCGCGTCAGGGTGGTAATTGGCTCGTCCAGGTACGGGTTGTCGATCCCGCTTGTAACGGTGCCATTTACGACGACAGGGACGTATGGATCAGCTTCAGTATCAAAGGTAGTAATAAGAGGATTTTCTGAGTTCGCAACTCATAGGTGGATCCAACCTCTAAACCGCCGAATGTCTTGATCGCACCCACCAGGCCACCGCACGATCACGTTTTCTGCTTTAGAATTTTTACCGGGTTCCTGTATATGAGGCGCAAAAAAAAGCGCACCCTTGTGGGGTGCGCTTTTCTAAAATTTCAGGATCCTCGTTAAAAGACCCTTTGGTCATTTACAACTGGTAGTTGAAGGTAAGACCAATTCGACGTTCGTCAGTGACCGTTCCTTGAATAGGCGCGGTTACACCGTTGCCGTCACGTGGTGAATAGCTCTGTACCTGTACCGTATCAAGCACGTTGGTTATCCAGAAAGATGCTGAATAGGTGCCAGACGGTGAGGTCCAGTTGGAACGAACATCCCATCGCGTGTAGTCAGGAATCGCATAGATGTCCAGATTTGCTTCATCCGGATACATCTGATCGCGCCAGCTCATGATAGTCAGTACATCCAGCGTACCCCAATCAGGATCGATAGGTACATCGTACGTCAGTGTGGCCGAGAGTTTTTGCTCTGGCTGCATACGTAGCGAGTTACCGGCGAAGTTACTGAGGCCAGTGGTGACAAACTGTCTTGGCTCACCGGTCGCTGGATCGATAATAACGTTACCAGCGGAATCGTTCAGTGTAGTCGTTGTCGCTTCGAAGTTTACACCCTGAGGCGTACAGCAGTAATTGGTCGTGAAGTCACCGAAACTGGAGTTCATCAGCTCGAAGAAACCACGCAGTACTAGGCGATCATTGATCTGCCAGGCACCCTGGAGTTCAATACCGGAGACCTCGGTGCCGTCAATGGCATTAGTTTCACCAATAAACGCTGAGGTGTTGCCAGGGAAGACCAGTTCTGCTGGAGTACGCAGTCGCTGTGACTGAACCCAGAAGGCTTCGAAGTCCTGGTAGTAGGCGCTGAGTTCCACCTGTACCGCGTTATCGAAGAACAGACCTTTCATACCGGCTTCATAGTTGATCATGATTTCCGGATCAAACGCGAAACCCAATTGGTTCCCGAATCCTGCGAAACCACCAGCACGATAGCCCCTGGAGATTCGGCCATAGTACATGGCGTTATCAGAAGGGGTGTATTCAACACCGACATTCCAGGTGGTTTCCGTCCAGGTGACTACTTTGGAGTCAGCCAGTGTTCGGTCATCAGGAATGAAGTTACCGTCGGCATCCCGGTTCTGGCCGATATACCCACAACACGGTGACTGGATATTCTTGTTACGGAAGATACCGTTGACAACATTGATCACGGTGCCGTCTGCCAGCGTGGACTGACCAGATGACGTAAAGTCATTCTGATTGTGCTCTTTGTGGTCGTCGTTGTAACGGACACCTGCAAACACCTTCCACTCGTCGCTCAGCACATACTCCACGTTGCCATAGAAGGCAGCCTGCTCATATTCCACGTTGCCATAGAAGGCACCGACAACGCCGCTACCATTCACATGGGTTCCACCGTTGCTGACGTCACTGTGGAACGCGGTACTGTTACTGCCATAGCATCCTGTAACCCAGATAGGTGCAAGAAAGTGCGAAGCGCTACTTGGGTCCAGGGTATCGGCGATCACGTCCCCACCCTGCTCCTGTTCGCATCGGGCCGTCGTATCCTGGTAGAAAGTGGGATTGTTCAGACCACTAGTACCTGTTTCTACGCCATTGAAAATATCCCTATACACATACGGCTCGTCACCCTCGATGAGGGTATAGCCAAGCGTGTAGTTCAGCGGGCCATCGTTATTGGAGACCAGTCTGATCTCATGGCTCTGCTGATCGGAAGTACGCAGATAGTTGGTAACTGAATCAGCATAAGCGCCATTACCTGCTCCATCCAGCGCACAGCGGGGATGTGTTTGCCCTTCTGTGAGTTCACCGGAAAGAACGCGAGGATGGATTGCCGAGCAAACACCACCGCCCTGACGGTTGGTCAGATCCGGGTCGGTGTTTTCGTCCGTCCTGGTATCCCTGTCGCCATAAAAATAGGTGAGGTCATGGTTATCGTTGAGCGCAAATATCGCCTCTATAGAAAGCGTTTCCTGTGAGTTGTCCTGGCCGACCGGTGCGTTGGTCTGTGTTAGGAGTTTCAGGTGTTTGCCTTCACATACGACGGGGAGACCCGGATCACGGGTACCATCGGTGTTGAATCCCGGGCAGTCCTGGATTGCAGGCGACTGACCCAGACCGAAGGTTGGATTCCTGTAGTAGACGATGTTGCCGTTTGCATCTGTGATACAGAAGATGTTTCCGTCTGCATCGCGGCTAGTTTCACATCGTCGCGTGCCGTCATTGTTGAGGAGAAATTCTTCCTCTGAATTACGCGCGCCAATGGTCAACGAGGTCATCTGAGTACCTGTGTCCTCAAGTTTTTTGTATCGCGCGGTAATATCCCAGCGATCATTGGTGAATCGTAATTGCGGTGAATACTGGAGACGATCCGGTTCACCTGCATCAGGACCAGAACCGAGGTTCTTGATGATGCCATCACCGGTCAGACGATTGACTGCCAGCCGGTAGGAGAAGGCGCTGTCACCGATAGGGCCGCCAAACGCAATGTTGACTTCCTGTGATGCCTGATCTGTAAATTCAGCGGTTGCTTTAAGATCCCACTCTTCAGTGGGCTTCTTGGTAACAAAGCTCAAGGAACCACCCATCGCGGTCTTACCGCCAGTAGTACCCTGTGGGCCTCGAGCGACCTCGATTCGTTCAACATCGAACAAACCTGCGTCAAGTCCGTAGGACATCGGATTGTAGATGCCGTCTACGTAGACAGCGACTGCCGAGTCCTGGAAAAAGTTGATGCGGCGGTCGTTAGCAACGCCTCGCATGACCAGGTGACCATCTTCGTTCTTACCTGCAGAACTGCGGACACCTTTTTGTAGACCGGGCACAAGCGTTTCCAGGTCATCCATGTTCTGGATGCCAAGTTGCTCGATCATTGTTCCGTTAAAGCCGGTAACCGTCATTGCACGGTCGAGCGTTGAGGTTTCACCTCGCTCACCCGTTACAACAATTTCTTCGATTGCCGCACTTTGTTCAGCATCATCCGCTGAATAGGCTGGGATTCCCGTAAAGGTCAGTGCCAATCCCAATGACACGCTTGGAATGAATTTCTTCATATTTTGTTTCCCCAAAAGTAGCGTTTTAGGTAAATACTGTTTTTACCTCCGGAGGATATTGCCACCGTGTATACAAACTTTCACCCAAAAGTTAGGTTTTTTCACTTTTTCCTAAATATTTAACTTTTTTAACTAAAAAATTATATATATCAATAGATTATAGTTCGATTAACGGGATAGATATATCAAAATATGCTTATACGTCAGGAAAATGTGGGTGAAAGTTCATTATTTTGGGTGAACTCCGATAAATCGGCCGATTTAGGCGATTTTAGGCAGAATAAGAGCTATTCATGCTCAATCGTTAGCAGTTGGTCTGTGGTGACGCCTGACCGAACTGTTTCGCTTCCGTCGGGCCAGCGTACGACCAGATCGACCGATGTGGCGTCCCCAAGCCCGAAGTGCACCTCGGGAGGGTTCTGAGATACATAATTGTTACCAGCGCGAACTTCACGTACCTGTGCACCCTCAGCAGTTTCTGCGGTAACCCAGGCCCCGATCCCCCGCGTATTCTGCTCATTGCCGACCAGGTTCATACTTATATAGTGGTTGTCGTTGGTTGAATCGTTCCGATAGTAGACGAACTGTTCTTCATCATTGTTGGAAATGACAATGTCGATGTCGCCATCCCGTTCCGCATCGAAGCAGGCAACACCGCGTCCCTGGCCGTTATCTCCCAGGCCGACCATTGATGCCTGTTCTTCAAAAGTGCCGTCACCCTGGTTGTGAAAAAAGCGCACCTGGTCGGAAAACTCGCTGTCGCGGCCGATATCTGCTCCCGTTGTACCCCGCCAGCCGTTGACGTGAAAAAGATCCAGGTGACCGTCATTGTCGAAGTCTGCAAAGCAAGCGCCCCATCCCCATCCGCCATCAGCCACGCCTGCCTCGTCGGTGACGTCCTCGAAAGCGGCAGAACCAACATTTCTATAGAGTCGGTTTCCGAACTGGTCAGGTTGTTGCAGGATCGAGGTGACAAACCAGTCCATATCGCCGTCGTTGTCGTAGTCGCCGACAGCGGCGCCCATACCGGATTGATCGACGATGACATTGCGGTCGGTGACTCTGGTGAATGTGCTATCACCGTTGTTGACGAACACCTGACTGGTTTCGAAGTCAGCCGCCATGAGTAGGTCCACATCACCATCGTTATCGATGTCGCTTAAGTTCGGGGTGAAAGTTCGGTCGATTCCCAGACCGCTGGTCTGGTCAGTTTCAATTAGCGCTTCGGCGATACCTGATTCAATGCTAGCGCTGGTGAATGAGCCATCACCATTGTTACGCCAAAGGGTTTCCGTGTCGGCACGTTGGCTCGCGCCCCAGTGACTCAGAAACAGATCGAGGTCACCGTCGTTATCGTAGTCACTGAAGGTTGAAGATATCGTGTCGTCAACCGTGATATTGATTCCGCTGGAAGATGTTACGTTGACGAATAGTCCGTCTCGATTCTCAAACAGAAAATGCGGTTCTCGCTGGACGGCGCCGACGAAGAGATCGAGATCACCATCACCATCGTAGTCGCTGAAATTGGGTCCACTGCCACGGTGTAAAAAATCGAGCCCTGCGGCGCGTCCGATTTCAACGAAGCTGCCGTCGCCTTGATTCTCATAGAGGTGGTTTGGGTCGAAGTCGCCACCGGTTGCAAAGAGATCAATATCACCGTCTTCATCGTAGTCGGCTGCTGCGAGACCGCTCGCAAACTCCTCGATGAAATTGGATGCGCCTGTCGTTATGTCCCAGCGGCGGCTCAATCCTGAGTCTGCGGTGATATCAGTGAATGAGATCACCGGGCTATCGTCTGGCGGGTCTTCGTTCGTTGGGTCGATGGCCGGGGGCGCAGGCGTAGGCGAACTGCCGCCACCACCGCCGCCACATGCGGTCAGCACCAGTAGGCAGATGACCAGCAAGACCGGTTCGGAGCAAGATTTCCTTAGCACCTATATCCTTTAAGCGTAAGCGATTGGTAACGGACAGCCACCTTATGAGAAAAAAATACGCGGATCAATTTTATTCCGACCTAACTACTCCGGTAACCACTCAAAACTCATCATGTAGCCCATGAGGAATATCGGCGCGACTTCGTCTATCATTACCAGCTGAAGGACTGACCTCGATATATCTCAAGAGCAAAACATGACCACCCCATTTGATGGACTACGGGTAGTTGACCTGTCCAATCGCCTGTCTGGTGCGTTTGCGGCGCGCCTGTTTGGTGACTTCGGCGCCGACGTCATTCTTGTTGAAACCCCAGAGGGTCACCCGTTAAGACACGAACCACCTTTTTTGGACGATGAGAACGGTTTGGACCGAGGCGCCCTGCATGCTTATGTCAATTGGAATAAGCGTTCCTTAGTCACTAGCGGCGAAGATGAGTTATCAGCGCTGATTGCCAGCGCCGATGTGCTGATCACGACTGCTGATCCATTGACCGAAGCACCTTCTTTAATCGCTGATGCGGTTCATCTCTGCATCACACCTCACGGGTTGAACAGTCCCCTGTCAGGTCAACCCGGTAATAATCTGACCACCAGTGCCAGAACGGGATGGTCGTTCATTAATGCGTACCGGGATGAACCACCGTTACAGATGCCACAGCAACAGGCGGGTTATGTTGGCGGCGTCACCGGGTTTATTTGTGCCGCGGCTGCCTTGCGAAGACGGGATCACGATGATGTCGCGGAACTGGTTGATGTCAGTGAGCTTGAAGCGTTTGCGCTAACGAATAACACCTGGGCGATTGCCGCGGTTTATGACGATCTTGGCGAAACCGCCGGCCCTGCCGGTCATCGACCGCGAGGTCGACCGGGTCCGCTGTGGGATGCCGCGGACGGTCGAATTAACTTTGGTAGATCGGAAGAGCACACGTCTGAACTCCAGTCACCTTGTAATCTCGTATG
>CAJWQG010000093.1 GCA_913045175.1 uncultured Gammaproteobacteria bacterium | reverse complement strand
CTGGTAACAGCGAAGCGTGTTGTCGACTACAACGTGAATATTCGCGTGTTGAGCGACAATACCGGCGTTGATCTCAACAACGTCAAAATGTCAGTCAATCCGTTTGACGAGATAGCAATTGAAGAAGCCGTAAGACTTAAAGAAGCAGGCAAAGTGGAAGAGGTGATTGTTGCCTCCGTTGGGGCAAGTGCTTGTCAGGAGCAGATTCGTACCGCCCTGGCTCTCGGGGCCGATCGTGGTGTCCATGTTGAAACAGACGAAGATATGCAGCCGCTGGCGATCGCGAAGGTGCTTAACGCTGTCATTGAAAAAGAGGAGCCCGGGCTGATTATTCTGGGTAAGCAGGCAATCGATGGTGACAACAGCCAGACAGGCCAGATGCTGGCCGCGATCGGTGGAATGGCTCAAGCGACGTTCGCTTCCGAAATTGAGTTAGGTGAGGATACTGCAACGGTCACCAGAGAGATCGATGGTGGTCTGGAAACAATCACTGTGAAATTGCCAGCGGTGGTCACTACGGATCTTCGTCTCAATGAACCTCGCTATGCATCCTTACCAAATATCATGAAGGCGAAGAAAAAGCCCATCGATACCTATACGCCGGATGAGTTAGGCGTTGACGTCGCACCGCGGGTTAAAACTTTGAAAGTTGAATCACCACCCGAGCGGCAGGCCGGCATTATCGTTGAAACGGTGGAAGAATTGGTCGACAAATTAAGAAACGAAGCGAAGGTGATCTCATGAGTATTCTTGTAGTAGCAGAACATGATAATGACGCCATTAAGGCGCCAACGCTGGTTGCGGTTGCCGCTGCAGAAGCGATTGGTGGTGATATTGAGGTGCTGGTAGCAGGTGCGGCCTGTTCAGGGGCCGCAGAAGCAGCAGCTAAAATAGCTGGCGTAACCAAGGTTCTGGTTGCAGACAATGAAGCCTACGGGCATCAGTTGGCAGAGAATATTGGAGACCTGGTCGCTGAAATTGGTAAGGGATATAGCCATATATTGACCCCGACGACCACCTCCGGAAAGAATTTTATGCCTCGGGTCGCAGCATTGCTCGACGTTGCGCAGATATCAGATATCAGTGGCGTGGTGAGTGACGATACCTTTGAGCGACCTATATACGCAGGAAATGCCATTGCGACAGTCCAGTCGTCTGATCCGATAAAGGTGATGACCGTACGTGGTACTGCGTTTGATGGTGTAGCGAGTGAAGGTGGGAGCGCAGCGGTAGAATCCATTGATGTCGTCAAGGATTCCGACCTCTCAAGCTGGGAAAAGGATGAAATCGTCAAACTGGAGCGCCCCGAGCTAACTTCTGCCGGCATTATTATTTCTGGCGGACGCGGAATGCAAAACGGAGAGAATTTCTCGCTCCTGGAATCTGTTGCCGATAAGCTCGGTGCAGCGATGGGTGCTTCCCGTGCTGCAGTCGATGCGGGTTTTGTGCCCAATGATATGCAGGTAGGTCAGACCGGTAAAATTGTGGCACCTGATCTTTATATTGCGGTGGGTATCAGCGGTGCCATCCAGCATCTGGCGGGAATGAAAGACAGCAAAGTGATTGTTGCCATCAACAAAGATGAAGATGCGCCAATCTTCCAGGTGGCTGACTATGGCCTGGTTGCTGATTTGTTTAACGCTGTCCCTGAGTTCGACGCGCTACTAACCGAATAACGGGCCTGTCCGTAAGTTGACTGTCTAATGGTTGACGGTCTGATGGTTGACTGACTAGAGAGTCTCTAGCCAGTCGTCGTCAGAGTCTGGGGTAATACTTTCGAATAGCGGGGTAGAAAGATAACGCTCCCCGGTATCAGGCAGCATGACGCAAAAGGTGCTGTTCGCTGGAGCATCCTTCGCTATTGTCAGCGCTGCGGACATCGTCGCTCCTGCGGAAATACCACAGAAGATCCCTTCCTGCTGCGCCAGGTTCTGCGCGGTTGCGATTGCATCGTCATCGCTAACGGGTACCAACTGATCAATGACCGCTTTGTCTAAAACGCCCGGGATAAAATCGGGTGTCCAGCCCTGAATCTTATGAGGAGACCATTCGGACCCTGAAAGCAGCATGGCGTTCTCGGGTTCCGCACCAATAACCCTGACGTTGGGTCGCGCCAGTTTGATCATCTGGCCGGCCCCGGTGACTGTTCCACCGGTTCCCCAGCCGCTTACAAAATAGTCGAGATCCATTCCCGTGAAATCACGAAGTATTTCGGGTCCTGTGGTGTTGCGGTGGTAGGCGGGATTGGCCTCATTTTCGAACTGTCGCGCCAGGAACCAGCCGTGCTGTGCGGCGATTTCTTCTGCGCGCTTCACCATGCCTGAGCCTCGCTCAGCTGCTGGCGTAAGAATAACTTTTGCACCAAGGGCCTTCATGATCTTCCGGCGTTCTACGGAAAAGGACTCAGCCATGGTGGCCACGAAAGGGTATCCTTTGACCGCGCATACCATGGCGAGGGCAATGCCCGTATTACCGGACGTCGCTTCAACGACTGTTTGACCTGGCTTAATGGCTCCTCTTTTTTCAGCATCCTCAATGATTCCGATAGCCAGTCGGTCTTTGACGGAAGCAAGCGGATTGAACGCCTCCAGTTTTGCGTAAATATTCTGATTATCCGGCCCGATGTTGTTAATTCTGACGATTGGCGTGTTGCCTATCGTTTGCAGCACATTGTCATAAATCATTGGTTAATCCTCTGTGGTACGTTGTTGAGTCACGGGTAGTTGAGTCACGGGTTGTTGAGTCCTCATGTATAGCTAAGCAAGCTTTCAATAGCCAGATTGCTGATGGTCTCACCCCTGGCACTAATCGCGACTCTAGCATTTTTAAACTTTGGGGGGCTTAGACCATCGTCAGACATGATCCCTCGTTGATCGCAAACAGTCTGACCTCGCGTAATATCACCCTGATATTCTACCTCAACGTGCATTGACTCATATTGAATCAGGTCCGGGTGTGTATAGGGAATTACCGCGCAGACGTCGTGGATTGGAGCATGTGTGCGACCGTATATCGAGTGTTGGCGAGTAAGATAGTAATCAAGTGCGCCGCCGATCTCGCGAGGGAGCAGGGCGGAGGATGCTCTAAGCGCAGCCACCTGCGATGCGTTTATTCCGAATTTGGACGTGATATTTAGACCTGCCATGCGAATCGGTATACCGCTGGAGAAAACTATCGCCGCCGCTTCAGGGTCCGCAAATATATTGAACTCGGCTACCGGAGTCACATTCCCGACACCGGTTGAGCCTCCCATAATTGAGATCTCCTGAATCTTTTGGGCAATGTCGGGTGCCTGCTTGAGAGCAAGCGCCAGATTGGTCAATGGCGCGATCGCAATAATAACCAGGTCTGATTCTTTGCGGGCTGCGCTGATCAGGAATTCGGCCCCAGACTCCGTTACCGACTGTTGGTGGCCCTGGGGCAGATTGGCGCCGTCTAAACCGCTTTTCCCGTGAACTGATTCACCACTTTCCAGGGTGCCTGATAAAGGTCCGGCAGCGCCTTGCGCAACAGGCACTTCGATCCCTGCTGCGTCGATCAGGGCAAGTGCATTTTTCGTCGTGTTATCCACGTTTGTATTCCCAAAAACAGTAGTGATTCCCGACAGCGATAGGTGTTTTGCAGCGAAAAGCATTGCAACAGCATCATCGTGCCCAGGGTCGCAGTCCAGTATAAAGTGTGACATTGGTGTTAGAAGCGCTTGGCGGTGTACCAGCTTACATCTCGCGCTGTGTCTTCGACCTTGTCTGCAACATCCAGTATCAGCGAAAACAGTGCCATGCGAATTAATACCCCGTTGTCCGTTTGCCGGAAGATCGCGAGGTTTGGGTTTTCGTTCAGATCGTTGTCCAGTTCATTGGCATTGCCGCGGGAATCACGCGGCAGTGGATGCATGATGACGGTGTTGGGCTCACAATATTCGGTGTACACAGATTGGTTGAGCCGGAAAAGGCCCTTGTATCGTTCGGCTTCTTCCTGTGTCGGAAAGCGTTCTTCCTGGGTGCGGGTAACGTAGAGAATGTCGGCATGGCTGATACCAGCTTGCAGATCCGATGATTCGACGACCTCGTGACCTGCTCCACGCATTTCTTCAATGTATTCATCACCGAGGCTAAGCTCCGGGGGTGAGACAAGGGTAAAGTGAACATTGTCATAAAGGGTCAACAGCTTGCAAAGAGAGTGGACTGCACGCCCATAACGAAGATCACCTATGAGAGCGATTCGCAGGTTATCGACGCCCTTGCCCCGGTCGCTTACTTCTTTCCTAATGGTGTAGAGATCAAGTAGCGCCTGGCTGGGGTGTTCGTTAGATCCGTCGCCTCCATTGATTACCGGCACACGGCTGGCGCTGGCAAATTCCTCTACGGAGCCTTCGATCTGGTGACGCATAACGATGACATCACTGTACCCGCTAAGAACCCGGGCGGTATCGTAGAACGATTCCCCTTTAGCGATTGCAGATGTTTTGATCTCAGCAGTTTCTCGTACTTCACCACCGAGTAGATTCCAGGCACAACCAAAACTGACCCTCGTCCTGGTACTCGGCTCGAAAAACATATTACCGAGAATCGCGCCTTCGAGAACTCGAGTCACTCGTTGGCGATTAGCAAACGGTACCATGCTATCTGCTGCGGCAAATACCTGGTCAATGGCGTGTCGGTCAAACTGCGACACAGAGAGGATATGTGAACCTACAAAGTCTATTTTAGGAAAGCCTTGTTACGAATTAGTGCATCTGGTCCGGATTTCTAATGATAAGACAAAACCCTTTGGCATGCAGTCACAATGTTAAGCTAGTGATGCATCTGGTGATGGGACTGTCAGTCAGATGTGCATTTGCGCGGGCTGCGGGTAAAATGCACGGGGTCTTATTGATAAATCACTAGCCCGATTTGGAAACTTACCCGTTTACTTGACAAGTCGTGTTTGAAAATGAAGCATTCAGATAAATATGCTATATAAAACAATAAGATAGATTATATTTCTCGAAATTATATTAAGATATATCTATGTCAGCGATAAGACTTCCTTTTGGTTTTGCCAAGCGCAATGGCGTATTGCTTACTCAGGATGCGGATGCGGTCCTCTATAAAGAAGGCATGACGCCGTTGGTATTTGCTGAGGTTCAGCGATTTGCAGGAAGGCATCTGGAGTTCCGTTTGGTGGATGCGTCCACGTTCGACCAGCAGCTTTCACTTAATTATCAGAATGACTCTGATGAAGCCATGCAGATGATTGAGGACCTTGGGGACGATATGGATCTCAGCAGTATCATGGATGCGCTGCCGGAAACAGGTGATCTACTCGAGCAGGAGGATGACGCGCCGATTATTAAATTGATCAACAGCCTGTTAACGGAAGCCGTTAAGGTTGGTGCATCAGATATCCATGTAGAAACCTACGAAGCCAGGTTGGTTGTTAGATTCAGGGTCGATGGCGTTTTGCGAGAAGTCGTCAGTCCGCGAAGGGCGTTGGCACCTTTACTTGTTTCAAGAATCAAGGTTATGGCCAAACTGGATATTGCGGAAAAAAGGTTACCCCAGGACGGACGTATATCAGTAGTGGTGGGTGGTAAGGAGGTCGATGTTCGAGTATCGACCATCCCCGCGAGTAAAGGGGAGCGCGTGGTAATGCGACTGCTGGATAAGCAGGAAGGCAGGCGTGATTTGTCGCATCTGGGCATGAATCCGAGCGACATGGAAACCATGGTTAATCTGGTGAGAAGGCCACACGGGATTATATTGGTTACCGGGCCAACCGGTTCGGGAAAATCCACTACGTTGTACGCGTGTCTTGATCAATTAAACGATCGTTCCAGGAATATTCTCACTGTTGAGGACCCGATTGAGTACGACGTTGAGGGGGTTGGACAGACGCAGGTTAATAGTAAGGCCGACATGACATTCGCCAAGGGATTACGGGCCATTTTGCGCCAGGACCCCGATGTGGTCATGGTAGGAGAGATACGCGACTACGAGACCGCTGATATTTCAGTTCAAGCGAGTTTGACCGGGCACCTGGTTCTCTCGACGATCCACACCAATACCGCGATTGGTGCACTCACACGCCTTGAGAACATGGGTGTGCAGCCGTACCTCCTCAGTAACAGTATTGTTGGGCTGGTAGCCCAGCGGTTGGTCCGGGTTTTGTGTCATGACTGCCGTCAGACATACACCGCAGATGAGTATGAGTGCGAATTCCTCAAGGCAGATAAAAAAGCACCGCCGAAAATCTATCGTGCGCAGGGTTGCGACGCCTGCGCTCACGAGGGTTACCGAGGTCGAATGGGGATCTACGAAGTTGTGCAGATCGATGATGAGTTACGTCGAATGATTCACAGTGGTGCCTCGGAGTTGGATATGGAGGCATACGCGCGATCGAAAACAACCGGGATTAGGGACGATGGTCGGCAAAAGGTCCTGGAAGGTAAGACGACAATCGACGAAATCCTTCGTCAAACGATGGAAGACTAGTCTTTGGCCGCTTTCGAGTATGTTGCCCTTGATGACCGGGGTAAAGAACAGAAGGGTATTCTGGAGGCTGACAGCAACCGACAGGTGCGTCAGATGTTGCGCGATCGTGGCCTTGCGCCGCTCGCGGTGGAAGTCGCAAGAGAGAAGACAGATGAGACCGGCGTAAACATAGCGGGCTGGTTCACACCATCCTTGTCGGTTAGTGAGCGGGCCCTTGTTACCAGGCAAATGGCAACGCTGATTGCAGCGGGGCTACCAGTGGAGGAGGCGCTGTTGGCTGTTTCAAGACAGTCAGAAAGCCCTCGCACTCATAAGATGCTGGTGGCAGTGAGATCTCGAGTGATGGAAGGGTACTCATTGGCAAATAGTCTTGCGGAATATCCCAGTGCGTTTCCCGGTTTATATCGAGCGACTGTGGCGGCGGGTGAGTCGGCTGGTCACCTGGATCTCGTGCTTAACCGTCTTGCGGATTTTACTGAAACGCAGCAACAGGCAAGATCTCGCATACAGCAAGCCCTGGTATATCCCGTCATCCTGTTTTTATTAACCATAGCTATACTTGCGGGACTTCTTGGTTATGTTGTTCCGGACATCGTCGAGGTGTTTGCCGATACCGGACAACAATTGCCACTGCTGACCCGGGCAATCATTGCACTTAGTGATTTTGTGGCGTCATATGGTGTGCTGATTTTCATATTGACGATCGTGATCGTCATTGCCTGTAAGCGTATTCTCACCATTCCATCAATTCGTCTGATGTACGACCGAAGATTGTTGCATTTACCCATAATTGCGAAGCTAAGCCGAGGCATTAATACTTCCCAGTTTTCCAGCACACTGGCCATTTTGTCCTCCAGCGGCGTACCTCTTGTCGAGGCGCTACGTATCGCAGGCGAAGTACTGTCTAATACCTGGTTGAAGCAAAAGGTAGCTGAGGCAACTGCCAGTGTTAGCGAAGGAGCATCGCTCAATGGAGCACTTGATCAGAGCGGTTATTTTCCTCCTATGATGCTGCATATGATTGCCAGTGGGGAGGCTAGTGGGGAGCTAGACAGTATGTTGCAGAAAGTCGCTACATACATGCAGCAGGATGTGGAGTCGTTAATGGGGGTTCTGCTAAGCCTGTTTGGACCACTGATGTTGATAATTATGGGTGGCGCAGTGTTCACCATCGTTATGGCGATTCTGTTACCCATAATTAATCTTAATCAGCTGGTAATATAAAAATCGCAGTTACACCAATACACGGGAAGCGGAACATGTATACGAACGCAAAAAGGACCGGCGGATTCACTTTGATCGAAGTGATGGTTGTTGTAGTTATTCTGGGGATTCTTGGCGCGTTGATCGTTCCGAATATCATCGGTCGTCCCGATGAGGCGAGGGCCACGGCAGCTGCTACAGATATACAACAGATTGGGAACGCACTGGAGTTATACCGTCTCGACAACGGATATTACCCAAGTACGGATCAGGGATTAGAAGCGCTTGTTACTGAGCCGAGCGGCTACCCCGAACCTCGACGCTGGAATGCCGATGGTTACCTGAAGAAAATCCCAATAGATCCATGGGGCGAACCCTATTTGTTTTTCAGTGAGGACAGGTCCATGGATGTTTATTCCTACGGCGCGGACCGTAAAGAGGGCGGCGAGGACGTTGATGCCGACATTCTCCTATCTGAGCTTTAGGCTGAATGGCTCCAGACTAAAGGGCTTTACCCTACTCGAAGTTCTTGTTGTTCTGCTTGTCGTATCAATGATGACAGGTATAGCAGTTATCAGTTTGCCGTCCTTCACTCAGACTGACTCATTTGACCATGAGTCAGCTCGCCTAAAGGCCGTATTCCGAATGCTGGGTGAGGAAGCAGTCATGCAGTCAAACGACTATGGATTTCAGATCAACCTATTGGAAGCAGGCCGCCGTTTTGAGTATGAGTTCTTCCTATACGATGCACAGTATGAAGAGTGGCAACTACTAACGGAACCGCCTTTTAATGCCAGAGAATTACCGCCAGAAATAAGATTGTCTTTAGACGTTGAAGGGAAAGCGCTGGATATTGTGGCGGAAGATGCTCCGTCCGTTTTGATTCTATCCAGTGGAGAGATTACACCTTTCGATTTGCATATCTCTCATGCGAACAACAGGGCGCTTGAAAACAGACTGACTACCGACGGATTAAGTGATGTTGATTGGGCGAAAGAGTAAGGGTTTTACGCTGGTAGAAATCATGATTGCAATGGCCATTTTTGCCATTGTATCGACGACGGTTTTGAAGAATGCGACTCAGTCAATCAGTCAGACCCGGATGATCAAAGAACGCACGATTGCGCAGTGGATCGCGGAAAATCAATTGCAGGAATTGCGCATGCTGCCTCGCGGTGACGAACACTTTCCTTCTGTGGGAATAGACCGATCTTCTGTGACGATGGCAAATCGGGAATGGCAGGTCGAAATGGACGTCTCGAATACAGGAAACGAGCTGATGCGACGTATCGAAGTGGTGGTGTTCGATGACGCGGACCTTGATGTTCCTCTGGCACAACTAACTGGTTTTCTAGGGCGTTACTAAATGAAACCCTATATACGTGGATTTACACTCCTCGAAGTGCTGGTGGCGATCTCCATTTTCGCCATCATTGGCCTTAGTGCAAATCAAATGCTGCGTTCGATCATTGATACCCAGTCAAGGGTAAGGGCGGGTAATGAAACGTTCGCCAGTATATCGCGTACTTTAACTGTCATTCATAGGGACCTGACGCAGGTTATACCCAGAGGGATTCGGGACGGGTACGGTGAGCCCATGGGACCATTGGTAATCGGGCAGGGACCCTATGTTCTCGAGTTCACAAGGACGGGCTGGAATAACCCGGCACGTCATCAGCGCAGTGAAGTACAGCGTGTCGCTTACGGAGTGGAAGACGATACGCTCTATAGATATTTTTGGTTGGTGCTAGATCGAGCTGAAGATTCAGAGCCTCGTTCCCAGATTTTGCTGAGAAATATTGAAGGGTTTAGTGCCAGCGTGGTGGATCCGGAAGGAGAGACTGCTGATGCCTGGCCG
>CAJWQG010000092.1 GCA_913045175.1 uncultured Gammaproteobacteria bacterium | reverse complement strand
AGACTATTTTATTATTGATGAATTTAAAAAAACCTAAGTTTTGGGATTATAAAAAGCCAAACTTAAACGCATATTTGCTTTATCCAATAGCTTTTCTTATTGAAATCACAAAAAAATGGAAATCAACAGGTGGTTACCGAGTTGGCAGACGCGACCGAGGTGTTGCGGGGGCAGCAGAACACCCGCAAGGCGATTGTAGAGGCTGCTCAACAAATGATGAAGGGCGCTGATACTGCATTTTATCGCCAATGTATCAAAGATGGCGCTGCACAAACAGCAAGCATAACTCGCCTCTGGAGAGGTTGAGCCTGCACCAGTGAATGTTGACACTATCGGCGGGGTAAGTGGCCTGACCGGCGCGTCCAGTTTTGCACCGCAAACGCTGAACGAGATTTCACCCCCACTGCTTGAGCACGGGCATGAACAGGTGCTTTCTATTCTGACAGAAAAGAAAGTTATTCCTGATCCCATCGATCCAGAGGCATCGGAGGTCGTTGTAGAGACGATTGATGAACTTGATGGCTCTAAGTTGGTTGATTTGATGAATACGCTCGCACAAGACCAGGAGTGGGATCAGTACTTACTGGGCCATGTCAGGGGCTACCTGGAAGAAAACCTATTCCAGGAGGCGTCCGAGTTAACGAACCGGATCAAGAATCCGGTTGTTCGCGTGGCGGCGTTAGGTGATCTGATGGTGGCGTATCTGCAGAACGAGCAGCCCAGCAAGATTAAGCTGTTAATGGCTCGGGTACGTCTTGATGTTGATCGTATTGAAGATTTAGATACCAAGGTATTTACGATTAACTCAGAAGGGGCTGTCGATTCGAATCTGAGCGGTCGTCTTCAATATTGTGATAGCAAATTCACTTTGAACGTTCGGGGGGAACTGTTCGATAATAGAGTTCGCCTAAAGATGCGATCAAAGGATGGTGAGTTTTTTATCAATGACGACCTGGAAGAAAAACCGTCACACCTTGAAGAAGCGTTAGTCGTTGGGTTCGTGCGCATGGGATTGCTGCACAATGTTATCCGATTTGGAGGAAATCTTGTCCCGGACCACGCTAACGGTGGGGTGAGAAATTGGGTAGTAGTCCCGGTGGTAGGCAGGAATAGCAACAAGATGTTTTTCGACATATATTTGTCGATTTAAAAGGCTGGGAGAGCTGAACTTCATTTAGATGAATCGGAACTGCCTGTAGAAAGGAATCAGACGATGTATTTTGGCGGGGAAGAAATGAAGGTCTTGGAGCGCTATGAGATTAAATTGACCTGCAAAGACACCTGGTCCGGACTTTAAGTCCGAATCGTTATTGATTCCCAACATGATTAAATATTGAAGAAGGCGAGATTGATGCGTTTATTGTGTGTGTGTTTAAGTTTGATGGCTCTGGATGTGTTTGCAGATGCTACCTGGACTAGTGAAGTTGAACTTGGTGCGGTGTTTACCGGGGGTAATACAGAACAAGAGACTCTGAAATTTCGTTTTGATACTACAAGAGACGGTGAAGCGTATATTAATACCTTTCATGCTGATTCGTTCAATGCGGCTGAAGATGGGAATACCACTGCCGAGAAAAATTATCTCTTCTACAGGCTGGGTAAGAAACTCGACTATGATCAAGGGCTCTTTACTCGAGTTGGTTATGAGCAGGATAAGTTTAGTGGATTTGATTCACAGATTGATTTTACCGCAGGGTATAACCGGACGTTTCTCGAATCCGATAATATGAAGTTGGCCGCTGACTTCGGTATCGGTATGCGCCGCAGCGAACTCGAATCAGATGAGACCGAGTCGGAAACGATCGGAAGAATTGCAGGGTTGTACACCTGGCAGGTCAGTACAAATGCCATATTTAAACAGTCAATGGGTTTTGAAATTGGTGAAGAGTTCATCACTTCAAGATCTGAGAGTTCACTGGAATCTACGATATCTGGAAATCTTGCAATGAAGATCGCGTTGAAGATCAAACACAATTCCGAAGTGCTTCCAGGTAAGGACAAAACGGACACGGAGTCTACGGTAACGTTAGTGTATAAGTTTTGATGCCACTAACAGATGTCTGACCGCCTGTTGGGATGGGGCATCGGAGTTATCGTCTCGATTATCCTTGGTACTTTAGTCTATCGCGCATACTTTCTTGAGCAGAACGATATTATCGACCCTAAACGTCCGACAATCGCCGACGAGTCCAAACCCAGCCCCTCTATAAAAACGAAGATGATTAGTTGCAAGCGAACAAAGACGATTACCCGACTGTTAGGTTACATAGAAAACACAGGCTCCGTTCCACTAGCGTCGGTGACGCTGCAGACAATCTGGAAAGATGAATATAATGAGGGCATGGATACCGGATTGGTGTATGCCGTAGGCGATACCGTACCCCTTTATCCGGGTGAGCGAAGGGAATTTGAAGACACGACCGGATTGCGAGGAGTCGCTATGTGCAATGTTCGCGCTTTGGATTGGTGGTCGTCACAGGACGAAAGGTAAGGTTTCATGCTTTTTCTAATGGGTGAGAGTGTTAGAAAGAAATTCGACCCGCTTGGGGAAAGGCAGTGCGTGGTCTGTAACCGGGAACAATCTTTTGTCCAGGTGTCTGAGGTGAACTACTTCACGCTGTTCGCGATACCGCTATTTCCTATATCTACCGTTGCGGATTATTGTCAGTGTGAGGTTTGTCAAACCGCTTACCCGGACGAGGATCAGCCACTACCTTCACATGTAGAAATGGTGAGGATCGTGGCGACGTATATTCTCACAGGCTACGGAATGGCCAATCATGTTCGCATTATTCAGGAGGTTGGCAGCAAGATTAGTGGTTTTGATTTTCCAACAGCAGAGATAGAGGCGATATCGAGGCGTCTTGAAACTGAGGATGCCATGGGACTAATTGGTGAGGCCTCATCAAGTATGAATGAACCTGGGAAGTTGAAGATCATGGAGGCGGCTTTCTTGAGTACTCACGTATGTTGTGAGATTCAGTATGAAGATCGGCTGCGAATAAACCTAATAGGGAATGCGCTGGGTGTTTCCATTCAATTTGTCGAGTATGCAATACAGGAAGTGCGTCGCAAGAAATACTATGGTGTACATCGTCTCCTGCCTACCCAGTCTACGATGGATTAGTCTAGTCAAAAAAGTCGAAATCTTCAGTATTGTTGAAGGGGAAGGGAGCATCGACAGCGGTGCTTTCCAGTACCAGGTAGCGGCGCAGTGCCTTGTGTACATGTTTCGGGTAGATGATTGTGCCATTGTCATCGTCGCGTTCGAGCGTCGCGGGATTCATTTGATAGGCATTGTGCAGTTCGTCCGTTGCTCCGACAGCCCGATTTCCCCATGAGGGATTCTGCTCCATCACTATCACAGAACCAATTGGCCAGTGGTCTTTGCCGTCATCCGCGTTGTAGTGATTGGTGCGTCCGAAATCTGATCCGATGACAACCGTCATGCGATCAGCGAACCCTCTCTCTTCGGCAAGTGTCCAGAGAAGGTCAAGGGACTCTGTTGTGTGGGCGAGTAATGGTTCGTGAAGATTGTCGTGGTCCGTATAGGTATCGAAACCGAAAACGATTAAATCGACAGCGCTTGCAATGCCTGCATCGAAAGCAGCGATGGACATTTGAATCTGACGACCCAGGTTACTACTGACCTCACTATTAACCTGCACATTGTCCAGAATCTCGTCGTCTGGGGGGATGAAGTCCGTAAAATTGGTCAATGAAGATACGCCATTCAGTGCGCTTTCATAGGCTTCAAGATTGGTCTGACGACGGGGAATGTTGTCTTCCCTGGCAATAAGCCCGGACATACGACGCAAACGATACTCGCGGATTCTGGCCATATCCTCAGGGTGCCTGATATTGTTTTGTTCGTTCTGCATTTCCGGTTGCAGTAATTGTCGAAGTGCTCTCGTATCGTCCAGTCGACTAAAACGAATGAGGTTGCCGGTCTGCGCATAGCCGCCGCAGTTAATGTAGGACAGGGGCTGTTCCGGCGCGTTATGGGCTGCAAACATTGCAGTCGAATAAGGGAAGCCTTCAGAATTTCTGCCGCTCCAGTTATGAAGGACACCGGTAGTGTGTGAGTTGGTTTGAGCATCTACACCATTAATCACCATCATGTGTTGGTGGTACTTGTCGAAAAAGGCGGTGTTGTTTGCAAATGGAGCGTAGGGAATGTTTCCAGCGGCCAGGATGTCGTTGTCCCGTGACCAATGGGTAATTTCAAGCTCACCAGGTTGGTTTACCTTGGGATCGCAAAAGCTGGTGACGTCCCACCCGCCGTTGACCTGCAGTTGTACTAGCAAACGACCTGAATATATGTCGTTAGCGGCACCATAGATTCTGGGTAACGGTAGCGCGAGGCCCGCGGATCCCAGTATCATATTTTTCAGAAAATCACGTCTTTTCATGATCTGGCTACTCATGCAGGTAATAGAAATCTGTCATCAGATAAATGAGCACTGATGTCCAGGTGTTTAGCATGCTGTGTGGGTCCTGGGCACGATGTGCGACGCCGCCTTCTTCCCACTGCTCTTCGAGATAAAAGAAGCAATTCTCATCTGGCCAACTCCATGCTTCGAAATTATTCTCCTGAGACCGTCTATCTGCCCAGGTCTCAACCAGGAGTTGGTAAGATTCCTCAATCTCTATGCTGTTACTTGTTAGTGTTTCTCCCAGTAGCTCCTGATGCAGATCGACCAGCTTGACCTTGATGTGCGCGGCTCCCGCAGACAGTCCCGATTCAGCGTCATCTGAGTCCACCTGAATCTGCATGAGCGGTTCGTCGGGACCTGCCTGGTCTCCGTATGCCACAACACGAACTTCAAAAGTGTCAGCTAACGCTGGGATAAACGACACAGAGACAGTGCAGTTGCCCCAGACGATGAAATGGTTGGAACGTGAATCGCCACATTCGGCGGTGGCGCCTTCGATCGAATCCAGATCTTCTAACTCCAATTGAAGGACTTCCGAGTTCTGGCTGTCGACAATCGTTAGACTGTCTAATCGAAGATTACGATCCCCGTCATCTTCCGCGTAGTCGTTGAGAAAAGAAATATTGATCACGGCAGGAGCAGGGTGCAGTGACGTGGATACTGAGAAGGTTTCAGCAGTCTCCCGGCTACCGGCCGAAACATTGTACGTTTGTCGTACTTGAAATGTTGGTGTGACGTCTGCCTGAATGCCATCAAATAGCAGCCTGTTACTATCCTCTCGATCGAAGTCGACTACTACGGCAGGACAGGCCATGGTGATTGCCTGTCGTTCCGCAACGTTTGCCATTAGTGGTGTCAGGGCACGCGATCTTTCTCGAATACCATCTGAATCAATACCACCGTAATAGATTCGGAAACGATCCATCAGGTTGGTCCAGATGCCATCGAATTGGTAAAAGGATTCTCCAGCTCCCCAGGTCCAACCAAGAAGTTCACGGGACTTTTGTTCCAGTTCCAATGGGGTCAATAGTCGGTGAGTTCCGTATTCTCTATTGACCGCAACTGTTGTGCTGGCTGCGTCAGTCAATGCTGTAGCGCGAAACCATGGGCTCACTATTATTTCTGTAAGAAGATCCCTACCGCTATATGGGCTGCCTCCCTGGATACCATTAGCGAATTCTTCCCCCAGGGATTCTATGAACGTATTCTGTGCTTCGAATGCGAGAAGTTGATCCTGGAATCCAACATCTTCGCTTGCCTCGGGAGGCGTCAAGGCGTCAGAACCAACTAGCGCTGGCCACCAAAACTTTACTGAAGCGGCTGCAAAACGTGGGTCCTCGGCGATGACACTACCTAACCATTGCAAACTATTTTCAGCATTGGGTGCCAGTTGACCATCGAATCCGGCCTCCCGCATGTCCCGAAACCAGGTATCGCCCTCAACATAGTCACCAGGTTCGGCATCGTCGGAGAACCATTCTGGATGCTTGTAGGTGTCTGGTAGCGAGTCCATGCCACCGTGCTGATCTCGATAGAAGCCTTCATTGCCGTAATTTTGAAATGTGCCGGCCACGGGGTCGTGTAGTGAGTGGCACACTGTACAAGCCGGATTATTCATCGTTGGATTATTGGTATCGGCGAGCGCTACCGAGTCTGTTGTCCGCCGTGCGGACTTCTCGATATCTACACCAAGGAAATGATAGTAGGTCCAACGGGCTCGGGTCCGGTTGCGATTCGTTTCAGTGGTTGGATAACGATTGAGAAATGAATGTGTGTTCAGTGCGCTTGCGTGGGGGTACTCGATAAAGTCACCGTGGGAA
Source organism: uncultured Gammaproteobacteria bacterium (assembly GCA_913045175.1). Taxonomy (GTDB): domain Bacteria; phylum Pseudomonadota; class Gammaproteobacteria; order Pseudomonadales; family Azotimanducaceae; genus UBA7455. The sequence goes on along the minus strand of CAJWQG010000092.1, from coordinate 3,485 downwards.
GTGATGTTAAGTCCTTCACCTTGTATGAATTCGGCAACAAGTTGATCATCTCGGACGATCTGTCCCTGATTTCGTCCCGGAAGAAAAACACGGTGGTCTTCGGTTTCAAACTCAACGTCGCTGTTTAAGATATCTGCGGTCATGAAGTTGACCATCATGTAGTCTGCAGTGATGACTTCCTGGTAGGAACGATCATTCATCACGATATAGGCGATTAACTCGACTGGTGCTCTTGCCAGCCCCCAGCGCCACCAATTATTCCAGTGAAACTTTTCTAGTTCCTCTTCTTCAGTCTCCGGTTGATCTTCGAATTAGCGGATGGTGCCTTGCGGGAAGAACACCGTACTGTTTAGGTCCGCGGCCTCAAAAAAGAGGTTTGCCAGGAAGGCATCAGTAAACAGCCGGTCATTGGCGCCAGTGGTAAGGAATCGGTGAAACCCATCGCCATCCATGAGGCCGCGAACGGTAGCCCTCAAGTCTTCCTCGGAACCGGATACAACAGAGGCAAGCTCTTCGTCGGTAGGCACTCTCTGGGCGACTATGAGCGCAGCCCGACGCAGTGTTTGTTCGGGAGTCGCGAGGGTTACACCTTCCCAGAATCCATCCAGACTGACGTTGTTTGATTCGTCGATATCGGCGTTTAACAACTCCAGGAATTGAACCAGTGCCTGGTACTCGTTTGAATCCGCCGACAAAAGGGCACCACCCCCATGGGGCACTGCGAGGCGTGGCTTCTCCAGGAGTTTATTCGCGTTATCAGGATCGGCGGCGACGTAGTCACGGAGTACTTGAAAATTACTATACTGATATCCATCAGCACCCTGCGGCGTGTATTGTAAAGCTGAGGCTCCTTCTCCTGCTGCACCGCCTTCGACATGACAACTAATGCAGATCGATTGAATGACGGGTCCGGAAACACTACTGGCAAAATAGGCCGCTGCGTTCTGTGCGCCCTCGACTGGACGACTTAGATTAGTAAGGAAGCCGGTTGCAGTATCCAGCAAACTCAAGACCCGGATATCTTGATCAGATGTAATACTCAGATGCTATTTTCCGATCCCATCACCTAGTGCACCGGAGATGTTGTTGTTACCCGATTCAAGGTCTTGCGCGGTGATCTCGTTCGCGGAACCAGCGTCGAGGTTCAGAATGACAGTTCCTCCAGGAGCGGCGTCTCCGTTGTCATCTGTACCGCTTATCGTGATGCTTGCCTGCTGGCTACTGGTATTTATTATGTGCAGCGTACTGCGTTGACTGGTATTACTGCCGGGATTAAACAGATAGACATCGTTCGTGCCATCGCTGCGCCGGGGAGCTGCCCGACTGAGATTGGTCAGGAAACCATCAGGCGTGCGAATCAGACTCATCACTTCTAACGATAGGCTTGAAGTGACGGTGAGTCGCCAACGGCCGTTACCGTCACCCAGATTTCCTAATAATCCTTTGCCCTCATTTCCGTTCTTCAGATCGACTGCGGTCATTTGCTTGGATTCGTTGGCGAGCAGTTCGAAAGTGACATTGCCGCCTGGAGCGGGGTTACCCATATCATCTATAGCAGATATGGTGACGGAGCCGGCAGTTGCATCTGTATTAACTATTCGCAGGAAAGTCGTTCGATCGGTCTCTCTGGCCGGGTTTGCGAAGAATATTTCGTGATCCCCATCGTCATTTTCAGCCACCATGGCGCTCAAATTAGTCAGGAATCCAGTTGGCGTGCGAATCAGACTAATGACTCTGAGGTCCAGGGGGGAATCAATGGTGAGGCGCCACTTACCCATACCGTCGTCAAGCGTACCTGTCAGCCCTTTGGCATCGTTGCCGTTTTCCAGATCCTGCGCCGTTATCTGCTTTGCTTCATTGGCAGTGAGAGGAAACGATACTGATCCCACGGATGTTGTACCGGTATCGTCGATCCCGGTGACGGTGACCGTACCTGCTTCGTCGCTCAGGTTTACGATTCGCAGGAAAGTCTGCTGGTCGGTATTGCTGGCGGGATTGGCAAAATAAACCTGACTGGCACCGTCTATGCGGGGTACGCTGTCGGAAAGCGGCGTTAGAAAGCCGTCAGGTGTCCTGATCAGCCCCATGACTTCGATTGGATTGTCAGAGCGCACGCGTAACTGCCACTTCCCCTGGCCGTCACACAAATGATTTGTCAGATTCTTTGAGTCATTCCCATTCTCCAGGTCGTGGGCAGTAATCTGTTTTGATTGTCCTGCACCTAGCTGGAAGGACAACGCTGTGTTAGCGCTTACAGTACCAGTGTCATCAATGACGTATACCTCGATTGATGTAGGTGTGTCATTGTCGTTGACGAAACGCAGGAACGTTTGCTGGTTCGTATTGCTACCGGGGTTCGCAACATATAACTGGGTTTCTAACGGGAGTGCTGAATCTCCGGCAAGGGGCGCGATTGTGCTGGGATTGGTGCAGGAGTCGCTATGGGAGGCCATGGTTCCATCGAACAGTTGCCAGGTTTCTCCGCCGTCACTGGTCTGAAAGATACCCAATTCGGCGTGCGCTGGCTGAGATAACAAACAAACCCAGCATGCGATCGCCAAACAGCGGCCACAAAACCTGGATTGTGATCGAGTCTCGTTCATCTGTCGCGCCGTGATGGTTTCCCTTCTATACGTGGCTATCCTGCATTTCCGTCTGCGCCTAATCAATGGTTACGGTTATAGAGTGGGCGAGTTAGACGACAAACGGTCCTCATAAAAAAACCTGGAGGACAGGTAGTTAAGTCATTGATTGTATTTGATAATTTCCAGGACTAGAAGGGGGGCTGGCAATGGGGTGCCACTGCCAGTTTAATCGACCTGAAGAAGGTTTAACCGAACTCGCCGATGACGCCGGAAATAGATTCTTTGGCGTCGCCGAATAACATCCGTGTGTTCTCGCCAAAGAACAGTGGATTGTCTACCCCTGCAAAACCGGATGCCATAGAGCGCTTCAGTACGAATACCGTACGAGCCTGATCGACATTAATAATCGGCATGCCATACATCGGGCTGTCTTCTTCGCGAGCACTTGGATTTACGACATCATTTGCACCGATAACGATCGCAACGTCGACGTTCTCGATTCGGGGATTGATGTCATCCATCTCCACCAGTTGCTCGTAAGGAACGTCCGCTTCCGCCAGTAATACGTTCATATGGCCAGGCATGCGGCCGGCAACCGGATGAATCGCATAGCTGACTTCTGCGCCGTTTGCCTCAAGTATCTGGCCGAGTTCCTTAACCACATGTTGTGCCTGTGCTGCGGCCATGCCATAGCCAGGAACGAAACAAACATTGGTTGCTGCCTCAAGAACGTAATAAGCATCTTCGACACTGATCGGTTTCGCTTCACCTTCAATAGCTTTTCCTTGTTTGACGGCGCCAAAACCACTGAATAGAACGTTAGTAAGCGACCGATTCATGGCCTTACACATGATGTTGGTAAGGATGATGCCAGCGGCTCCAACTAGCGACCCCGCGACG
>CAJWQG010000091.1 GCA_913045175.1 uncultured Gammaproteobacteria bacterium | reverse complement strand
GTGGTCCAGGAGCGAGCCTACAGTTCACCGATCTGGTATACGCCAATGTAAACCAAGTCAACTCGAGCCGAAGATAACGATACCGCTGGGAAAGAGCCAAGACTTTTGTCTCTGAGTTTAGCCTAACACGTGAAGCTGGATATCAAATATTTTCGCGGTCCGTTCTAACCGGTCTTGACGAGTAGACGCAGATTAGTGGCTGAATCAAAATATCTTCCCGGCCCGGTTACTGTGTTAATAAACTGATCAGTGGGTTTTGGCATGACGTTCTCTCTTTTGTACCCTCATTCGTTTGCTAGTACGGGAGATTAAAGTTCAGACCATTTTGAAACTTCGGAGAGTGGTATTTGGGTGGGGGAGTTCACGAACTACCCTATATTTACAAGCTTTTTTAATGAACTTAGACTTATCACAGCATTTCTATCCTTTTAGCCGGTAATCCGCTGCGTTCAAGAGGATGCGCTGACTGCCATTCCGCCAGCTATCCATATAGATCAGAGCTTTAGAGCTATATATTGATTATACCCGCGAACCAAGCCATTAATAGAATCACACTGGGCTATCTCTAAAGCATTACGTTTTAATCTAAACAGGTAGCTCTTCCGACTATGCAGCACCCCACCCCCAGGGGGGTACCCCGCACTTCAAGTTTGGGACTCCTTGGTTACCTATGTATTGGTACTTTGCGTAAGTCATTTGGTTTGTGAAGGACGGCGCGCCTCGAATCATCTCTCAAAGCCATCCAAACGTTAAAAGCACCCGGGGCAATTGCCCGCGGTGCTTTTAAGTTAGTTTCGGCAAACTACATGTTTTGCCAGCTGATCTGAATGCCAATTTCTCTAGGTTCAACCATGGTGCCGTAGGGGCTTCCGACACCTTCCCGTGGTGACCACTGGTGCAGCGCTGCCTGATCAAGCGCATTCTGCGCATAGCCGGATACCCTCCAGGCTAAATCGGCTGACTGCCAATTTGCCCGGACGTCCCAACGGGTGTAGTCAGATACCGCGTAGGCTTCGACGTTACCGTGTTCAACGTACTGCTTGCTGCGGTAATTCCAGATCGTCAGCAGCTCGAGCGAGCCCCAGTCTGCGGCGATCGGTACATCGTACGCCAGCGTCAGAGACGTCTTGTGCTTGGGCGAGTTAGGCAATTGCTTACCATCGAACTCGATCAGGATACCGGTGCCCCAGTACCGATGCACCTGCGGGTCGCCATTGCCGTCAATATACTCATGGAACTGAAACCCGACCTGGGCGCCGGGAAGACTGAATGGGTAGATTGAATTGAAGGGACCAATGTTAGTATCCAGGTAGTTGTAGAACCCGCGCAGCGAGAGGCGATCAGTAATTCTCCAGGCGCCTTCAAGCTCGATACCGTCAATTGTGGTGCCGTCAATCGCCTGCGTCGATCTGGTCGTCGCGCCGCCCTCAGGATCTGCCGCGATTTCGTCGGCTGACTTGAAGCGACCGGCTACTACCCAGTACTTGCTGAAGTCCTGGTGGAAAACCGTCGCAGACAATTGCAGCGCATTGTCGAAGTAAAGGCCCTTGGCGCCAAGTTCGTAGTTGGTCATTTGCTCGGCTTCAAACCAGAATTCATCCAGGCCTGCGCCTTCCCTCAGACTGAAGGCTCCCTTGGAACCACCCGGCCGATAACCCGTGGAGATACGGCCGTAGATCATGACATCGTCATTCGGACGATACTGCGTGCCAATGTTCCAGGTCGTGTCGCTCCATCTCCCCAGGGCCTTGCTGGGAATGATGTCCTGACCACGCACGCCCCACTGCACGACCGCAAAATAATCCTCACAGGTCGAGGTATGGTTGCAGTTGGAGAAATCCACACCGGAAAGACCAAAGGCGGTGCCATTACCCTGCTGCTGCTGCCCTTTTTTGTCGTCATCATGACGAATACCACCGAAGAATGTCCAGGTATCGTTCATGACGTATTCGCCATTGAAGTAGATGCCCTTGGACTCGCTCCAGTTAGTTGCCGTGAAAGCAACCCTTTGACCATTGAGATCCGCATGGAAATTTGTGTGGCCACTCGCTGAGAAGTTCACCAGCCACGGATCACCCGGACAGGCGTACACGTTTTGCAGGTTGGCGACTCGGGCCCGGGGTTCATCATCGGTGTAGAGATCACGCAACAGGAGGTTCTGTCCGCCACTCTTGCTACCCCCGGAGCCATAAAGGGCCTCGATATTCGCTTGACAGGCAGCCGAGGTGTCGTCGTACAGCCAGTCGTTAACCCGAGTACCCCTGGTACCTGTACCGTGGTCGAACGTTCTGCTATTGGACGGCCGCTCGCCGTCCAGGTAATTGACACCCACCGTGAAATTGAACTTACCGTCATAGTTTGAGGTCAGTGTGATCTCATGACTGGTCTGCTCCGACAGGCGGGCGCGGACGAGGCGGGTGTCGTTAAAGGAACCGTTGCCGCCACCATCCAGGGCACAATATTGGCTGGTCTGACCCGCCTGCAGCATACCGCCCAACACCTTCGGGTGATTGGCAGGGCAGACGCCGCCACCCTCGCGGGGCAGCTGGTCAGGGTCGTCCAGGGTCTCCCTGGCGACATCGTGATAGCCAAACTTATAGGTCACATCGAGGCTGTCAGTTAGCGCGAATATTGCTTCCAGGGATAAGTTTTCGGATTCGGCATCCTCGGAGATTGGTGCGTTGAAAGCGATCTTCCACTGCAATTCATCGGGGTCGCAGATGACACCGAAATCATCCCGTGTGCCGTCCTGGTTGATGTTTGAACAGTTCGCGACCGATGGTGCCACATCGGCACCAAAGAACCCATTCAACTGCGGTACTTCCTCGCCGGTCAAGGGATCCGTGAAAATAGCGGGGTTGCCGTTGCGGTCCAGCAGGAACTCATTGATCGTGTCGCGCGCCCCCAATGGCAGTGATACCCAGGGTGTACCGTCGTCTGTCTGGTAGGTGTAGCGGGCGGTAATGTCCCAGCGGTCGTTGGTCCAGCGCAGACGCGGCGTCCAGATGACCTGATCCGGCTTGCCGCCGTCAACGCCACCGGGATAGACGTTTTCGATCCTGCCGTCACCGGTGTAGGTGGAGAGGCCCAGACGATAGCTGAAATTCGTGTCGCCAATCGGCCCACCGAAGGCGAGTTGGAAACGCTGCGTAGAGATATCGGTGATCTCCGCGTTCACACGCATGTCGAAGGTATCCGTCGGTTTACGCGACCATAAATTGATGGCGCCGGCGATCGACGCCTTGCCCCCGGTGGTGCCCTGCGGCCCTCGGGTTACTTCGACCCGCTCCATGTCGAACGTGCTATCCGTTGCGTAGCTCAGGTTCGTATAGACACCGTCGATATAATAAGCCACGGAAACGTCCGAGTAGAAGTTGACGCTCCGGTCGTTTCCTATACCACGCATGACATAGTGACCGTCCTCACCCTTACCGCCACCCTGAGTACGGTTACCTTTCTGCAGACCCGGGACCAGCACTTCCAGGTCGTCGGCATTCTGCACGCCCAGTTTTTCGATCATCGCGGCATTGAAGCCGGTGACCGTCATGGCGCGGTCGAGGACGTTGGTTTCGCCACGTTCACTGGTGACGATAATTTCCTCGATATAGTTTTTTTCGTCCTCGGTCTCATCGGCCGAGAAAGCAGCTGGAAATCCCGTGAGGGTCAGTGCCATTCCCAATGACACGATTTTTAGGTGCTTCATATTGTTCCCGTAACAAAAATTTTGTAGTGCCCCAAAAGCAGCGTTATGCAACTGAAGTTGCACGGACAAGACGTGCCTTGGAGGCACTCCGTGGACCCATATTGCGCCGATTTTTTTAGATTTCCAATGCAATAGTAGTAGATAGGTGTTTAGTTACTCCAATAAATGGAAATATTAAATATAAAACAAATAGATATAGATTAGTACCGAGTACCGAGTAATAGGTCGTAATTAAGGTTGTGCGATATCGGCAGGAACCATGAAATCCCGGGCATGCCTACCGCTGTGGGGTGCGGTGGTAATGGGGTGAGTTTCTGCCGTATAGCTCTTTTCGATGTTTGCCTCGTAATGGGTCACGGCCTGCAGCAGGGCGTTGAGGAGTTGCAGACGGTCGTAGGTCAACACTCTAAAGTCCGACTGATTGAAGCGAGACTTATGTTGGACGCACATGAGCGCCATATGTCCTGCCAGCCATTGATCCTGTAACAGTGACCATAATTGATCGGGTGTTGTGGCTTCTGTGCCCCTTGCCAGGTAGAAAAGATTTGCGCGCGGCGCGACGGGCCGTAGAGGCTGTTGGTGACCACCAGGTGTTGTTCTGGTCATGATGAGCGTGGTCGGTTGTTCGCTGTTTTTGGTAGGGCTATTTTTGCTGGGAACGGGCTGGACCTGAAACCCGCCAAATTGGGTAAACACCGATACCTCGAGGTCATCGTTCCTCCCGAAAAACTCCCTGGCGTAATCTGCCGGTAACAGCTTGAACATCAGTTTGCCGTAGGGCAGCTCAACGTCTGATACAAATTCAGAAAGAACTTTTCGTTGCCCGTTAACCACGAAAGCTGTGTCGTGACTGGTCACATCTAACAGTATTTTAAGATTAGGATGATGTGCAAGGGCGTGACTGATGTCTTCAGGTATCGATAGACAGACGAACATCCCGCGACCCGCGGTTGCTTCCCGTACCTGGTCAACGGCAGCGAGAACTTCTGCTGCATCGCTCTCATAGTCAGGCGCGTGCCGGGACCACAGCCGGCTTAGTAGCGGTATGTAGTAATGCGGCGATGCAGGATCAACGGCGGAAATGTCACACACGTAGTAACCGTCATTGGTAGAGGTGTCGGCACCTCCGCGCGCGAATTCCATTCTGGTCGCGAATTGCTTGGGCAAATCGTAGAAACTGATGACGAGGATCATCCCTTCTGTGACGTCCCGTGCTGCCCGTTGCAGCAGGGCGTTTGCAACAGTGTCTGCCATTCCAGGTCTGGAAAGGTTTCTGCTAAGCCGCTTGTGTGTCGCGCGCAACTCAACATCTTCCAGCAACGACTTTGCGATGTCGGTAAGGTGCAAAGATCGGGCACGGTGAATACCGACGATCATTTCCTGGATGAATCTGGCGGGCACGGTACCGAGTCCCTTAGTCAGTTCGGCAGAAAAGGAGCGAATGGGTAACGAAGTTGCAGATCTGAGCGCGGCGCTAGTCATTGCCAGATACAGGCCTCAAAAGTAGAACAATAATTTGACCCAAGGTGGTGCGTGGGTCAATACCCTGCGTTATCAAGATCCAGCAATGGAAATGCGCTAAATACACCGGGCGGGTCTACAGGTTGTGCCGGAACGACAAACGACTTATCTAGATCGGCAAATGAAGTGACGCCGCACAGGCTAAGGGTCTCGTAAATCTCGGCGTGAAGTATTTTCAGGCATTGCACTAACATGGGCGCGCCACCCGCTGCCAGTGACCAGGCTTCCAACCTGCCAATACCTGCGGCATTAGCACCTAGGGCAATCGCCTTGACGATATCTGTACCGCGATAAAAGCCGCCGTCGACGATGATTTCTGCCTGGCCATTGATCGCCTCAACGATATCCGGCAGAAGGTCCAGTGCGCCGAGACCCTGATCAATTTGCCTGCCTCCGTGGTTGGAAACGTAGACGACATCTACCCCATGATCTAAGGCCTTGAGTGCATCATCGGCCCGGAAGATGCCTTTGATGATTAGCGGAATGTCGAATTTCTTCTTGATGCGTGCGACATCGGACCAGTTCAATACTTCCTGGAAGCCCATGCTACCGTGCCCGGCTATTGGTCTTGAGGTGGGCCGGACGCCTTTGGCGATATCACGTTCACGCCTGCTGACCACCGCGGAGTCGACAGTAAGACAAAATGCTTTGTACCCGGAATCTATCGCTCGCTGGACGATGTCATCGGTCCAATCGGCATCACCTCTGACGTAGAGTTGAAAGATCTTTGGTGCATTGGATGCGGCGGCAATGTCTTCCAATATCGGATCGCACACGGAACTCGCAATACTCATAATGCCGGCTTCTTCTGCTGCAATGGTAGCGGTGGCGCCGCCACCCTCTACAATATTCTGCAGGGAACCAATCGGGGCGAGAACAACCGGCATCGTCAGCTTTTGTCCGACAACCGTGACAGAAGTATCGACGCCGGAAACGTCGTTTAGCACCTTCGGCTGCAAAGCGCGTGAGTCGATCGCCATTCGGTTTCGTTTCAGTGTGGTTTCAGTTGAAGATCCACCGATCACATAGTCCCATAATGTTTGATCCAGATTCTGCCTGGCAGCTTTGACGATTTGGTGAATAGTTCTGAATTGGGATGCTTCTGGCATTTCGGTTCTTTGTCCTTTAGTTATGTGATTACAGTGGTGACAGTTTTCTGATTGGTATCTCAGGCGTTAGGTTGACTCGCCAGAAACTCCAGAAAAATATCGGTGGTTAGGTCAGGTCTCTGTAGTACGGAACCGTGTCCTACGTTTTCCAGTTCTACGAGTTTTGCATTTGGCGCTTTTGCCACGATGTCTCGACTGGAAGGAAGGTTGGGGTCGCAGTCGCCGGTCACAATCAATACCGGCATGGTTAGTTTGGGTATTGCTGCTTTCAGATCGAAGGCGCCTGTTTTGTTTGCGCCGGACACGAGCGACACCTGATCCGGGTACGCGTGGTCAGAAATACCGGATGGGGTTGGGAAACGCTCAATGCTCGCGGCATCCTGAAGTTCCATTGCTTTGACATGACCGTCTCGTTGCGCCTGTGGGTCGGCCGTCTCGACGCTCAGGTCGTTGAGGCAGGCTGACATGACCCGGTCAGGGTTTGTCGCGGCGAACGCGAGACCAATGCGTGATCCAAAGGCCATGTTCCAGAGATGACATTTATCTACGCCGATCTCATCCAGAACCCTGGTGGTGTCGTCTATGAACTGCTGAAAAGAATACTGTGAAGGGTCTGCCGCAGGCGTGCTTTGTCCTGCGCCACGCATATCCAGGCGAATGGAACGATAATTCTCTGTGATTTTGGGCACCACGATATCCCATATCCGAAGGGTGGTGCCGCCAGAGCTATATTGCAAAATGGCCGGGGCATCCGCTGGTCCATCAACCTCTACATCAAGAATGGATCCGCCAACGTCAACTTTCATGCTTTCTCCGGTGCTTCGATTCATATACTTTTGCTAAACCATAACACTTATTAGGGCCTGGTTTTTCTACCTAAGAAGTCTACTGAGTGGTGAGTCATGAGTAGCGACGCTTACAACACCGTGAAATAAATGACGCCGAAAGCCAGGATGGCTTGCAGGACAAAGGTCACGCGCAGAAGGTATCTGGCTGGCCATTTTGGCAGCATTTCCGGCGGCAGCCGTTTGCGTTGTAGATACATGGTGATGCCACTTTGTATTGGTAACATCATGGCTGCATAGCAGGCAGAAATCGTCACCATCAGCACGGGTTGTTGTATTCCGGCGTAGAGTCCGAAACCAATAAATGGTACCAGCAGGCCGTACCAGCGAATGATGGCGATGCGAGTGGACAGTTGCTCGCGCTTCACAAAGCCAAGTTCGATCAGATAGTCTGGAATAAATCGTGCCCCGGCAGCCACCGCGGCGACACTGCTTGAGTAAAGGATGCAGAATGCCCCGATTGCAAACAGCCATATCGACCAGGGCCCCAGGGTCTTGGTATACATGCTGCTCAGCGCGCTGACGGTGTCTGCACCCTGTGGTGTTTCACCCATGGCGTGCAGTACGCCTGCGCCGAGAAAATAAAATGGAATTGTTGCGCAGGTCAGTATCACCAGTGTGATCCATATGTCGGTGCGCATTACCCTTAGCCAGCCATGGGCTCTGGCATACCATTCCGGAGAATCTTCGAATCGTCCGATGCGCGCCGGATAACCTTTTTCGATGCACCAGTATGAATAGGCTGCAATTTCACCAGAGTTAACGCCGGTATAACCATAGGCGGCAAGTGCGAGTACGGCGACGCTGGTTGAAAATTCGAACTTGAAGCCCTGAATGATGTCCTCGGTGCTGGTGGCGAACTCCGTCGTCTGCATCAACAGCGCACCCGCCAGCGTAAGGACGGTGAATGTCACGACGAAGAGCAGCATGATGGATTCCAGTCGTCGATAGCTACCACTACCAAGGAGGACCGTAGCTAAGACTGCCAGCAGCCCGACGGCGATCAGTGGATTGAGGTCGGGAAAAATAATGACAACGGCCTGACCGGCACCACCAATGAGTCCACCTAAACCGGTGAGACCTGCAAGAAAACCGATAAGCCCGAGACCAACGGGCCACGCGAAGGGTTTCCTGGGACCGGGAATTTTTCCGGGGACCCGGTTGATCGCCCTTAGGTAAGTGTCTCCACTTAACACAATATAACGGGCAAGTTCCGCCTGAAGTATCGACTTGCTCCAACAGGAAAACAGCACCCACCAGAGCATACTGAAGCCTACCGCGGCACCAAGGCTCGCTGTGAGGATGATCTCGCCAGAGCCGACGATGGTTGCAGAAATGATGACGCTTGGACCAAGGTATTTGATGGTCGCTCGCCAATTGGTGGGAGGATCTTCCAGTGCATCTGCGGGCTGGGTGTAATGGTCTACTTCGTCCGAAACGGAACTGCTCAGGTCTTCGCTCATGTGATACCAGGGATTATCCGATGATTGTTCGGTGGACATGATAACTGGACTGGCGATAACAATCATTTCACCAGTACACTTAGGTTTCTACCAATAGAATGAGCAGAAGAAGATGCCGGAATACATACCACCAACTGCAAAGTGGGTACGCGATCAGGTCGAACTGTATGAGAGAAGTGGCGGAACTGAGGGCGTGGGCCTGCAAGATACAGGTTTGCCCTGCATCATCGTGACCCATATGGGGAACAAGACGGGTGGAATTCGCAAAATACCGCCTATGCGGGTTAAGGATGGCGATAACTATGTTCTTGTCGGCTCTAAGGGCGGTGCTCCGGAAAACTCTGTCTGGGTATATAACCTGCGTGCCAATCAGTCGGTGGAAATTCGTGACGCGACCGAGGTCTATAACATGCAGGTTCGTGAAATTGATGATGATGCGGAACGTGAACGAGTCTGGCCCCTATGCGTTGAGGCATTTCCTCCATATGAGGATTACAGAAACAAGACGTCGCGCAAGATTCCTATATTTATTGCAGAGCCGGTTTAGCGCCAAGACTCGCGCTAAGCGAGCGATGAAAGTCATTTGACGGTTCCATCCACGAGCAAATACGCCCTGGTCTTTTTGTTTATGACCTCGCTGATGGATGCCATCGGCTTTGGAATTATTCTGCCCGTATTGCCGGGACTCATCATGGAGATCTCCGGCGAAGGACTCTCGCAAGCGGCCCAATACGGCGGCTGGCTCATGTTCGTCTATGCGGTGATGCAGTTTCTATTCGCTCAAGTTTTGATTCACAAATTACCAATGAGGATCTTAATTTGTTTCCAATTCCTGGCGGGATTATTGAATTCAGTCTTCAGGAATTATCAACTTTTAGTTTAGCTGGTCCTAGTTCGGAGGAGAAAAAAGTTTTAATTGCTCAAGATTTGGGTAGAAGGCCATGGGTGACTTTGGAAGCTATCGAACTACTCAAAGGGCAGGACCTCAAATTATTTGCAAGCATTCGAGATGTTATCTCGTCTTGTGCAGCAATCTTTTTACAGCGCCGATTTTCAGTGGAAAGAGTTCAGGATGATCAAGTTTCAGGGGGTTTGGCTTTTTTTG
>CAJWQG010000090.1 GCA_913045175.1 uncultured Gammaproteobacteria bacterium | reverse complement strand
GAAGCAAGTAACGAATGTTATAGGCCACTGAAAAAGAGCGAAGCTGGCCTAACACATAAATCGTTTCAGCCTCCTGTAACAAAGTAACAGCCTGCTCGATGGCTTCGATGTCTACTGGATTGGGCAAAACCATCACCTTAGCCGAATCAACTCCAAATGACTGAACCAGTTCCTGTTCCACACCTGGTGAGACAGCGACGAGGGCTTTTGCCTGCGAATACAGACGACTGCAAAGATAACGCTTCACCTTGTTACGAACCCCGTGACCCGAATAACTCTGGCTTATGCGATTATGAACAAACAATACTCGCCTACCCCCCATCACAGTCAACATATTGGCAATATTAGGCCCTTCTAGGTGACTGATCGTCACCGCTGGACGCAGACAGATTTTGGCCCATTGGATGTACATCAGTCGCCAGAGATTCACTAGCGTCGTAAGCCAGATGCCTGCGCGATATTGCCGGAAGGCTGTTTTTATCCGTTTTCCAGAGAGCTTAATGCCCGCATCATTCTCAAACAACACGCAACTGGCAGTATTGATTCTTGCGACCATAAGTCGGGCGACAACCTCAGCACCACCCCCGGAAAGAGCGTTGGAGAGGATAAGGACTGGCTCACCTGCCCTATCTCCATCAGCTGTTAATCGGTCTCCCATATTTTGAAGCCTACGCTTTTTAAACAGTCGGGCCGACTCCTTCAATCTGGGCCCGCTCGTACTCTTCCATACGACCAATGTCCAACCAATACTCATGGATCGGAAACATGCTCACCTTGCAGCCATCACTCATAACCTGTCGTAACAGGTTCGGCATATCGATCGCCTTGTCAGGTCGACACTGGCCGAGCACGTCTGGCTCTAGAACATAAATACCGGCGTTGACAAAAAACTTTTGCACTGGCTTTTCAGTGATATCAGTGACCTGGTCCCCATCACTTCGTACCACGCCGTAGGGAATCTCGAAGTCGTATTCCCGGACGCACATCGTCGCGAGACCACCATGTTGGCCGTGATAATCCACAAGTTGACCAAAATCCAATCGTGTCAACAGATCGCAATTCATCATCAATAACGGCGCATTAATCACCTTTCGATCCAACAGGCTAAGCGCGCCTGCTGTGCCGAGCGGCTGGCGCTCCTCAAGATATTTGATGCGCACCCCCCACCTGGATCCGTCACCAAAGTGGGCACGTATCTGCTCGGAGTGGTAATGCACGGCCAAGAAAAACTGCGAAAATCCTGCTTCGACCAATTGCTCAAGGATTGTCTGCAAAATCGGTGTTTCCCCGATCGGAAGTAGGGGTTTCGGTACATCATGAGTTAGCGGGTGCAGCCGCCTACCAAATCCACCGGCCATCAACAACACCGGGTTGGCACGTTGTTCTTTAAACAATAGGCCGCGGACTGTCTTAAGGCCAACGACGACACCTGCAGGATCCAGCACGGGCAGGCACAGCAGATCCTTTTCGCGCATGATCTGCAATGCCTTCCGTTGCGGTTCCCCCTGATTGACGGCAATGGGGTTTTTCTGCATCACAGACGTAGCCGGAGAGTTCATCGCACTCCCAGCCATTAGCGCCCGGCGAATGTCGCCGTCTGTAATAGTTCCGATCAGTCGATTTTTTTGGTCGACCACTAGTACGATTCGCAATGAATTTTCCGTCAGCAATTCAGCTGCTTTCTGGATCGTCTGATCATTTTCGAGCAAAGTTGAAGCCCAATCTACACTCATAGAAAAATACTCTTAACCTTACCTGTTCAAAAGATGCTGTCGTGGGCTGTTAGGTAACGTGTGACCTGCGGGGCACATCCGAACAAACTACAGACCCTGCTCCAATCAGAGAGCCTTCGCCAATCGTTATACCAGGTATCACAGTCACACCTGCGCCAATCATCGATCCTCGTCCAACCTTAACGCCACCAGTAAGAGTTGCCCCTGGACAAATATGACATTCCATCTCGATCTCGCAATCATGATCTATCCGCGCGCCAGTATTGACAATACTATCTCGTCCGATACTAGTGCGGGGCTGAACAATTGCGCCAGCCAAAATTTGCACGCCCTCAGCCAATATCACCTGTGGTGCGATCACCGCTGTGGGATCAACAATCGTGCGAAACTGAAAACCCAGTTTCCGCATTTCTCCTGCACATCTATGACGATTTGATAGCCCCGCTGCTGTCATACCAATTCCATTAACCAGCATGATATCTGTCGGTGTCCAGGCGCTAATCTCCTCATCGTTACCAATTACCGGCACTCCAAGGATCTCCAACTCTTTTTGATCGCCCTGACTTGTTGCGCCCAAAATTTCTACACCCAGCCGCTGTAAACTAGAAATGATTACGGCTGCATGCCCACCTGCTCCGACCACTACCGATGGCCAGAAATCGGTAGGTTTGGAATCACAAGAACTCATCAGACCCATAGGACCTCTTGGACGCGTGCCCGAGAATTTCCCAGGACTCCATAGGAGAGCGGCCAGTCCCGGGGCGCTTTATCACAACGTTTTCCGGGGCGAAAACAACTCACCCTCGCTAATCGCACGCGCCGCCATCAGCCTCTTGCAGACAACCGGTCGGTTTTCCTGTTCCGTATCATGGGGCACCTTTTCACCAGTACCTAGCGACTGCTCAACTCTACGGATGCTCTCCACCATTTGACGAAAATCCGAAGACTCGAGCGATGCCATATGATCGGGCCCCGGAAGGGTCTTATCTAGCGTAAAGTGTTTTTCGATTACCCAAGCACCCAAAGCTACTACAGCGCATGCTACCACTGAGTCCGGAGTATGATCCGAGTAGCCTATTTTAAGGTTAACGGCCGTCTGCATGCTGGCCAACGCCTTAAGATTAACGCTGGCAAAAGGGGCGGGGTATTGTGTCGTGCAGTGCAAGAGAGTCACGCGCGCGCGCAAAGCGTCCTGGCCTACCTTACTAGCAAAGACCTCGTCAAAAGCAGGGATGCTCGGAAATTCTACACCCACAAGACCAAAAGCCAGCACTGACAAAGCAGTCTTGACCTCGTTCAGTGTGGACATACCAGTTGATAGCATAAGATCCCGATTGGTCTGGGCGTGCTCCAGCAAAAACGGGCCATTAGTAATCTCGCCAGATGGGATCTTAAGCAGCGGGAGATCCAGATCGTTAACCAAGAAAGCAAGGCTTTGTGAATCAAACGCGCTCGACATAAACAGAAGGCCATGCTCTTCAGCACGCCGTTTGAGTCGATAATGAGTTTCTCTGTCGAGTTCGAGCCCAACAAGCATCTGTTGCTGCGACTCACCACTACCTGTCGCGGCCTGTTGGTAGCGCGCTTTATTTGTCCGCGAAGTTACCAGCGCCTTGGCATCGAATGTCTGGAACTTGATTGCATCCGCACCGGCCTCCGCAGCGGCATCTACCATCTGCATAGCAAGATCTGAATCTCCATTATGATTAACGCCAGCCTCAGCGATGACAAAAACCGATTGATCGGACGGAAGCATTTTCAGTTCAATTCTTGATGAACTGCTCAAGAATCTTGAGCCCGTGGGGGCCGCTACACTCAGGATGAAACTGTAGCCCAGTGACGTTGTCTTGGGCGATAGCTGCATTCACGGCCAATCCCTCGTACCTGCATTGCGCTAAGATTTGGGTGGGATTTTCTGGCACCACCATATAGGAATGCACAAAATAACAGAACGCGCCGCGTTGAGTCCCAGCAAGACAACTATCCCGCCAATGACTTCGATGCGGCGGATACTGCAACGCGCTCCAGCCAATGTGGGGTATCTTGCGCCGTCTCACCCGATTGACACCTTCTCCAGGGATTGCCTTAACGTTACCAGCCAGAATACCCAAGCCGCTGTGGATGCCGTTTTCCTCGCTGTGGTCGAGCAACATCTGCATTCCTAAGCAGATTCCCAATAATGGTGTGCCGGCTCGTGCAGCCTCAGACACCGCGTGATCAAGGCCCTGTAATGATAGCTCAGCCATCCCAACCGCAAAAGCGCCTACACCCGGCAGCACCAGACGGTCAGCCTGGCGGACCACGTCAGGATTCATACTGGTCTGCACTTGTGCGCCCGCGCGTTCAAGGCCACGCACGACATTGCGAAGGTTACCAATGCCGTAATCAATCACTGTGACGGTATTCATATGGCACACTCACTGCCTAGACACATGTCATGACGCACGGGGATTTTCTGCAATCGGCAGGTCTTACGCAGATCCACCAATTCGCACAGTCCGTAATGCAGCACATGCGCCATGGCAACGGCATCGACTCCGCCTGCCTGCACTGCTTCGACAAGATCCTGCGCACAGCCCATGCCACCGCTGGCGATAACTGGAATATCCACCTGATCGCTGACTGCCTTCAATAGCGTGAGATCAAACCCGTTGCCAGTTCCTTCTTGGTCCACTGAAGTCAACAGGATCTCACCTGCCCCTAGAACCTGCCCCTGTTCGGCCCACCGCACGACATCAACTCCACTGCGCTCGCGGCCATTATCAAAGTAAGCTTCCCACGAATCCCCCTGCCGCTTAGCCTGAATAGATAACACCATGCACTGACTGCCAAACCGACGTGCAATATCACTTATGATGTTCGGATTCTTAATTGCCGCGGTATTGATCGCTACTTTATCCGCACCTGCGCGCAACACTGCGGCCACATCATCTACATTACGCAAACCACCTCCAATAGTGACCGGCACAAAGACATCACGGGTGGTTTTCTCTATGATGTCCAACAGGCTGTTGCGTTCATAGAGGCTGGCGACGATATCCTCATAATAGATTTCGTCTATACCTTCTAGATAATAGCGAAGAGCGAAATCATTCGGATCGCCCAGTTTACGCAAGCCTTCGAACTGTATGCCTTTAACGAGATTTGGCGCCTTCACGTCTAAACGAGCGATCAGGCGAATATTACGCACCTTCCGTCTCCTGCCACACGGTTCGGCGCAAACGCCAATGCTCACCATCGCGACGCCAAAGATGAGGCGACCTGAAAGCGTTCGCCATACTTTCAAAATAGTCCCGGTCCATAATTGCTTGCTCAAATTTCTGGCTCGCAACCGGATATTCCATATCCGGGATACTGAGATATCGAAAAACCTCGTCAGCGAATCGCTCAGGGAATTCGCCGTCGTATTTTTTGACGAGAGCTACGCCCTCTTCACGCGTGATCTCCTCGTTGCGAATTTCCTGTGCCGCATCGTAGGTCGCACGACCAATGCCGAATTTTACGTAGGTCGTGTAGTAGTGGAAATCATCCATCTTGTCATCAATACTGTTGTACTTACTATATGTACCCAGTGTTCGCTCAGGTGAGGCTTTGAAACCGCCATTTTCGACGGCATAATAGTAGGCACCCTGTGGATGCCAGGGCAGGTAATAGCCAAGGTAATGCACTTGGATCCCCTTTTGTGTAGCTGTCTCAGGGTCAACTGGCAGGTATGGCGCGAGATCTACTTTCTCGATACCAAAGTCTAACTGTAGTTGCTCAACTGAAACGCCACCCAGGAACACGTTTGAGTCACCCTTTCGGGTAAAGAACGACCAGTCTCGCTCCGCTGATTTCGCATCCCGCACAGGGTTGCCGTATTCCGCCTCATTCTCCCCGTAAAAAACCAAGGGAATATCGAATAACGTAGCCATTTTTGGTGCCAACCCTTTTTGCCCAAGCATGAATGGCTGAAAGGGATGAAAAAGGTTTTCCACCGCAAGGCGGGTGATCAATCGATGAACTCGCGCATTAGGTGTCATGAGGTAATTGTCAAAACCTGCATGGATCCAGGCCTGAAAGTTCTCCCAGCCCCACTGGGTATACAGGTGGGGCGCCCAGGTCACGGTCAGTGGACTCATGCCGTATTTATGTTTCAGCATATGCGCAGCATAGAAGCTATCCTTGCCACCAGAACCGGGTACCAGACAGTCGTACCCCACGCCATGTTTGCGATAACGGTCACATAACTCCTGCAGTTGAGCCTCCCTCTGCTGCCAGTCTATTGTTGACCGCTTGGTCGCTGCAGTACGGCAGGCATCACAGACTCCCTTATGATCGAGAACAATAGTGGTCTTACTGCTATCGCGAGTATGCTCAAACTCAACAGTCGAATTAGGTCGCTGGTTCGAGATCACACACTGAGTACAAAACACCACATCTTGTGGCAAGCCGTACAGCGCCTCTTGGCCCCCCGGAGAGTCGTCAAGTCGAGGGGTAGAGCCTACAGGCGCCAATGGGGTATCGCGCTTCTTGAATAACGTCATTTGAAACTACTCGAGAGAAACAAACCATAGCACTGCCTTGTATTACAGTAGCTCAACAGCACATCTTGAGATAAGCAGGCCATCCAGGCAAGGTGCGGATAGCGTTCAATTATCTTCACTGAGAGTGATCTCCAAAACTATCTGATTTTAAGCAAAATAAACCTTCTGCCACCAATCAACCGACGCCAAGATCTTGCAATTGGAGATTGATTGGACACTGACGAAAGATATAATACGTTTTCATAAGAACTCTATTCTTCAAGATGACAACGGACTTCTAATTATTTTCATATGCATTCTAAGTGGCCAAACCATAAATATACTCAACTACCATCAGTTTCGGTTGCTTGGATTATGGATGCGCTGCGAAATATTCATAAAAGCCATACCTTCGTTGACTGCCACATCCAAGCCGGACAAGGTTTTTCTTTACCCACATAACTGGCCTAAATCATTTTGATCTGTAAGCGACCACTCTCTCAACACTCGATATCACACTGCTCACAATGACTTCGGTTAGTTTTGTTCATTGTGTCGATACTGAAGGCCCTCTCTATGAGAATCCAATAGCTCGCATCGAGCGAGTTCAAGAAATCACTGGTATTGAATTACTTGAATCTCCTTCACTTGATCTAATAAATCGATTACAGCGCGGAGACATAGATCTTCATGGGAAGGAGAAAGCTGTGCAAAACCTCCTTTCTAGCCACAGAAGCAACGTCAACAGTAATTGGCAAGAAGTCGATGACATGTTGACAGAACTTGCGACAGCAGAATTCAGGGAACAATATTCCGACTCAGAGGGACGATCTTGGGTATTTTCCTGGTTTTGTCTCGATCATATCGACTATGTTGATAATCCGAGAAGAAGGGATATTGGTTACCACAATATCTTTGATTATTACGTAGATTACTGTACCACACACGACTATAACGATGGCATTTATCTACACTTCCACCCGATGTCTCGATATCGAGAGGCGCATCGATGCGCAACCTCTTATAGCCAGTCACCTCACCTTTACGAGACATTTTGCCGACGGATTATTGACCGTAATTGGTTCCCCTCAGCGTTTCGGGCTGGCTTTCAAGCAGAGCGACCAGACTCACATTTGTTTCTTGAACAATGGGTACCCTTCGACTTTACAAATATGTCGGTTGATGATTGGGACAAACTTGAGCAGCAATCTGATTTTCGACTGGGCCGATCTGGAAATTGGAAGGGGGCGCCAACCTCATGGGAACCTTATCATCCACACATTGATGATCATCGAAAATCTGGCGACTGCCGCCGTTGGATTGCACGCTGCTTAAATGTTATGAACAGGATTGCTCCAATAACACAGGCTGAAATCCAAAAGGCATTCCACAGTGCAGCCACAACGGGTCAGCCACAGATTGTCGGATTTTGCGGCCATGATTTCCGCGATTTGCGAAAAGAAGTCGAACACGTAAATGAAATGATCCTTCAGTCTGCCTCTGACTTTCCCGGTACAAAGTATTACTTTGACAATGCGAGTCAGGCATTCCATCGCTATTTGACGTTTTTTGAAACGCCACCTGAGCCGCCAAACTTAGATGTTAATTACATTCTAGACGAGGGTGACTTTCCACGAATCGAAGTTAGATTGACCAAGGGTTCGGTATTTGGTCCGCAACCATTTCTTGCCATCCGATCGCCGGCGAAAATATACTATCACGATAACTTCGACAATTTTCTTGACGAAAAAATTTGGCATTACGCTTTTTCTCCCGATTCTATTGATATTGAAGACGTTTCAGAGATCGGTGTTGGGTGTGCGGACCATTGGGGCAACACTTCTGTGGTGTCATTGTCTAGGGACCAATCCGAAAAGATCATGTTTTACAAGAAATAGGCTTTACTACCGCGTGGCACGACTTGTGCGCAACCAAGATCCAAACAAATACTCTATTGCTGTATCTGTTTAGACTCGGACCGGTGTCTTACGGATATGCAAACTTGGCTCTGATTTCACTTACTGTTCTCCAACAGTATCAAGTTGTACCTCCTATCTTGTTATGGCCCCGTTAACTACAATCGATTTTCTCAGCCATCAATCCATCCAGAACAATGATGATCACTAACGTTGGCATCCAGGATATAGAAGCGATCAAACACTTTTTTGATAAAGTGGTCAGAAGTGACTATCCAACTGTTCGGGAAAACTACTTCCAATGGCAATTTATTGAAACGGACAGAATATTTGGTGAAGGCAATAACAAGGGCCCAATCATGCTTGTGGATAACGATGAGGTCAAAGGGGTAGCTCTAGTATCTAAGACCCCATTTTTGCTTCACAACCAGAGACTCGTCGGAGGTTGCAATCACGAGTGGTATGTTGACCCCGAGTTGATTGGGCGGGGACTTGGGTATCAGTTGCTCCAGGAGTTGCTAGAGCGAAACAGCATAATACTAGCTGGTGGACAGAGCCTTTACTACACAAACCTTATGGGTCGATCGCGCAAGACTCATTGGTTTGAGACGCCCCGCTTGTACACCGTGCTAAACGTAACGGATGCCGAGGAATTACTACTATCTAGTGGACCACCAACAAAGTCATACCTTGAACTATGTTCAATAGTTCCAGACCGTAATGTTCTAAGCTCTAGAAGGGTGACCTGCTTTGATGAGATTTATGATCAGTTCTGGCTCGATACTCGGGACATCTATCTGATCACCATTGAAAGAACAGCTAAGTATATGAATTGGCGCTATATACGGCATCCCTCTTTTAAGTATGATTGCTGGTGCTTTGAAACAGCTACCGGGCTCGCCTACTTTGTATGGCGTTGTGAAAAAGTACCTGGAACCTCATTATCTGTAGCGAGAATTTGTGAAGTGATTGGAGACCCTGCTTCTATTTCTTCAGCGTACTCTACTGCGTGCAACGAGATGAGAGCTACGGGAGTCGTAATCGCGGATTTTTTTTGTACATATGCGCAAACCAACATGGCGTTAGCAGAATCTGGAATGCACTATGTTATAACTCAGCCTGAATTTGATCTTCCTCGCCTTTACTCTCCACTCTCTGATGACCCTCGAAAGACGATCAACTGGTCCTTAAGTATTTCTGACAAACTGTTCAAGATGGATCATCGGAATTACTCACAATGTTATTTCACCAAGGGTGATAGTAATCAAGATCGACCAAATACATAAGCACGATTAGCATCACTGACTATAGGTTTACCATTCGTTGTTGCTGACTCGCAACTATCGGGCTACAGTTCATCAACTCCGTAAATCTTGCATTCATTCAATTTTTCCCGATTAATGCTCTTCTGATGTCACTATTGGTCACTGTTCCACACAATATACGATCTTCATCAACAACTAAGCAAATTCCAAGTCGACTATAGGCTTCCAAAATCTCACCAGCTTTCCCCATAGTTTAGTCCTTCGAAACAATAAGGACTTCCCAATCTCTTATTTACGTTTCTCTTTGTTGCATCTCTTCCAAAAGACATCCTATCCAACAGTTGCACCGGCAGGCACTAATGTTAGGTCTGTAATTTCAACATTCTGCAGTATCGTACACCCTGCACCTAGATACGCACCGACTCCGACGGTCACACTACCGCATAAGGTTGCTCCAGGCGACAACCAGCATTGACAATTTCGCACGAATTGTTGCGGTGGGGTTCTACAATGCATTCAGAGAAGATGGCATGGGCATGCCG
>CAJWQG010000089.1 GCA_913045175.1 uncultured Gammaproteobacteria bacterium | reverse complement strand
CATCGGTTAACCGGGGCGTGGGACTTTGGGGTGGTCTGGGGAAATCGACTTCCACTAGACGATCTCCTGTTCCTTGGTTTTCATGAATCTTAATTCGGGCCAATCTTCCTCGGTCTTGTTCAGATGCCATGCATTGCGCGCCAAAAATACAGGCGAACCATCGTGGTCGTCAGCTAAAGCGGTTCGGTTCTCGTCGCAGAACTTCTTGACCGTGGCATGGTCATCGCCTTCGACCCATCGCGCCGTGTAGAGCTCCGAAGGTTCGAACCGGACGGCCACGTCGTATTCGGTACGCACCCGCTCGGCCAGCACCTCAAATTGAAGCGCGCCAACCACACCGACAACCCAATCACCGCCAATGAACGTCTTCAGGGAACGGGCAGCCCCCTCTTCCGCCAACTGAACTAGTGCGCGCCCCAGGTGTTTCGCCTTCAAAGGGTCGTCCGGCCGTACTTTCTGAAGAAGCTCCGGTGCGAAGCTCGGAATGCCAGTGAACTGTAACGCCTCGCCTTCGGTCAGGGTATCGCCGATGCGCAGGTTGCCATGGTTGGGAATCCCAATGATATCACCAGCCCAGGCTTCCTCGGCCAGTTCTCGGTCGCGAGCCAAAAACAGGACCGGGTTGTGAAGGCTCAAGGTTTTCCCCGAACGCACGTGCCGCATCTTCATGCCGCGTTTGAATTTGCCGGAACAAAGGCGTACGAAAGCAATGCGATCTCGATGTTTGGGATCCATGTTTGCCTGAATCTTAAATACAAAACCTGAAAATTCTTCCTGGGTCGCTTCAACGGAACCGGCGTTGGTTTCCCGAGGCAATGGAGAAGGAGCATATTCAACAAAATCATCAAGCATTTCCATCACGCCAAAGTTTCTTAGCGCCGTGCCAAAATAAACTGGTGTCAACCTGCCTTCTTCATACTCTTGTAGATCGAACTCATGGCTCGCACCCTGGACAAGTTCAATTTCATCAATGAATTCCTCAAGCTCGTCTCCAAGAAGTTCCAGTGCCTCTTCACTCTCGAGTCCTTTAATGATGTTTGTATCTTCGATGGTTTCCCCCTTGCCGTGAGAAAAAACATGAATCTCATCGCGTCGCAGGTGATAGATGCCTTTAAACTGAGAACCCATTCCGATAGGCCAGGTAACAGGTGCGCACTTTATATTTAGTATGTTCTCAATTTCATCGAGGACTTCTATTGGATCGCGAACCTCTCTGTCGAGCTTATTGATAAACGTCAGAATAGGAGTATTCCTTAGGCGGCACACTTCCATCAGCTTGATGGTCCGGTCTTCCACACCCTTGGATCCATCGATGACCATCAACACAGAATCAACTGCGGTAAGGGTACGATAGGTGTCCTCAGAAAAGTCTTCATGACCCGGCGTATCAAGCAGATTGACCGTTCGCCCCTGGTACGGGAACTGCATCACAGAAGTGGTTACGGATATGCCACGTTGCTTTTCCATCTCCATCCAGTCAGAGGTTGCATGCCGATCAGACTTACGTGCCTTGACGGTACCCGCGAGCTGAATCGCTCTCCCGTATAGCAAGAGTTTTTCAGTGATTGTGGTCTTACCAGCATCCGGATGTGAAATGATGGCAAAAGTGCGACGCTTGTCGACTTCTTCAATATTCAACTTTGGTGTTCAACTCTTGGTTTTAACTTTTGGAATTTAACTACAGAAGCTCTTTACCCAATACGAGAGCGTCTTCTCTTCCGACATAGGACGGGTAATAGTTTTCACGAATTCCTATCTCGTTAAAACCGATGGATTCGTACAGTTTGTAAGCTACCAGGTTCGAAGGCCGAACCTCTAGAAATACGCGCTGAGCTTTGTTTAATCGGGCACACTCAATCATAAACTCCACCAATTGCCGCCCCAATCCATTTCCCTGCTGATCCGGATGTATGCAGACATTCAGTAGATGAGCCTCACCTGCCGCTACCGACAAAATACCGTGCCCAATGACCCTGCTAACGTATTCAAGTACCCAGCAATCATATTTGGAACGTATGCAGTCACGAAATATCCCTTCGCTCCATTGGTGAGTGTATCCTCTGCGCTCATTGACCAGTACCCGATCCAGGTCGGAAACTTCCATCGGTCTGAACTCATGATCAAGTGCGACTATTGCCATCGATCAATTCTGCCTTATTCAGGTTAATCCAAAGGGACTTCTTTGCACCGGGGCTCCCCCTATAGTCAGAAACATCATCGCCAAGGAAAATTCGTTGCTCACCTACCCGATAAACGCTCCCGCCGGAGACATCTTCCACATCGAATAAGTAATTCGCAAATTTCTCACCAAAAACGATAACGGTTTCCGGTAACCCCTGCGTGTTCACTCTAACTACATCCTGGGTGCTTTCACCTTCAGTCTGGGGCCAGCGCAGTTCATTCACCGTTGGTAACTCTCTGCGATGGGAAATAGCAAATGCGATATCATCACAGAATCGTCTTATGTCAGAAGGTGCTGTTGCTTCTTCAGGGCCGATCGAGCAGCAGATACCTACTGACTGATAGTTAAACAATAGAAAATAAAATGGCGCTTCAACCGGCGCTTCTGATTGTGGTGATTGTGATTGTGGTGATTGCGAGGCTGAGCGAGAAATCCATACATCAATGCCCATTCGCTGCAGATACTGAGTAGGTTTCAAGTGTAATCACCCTCTATGATATTAAGTGTCGTCATAGTCGCAGAATAAAGCGCGCAACAAAATAGCGTCTATGCATCTAATATGGCACGCCTTGGCGGCGTAGCAAAAATAAACGCAAATGATCCCAGAAACGCACCAGTAGCCAAAATCGTAAAACCCATCTGATAGTTCCCTTGAACGTCTGCCAGATAACCCGCAAGAATTGGCCCCGTGGACATACCAAACATCGCGACCAGGGATGAAAAACCCATAATCGTTCCGTAAGACGTCGTACCAAAGTAGTCGGCTCGCATGCCAACCAGATTCGGGCCGCGAGCACCCCAACTAAGGCCATAAACCAACGCAAAGGCGACGACCATCACCAAAGAGCTGGCAAAGGTGACAAGTACAATGCCAATCGCATGCGAAACCATACAGGTGGCACATATCATCCGCTTGCTGAACCTATCACCCAGGTAGCCACCTCCCAACTGCCCAAGCAGCACACTACCCGCTAGCAGAGCGACGATATAGCCCGCCTGCTTCAGAGAATAGTCAAGTCCCTCTGTCAAATGAGGCACCAGGTGAACCATCACCGCCGATACCGTCAATAGCGAACAGGCGTGACCAATTGATATCAACCAGAAAGCGCGAGTTCGCATAGCCTGCCGAGCTGTGAAGTCGACTATCTTGACTATTTTCTTCTTCTCTCCTTCCTCATGTGGCTCGGTAATGCCATCTGGGGCTTCGCCGTGCATTTCAGGTTTATGCCTTACCACCTGTGCAAGTGGCAAACCGACCACCAGAACAAAAAAGCCAGATATAACCGCGGTTGTTCTCCAGCCATACATTTCCAAACAGGCAAAGACTATCGGCACCGACAAACTGCCAATGGAACCCCCCAACAGGGAACCAGCAATTGCCTTCGAGCGATGCCTATCGAACCAGCTGACAATAGCCACCATAACGGTAGCAAAACCTCCAAGACTTGCGCCTAGCGCGATTAACGCAAAGGTCAGATAGAAAGTCAGGAGACTTTGTACCTGACTAAACAAAAGGAATCCCAGGCCAAAGAGAACGATACCTATCCGTAAGATCGCGCGCGGCCCGTACTGATCGGTCAACCAGCCTTGCAGTGGACCCAGTATTCCACTTTCAACCCTGGTCAAAGCAAAAGCGCCAGCGATCCAGGCTTTCCCCCACCCAAATTCATCCTGGAGCAGCACCACATACGCGCCATAGGACTGCATCCAAACAAGCATGGACATTCCCTGCAAACCACCGGCAGCACCAACAATGTACCAACCGTAAAATAATCTGCCCTGAGGACGGACTATCCGGTCAGCTTTTTGCAACAATTTCATGGCAGATGCCTTATAAGCGATTTGCTCTTTTTAACCACCGATGCATCGACTTCTGCATGCGCCAGATACGGGCCTGAACGTAAAGTGTCTCGTCCATATAGGAGGCGGGCTCGACAAGGTTTCGAATGCGTAAACTGCAATCCAGATCCTTGCACAGGACTTTGCCAATAAGGTGCCTGCCCTCGGTCCCCTTTACCGATAGCGTGAACATCGCTGTCCTGTTGTTACGATGTACATGATGACACCAGGAACACATTTCGTACCTGGGTCTCTTAGATATCCTTGGTCGCCGTCGCAATACACTCCCGGTCAGCTTTCCCGATTCCGGTGACACCAGAACCAGATATGCGAGATGACCAGAAGGGTGCACCCAACCCAGATAGTCCAGGTGATCCCACGCGACGGTAGACAAATCAGGCAGGACTACCTGATCCTCATCAAATACATGAGAAATTTCATCCTGACTAATCGGATCCATGCCTACAACAATACCATAACCCTAAGCGGCAGGCCGCGCGTGGCTGGACTGTATAAACAGACTACATCACTAGAACAATGAGGATCAAAGGGAATTCTGAGCACTAGCAAATGACTCGATCCCAAGCTCCTCCCACACCTGTTTCTTGTTCTGCTCATATACGTCATCCACGGGAATACCTATAGAATCAGCAATGCGCACCATCCTCTGAAAGTTAGCGGCCACGCCGGCTGCATCAACAAGCACCTCTTCACCAGCTTCTTCGAGTAATCTATCTCTCGCGGCAGCAAGTGCCTGCTCATCACCCAAAGCTAGACTCTCGGCGAATTTCATCAGCTCCAAACCGTATTCGACACCTAACCCGGCTGCAGCTTCATTACCGTTGACGCCCTGGATATCGACTTCGACCTCATTATTCTTTGCGCTCACACGGAGCATCAGGGCATGGGCGCTGGTTCAGTAAAAGCATTGATTGATCGCTGACACCCGACCGGCAACCAGTTCCATCTGCATTCTATTGATTGAACGATCTGCAGCCTTACCGAAGTTCGCCATACCTTCCAGAGAAAGATACTGAACTCGAGCCAGAGCGCGCCAATGCCGTAAAGCATCAGGAACCAAAGTCAGGGCCCTTAGAACGTTTGCGGTACCACCATTTGACCACAGATCTGCCTCGTTGCCCGTCGCACCATCGCGCGGCAACGTAGGTACGAATCCAATATCTTTTACGGCCTGCGTAGGTCGATAGCGATCAGGCTCTCCCGGGATGGCATTCGGAAGATCTTCCAGCGGCAATCCCAGGGCGCGATGGAACTCATCGATACTCAATACGGCCACGATTACACCAACGAGTTCTACGTAAGCTGCATCAGAAACTCCGTTTTGTGCGAGGTCATCCACGTAACTTTGGGTAATGCGATCCTGATCAGTAACTACTCTATGAACGGCGTCGACCGCAACTTCACTCAAGGTGCCCGCCTGATCATGAGTACCCTTCATGGTATAAGGAGACAACGCCTGCTTACGCTCTCGACAAAAATCACAATTTCGAGCGTTTCGGGATTCCTGCGCGATAGCAATACGCTGTTCTCCCGTCCACCAACTACCTGGTGACGCAAGATGTTCCCAATATTCCCTGTGCCTTAAGCCAAAATCGTTCCGAATGACGTAGGGGGAGTCTGTGTAGTCAAAGAAAGCCACTTGAATCACGAATTAGCGTACGATAGATATCTGATTATGCCCCCCAGTTATCCGAGCCGCAAAGAATTTACCCCCGAGCTAATTCATGCGACGATTGCTTTCCCGATTTTTTAAAGGAGAGAACGATGGGATTCGCGCTATCTTCCATGCAGCTCACAAGTACAGCATTCACAAATGGTGGCAGTATTCCGCAACTACATACAGGTGAAGGCGTCGATGTTTCGCCGCCGCTCTCGTGGACCGATGCACCGGAAGGTACAAAATCATTTGCGGTAATCTGTCACGACCCCGATGCGCCCTTAGTCTCACCCGGAAACTATGGGTACGTGCACTGGGTGCTCTACAACATTCCCGGAGATGTCACCTCACTTGATGAGGGCATAAATCAATACACATCCGGCGTCAATGATTTTGGTAGTACAGGTTATGGCGGTCCGATGCCACCGAACGGACACGGCACCCACCACTACTTCTTCTGGCTTCTGGCGCTCGACGTGGGCCCTGACTTACCCGACGGACTCAACATGTGGGAACTACTTGCCCAGATCGAGCCTAACGCTATTGGCATGAATCGACTGGTTGTCACCTACCAGCGGGATTAAGCAGACTGTTTGATTTTAGGGTGCGATCTGAATTTAGTATTCGGTACAGATCTAAAAGACAGCAGCCCAAGATAGTTCGCTGGACTGCTGCCGAAGATCAGTTTACCTAGTCAAAGTGCGTACGGAATGTAATGCCGTAAGTGCGAGGCTGATTGGGATAACCGCTGAAGCTACCAGCCTGGGCCACACTCGGAAATGAGCTCTGCAAATAATTGTCATCATTGAGATTCCGACCCCAGAGCATGACCTCAAATCGCTCACTAAACATAAGCGACAAGCTAGCGTTCAATGTATTAACTTTACGTGTCGCCACCTGACCCGCAACATTCTCATTCACCCTTACGGCATCCTCGGCTAGGAAATCAGCACGAAAGAAACCATCTACACTATCGCTCAGATCGAAGAAATAGGTTGCCGCAATACTCGCGCTACGCTGGTGTACTCCAGCCGGTCTCGTTCCTGACAAATCCTCGATTCCGTTGACACCCGCCCCCTGGAGAAATGAATCGTAGATAGGATCCATAAATGTCGCCGCGATGTTGAGCTCTAAAGAGTCGGTAACCATCACACGACCTTCAACCTCAAGTCCATCCGTTGACTGCTTGCCAGCGTTGGCAAAATTGAAAGCGGCACCCGTGAACACGTTTGACTGAAAGTTGTCGATGTCCTGACTAAACAGAGCAATATTAAGGTAGTTGGCGCCCCAGGCACCTTTCAAACCGACCTCCAGAACTCTCGACTCCTCAGGCGCAGCAAAGCGGGTACCAGCGGTAATATTCGGTGGGAGCAATCCCGCAGCGGCCAGTGCCGCCATATCCGCTGCGAATGGTCGCGAATCACGACTCAGATTCCAGGACGTCGCCTTAAACCCAGTGCTTGCGCTGCCATAGATATTGACATTGTTCGTCAGATCATACGCTAAACGCGCGGTCCAAGTTGTCTTTGACGCGGAGGACTGCCCTGATTCCACTGAGTTGGGATAATTAAGGTACGGTGGCAAAAACTGCAACGCCCTAAAGCCCAGCAGTTGATTGCAGAATGGCGGTGGTGCGGCTGCAGAACATGGAGTCACGCTGATCGCGGCTGCCGCCGCTGCTGCCTGTGGCGCCAGCCCTATGTTTTGGGGGGTCGGAGGCAACATCGTCAACCCCTGAAACACCAAAGCAAAACCAATCTGCTCAAAATCTAAAGCGGAGAACAAGTCGGTGTTCTCCTGGCTTAGGGCTCCGTTCTTGTCTACATCCGTATAGTTCGCACCCAGTGTAATCGTGAGTTTATCGGTTAAAAGGAAATCAGCCTGGGCGAAAATAGAAAGGGTTTGGTCATCCTGACTGGCAGTTTCCCTTACGCCCTGCCCTGATGCAAACAAAGTCCCAGCCGGTAAGCCAAGTGCCGTCTCGACTGACGTTACGCCAAATCCAGAAAGGAGATCGCCGTACAGACGGAACCCTGTTCCATAATCCAAGTCGGTAATCATCGATACATCTTCATCAAAATAAAACGCCCCGACTATCAAATCAACACGCTCACTCGTGTAGCTAAGACGCAGCTCCTGAGTAAAGGTGTCGATTTGAGCGGCCGTAAAATTCTGCGAAACCAGAGGTGCGCTAGTAAAGTCCACATCGACATTTTCATCTCGATCCAGGGTCCGAGAAGCAGTTATCGAGGTAAGCACAATATCGTTGGGCAAATCGATATCTACTTGCAGTGATACACCACTACTTTCAATCTTGTTAGTGGGGTCGAAATCAAAATACTGTGCCCGACCATAATAGTCTTCTTGAACAATATTCCCTCCCGTTGCCAAGAGAGCTGGGGCCGTCGGTCCACTAACCAGATTCGCTACGCCACAACACTTCTCGTCAATCTCGTCGAGATCTGCCAGAAGCCGAATAGTCACGGTATCGCTGGGATAAAAACTCAGCTCGCCACGCACACCCCAGCGGGAGCGATTATTGATATCAGAACCATTGGCAAGATTCTTAAAGTAGCCATCTCTCTGGTGGCTGTAACCTGATAAGCCAAGACCGATAGAGTCTGATAGCGGCGCCATGATATCGCCCTTCACAAGAATCTGGCTGAGATCACCCGCCGTAACTGATACTGAACCAGAAGCGCCATCCATCTTTGCAGGATCAGCAACCTTGGTTACCACATTGATAACCCCTGCTGACGCATTCTTTCCGAATAACGTACTTTGCGGCCCCCTCAGCACCTCTACTCGCTCAAGATTCGGTAAATCAGCCAGAGCTGAGGCTGATCGAGAACGAAAAACGCCGTCAATAAATACCCCAACCGATGGCTCGATGCCGGGATTGTTGGCACCATTTCCGAACCCACGAATCAAAAAGTTGGTATTTGCAGAAGTTTGCAGCTGCGTCACCCGGAGTGACGGTACAACAGACTGCAGGTCAATGATGTCGTTTATCTGGGCACGATCCATTGTGGTAGAACTGACTACCGTAACCGCAACCGGCACCTCCTGCAGTGTCTGTTCTCTTTTCTGAGCAGAAACTACAATTTCTTCCATTACATCCTGTGCCTGCACGAATGGTGCGGCAGCAAACAACACGCCAGCTAGTATTTTTCTTAGCATGTTTCCATCCCCTCTATTTATATTAGGTCTTTACCTCTGGTTCTATTGTACAGAACTAGACGCGAAAAACTCGCGAATTAACAACTTCTTACATTTAAGTTCGCACCAGCACTCAGGTGGTTTAAATGACTATTCTGATACTAAAGAGGGCTACCTAAGGAATACTGGACACAACACCTAAATGGTTCCCACTGTATTTAAGATTGCCAAATCTTTACAATCGTCGCCCTTAATCAACCCAGCGAGCCCGTTTTTGGAGTTCATCTTAAATTTTTCCTGTCCCGACAAGGCAGGCCTGGTACGCACCGTTGCAAACTGGCTGTTCGATGAAGGCTGCAACATTATTGACAGTGACCAGTTTGGTGACCCTGCGAGCGGACTTTTCTTCATGCGAGTTCACTTCAATGGCGAGGACAAGAGTCGCAGCACGCTCTCTGAGTCTTTCTCCAGTATCGCAATTGACAACAAAATGTCCTGGGAACTGTGGTCAACAGACAACAAACCTAATGTGCTGATAATGGTTTCGAAACAGGACCACTGCCTCATTGATCTGCTGTATCGCACCAGAAACCAGGAATTACCCATCAATATCCCGCTGGTGGTCTCCAACCATCGCGACACCTATCCACTTGCCGCTGCTGAAGATATCGATTTTCTACACATATCTGCAGATGACAAACCTGCGATGGAACGACAACTCATCGCGGAGATAGAACGACGTAAGATCGATTTTATTGTGCTTGCTCGTTACATGCAGATTCTGGGTCCAAATGTCTGCGACCTATTACCTGGTCGCATTATTAACATACACCACTCGTTTCTACCTGGTTTCAAAGGTGCCAGACCTTACCAACAGGCTTTTGATAGGGGGGTGAAACTCATCGGGGCGACAGCACACTACGTCACATCAGATCTGGACGAAGGTCCAATTATTGAACAGGGCATTGAGCGGGTGGACCATCGCATGGATGCCAAACAACTTGCTGCTGTGGGTCGCGACATTGAGCGAATCGTATTATCAAAAGCAGTACGTTATCAGGCTGAGCATCGGATTCTGCTAAACGGTGATCGCACCGTTGTTTTTCAGTAACACACAGCCGTCCATGGAGTGGCGATTTAGTCAGTGCCAAGTAGCCGTCCTTGGAGCAGGTTCCGGAGATTTAGTCAGTGCCAAGCAGCCGTCCTTCGAGCGGGTTCCGGAGATTTAGTCAGTGCCAAGCAGACGTCCTTCGAGCGGGTTCCGGAGATTTAGTCAGTGCCAAGCAGACGTCCTTGGAGCGGGTTCCGGAGATTTAGTCAGTGCCAAGCAGACGTCCTTGGAGCGGGTTCC
>CAJWQG010000088.1 GCA_913045175.1 uncultured Gammaproteobacteria bacterium | reverse complement strand
CAGAAAACCGTCCACCAGATTCTGCATGAACCAGGCCACGCCCAACCGCCAGTCGATGAAGAGGTTCTTGGTCAGGAACATGGCTGTGACCATGCGCAGGCGGTTGTGCATCCAGCCGGTGGCTTTCAACTGGCGCATGGCGGCGTCGACGATGGGGATGCCGGTGCGGCCTTCCTTCCAGGCTTCGAAATGCTCGCCCGGTGGGAATCCCCCGAAATGGGCGTGGTCGGACCCGATATCTTCATCCCCATCGCCGAGGAAATCGGCGTGATCGGCGAAATGAGCGAGCTTCACCATGCCTCTTTTCTCTGGATCAACGACTTATCCCTGTCCGATCGCCTGTTCCCGCTGGGCATAGATATTCCCTTCTTTGGTGGCTATTTCAACGTTCTACCTTTTCTAATGGCCGGCGTAACCATCCTCTCAACCTGGTTTGCATCACAACGATCAGAAACCCCCACCGTCAGTCTATTTGGCATGGCTATCCTGTTTTTCGTGTTCTTTTACTCTTTTCCGGCAGCGCTAGTGCTTTACTGGTTTGCCAGCAATTTATTTCAGTTGTTACAGCAGCTTCTGCAACATACCCGCAAAGCAGATGAGACTGTATAATTCGCCTTCATTCACCTTTGGCCAATGTATTGACTCGTAAAGGTATTATTCTCGCCGGCGGATCGGGAACCCGGCTGCATCCACTGACGATGTCAGTCAGCAAGCAGCTCCTGCCTGTCTATGACAAACCGATGATCTACTATCCGCTGTCGACCCTAATGCAGGCGGGCATCACGGAGATTCTGATAATCAGTACTCCCAGGGATCTCCCCGCGTTCAGGGATCTCCTGGGTTCCGGTGAACAATGGGGCATTTCCATCAGTTACGCGGAACAACCATCGCCCGATGGGCTGGCGCAGGCATTCATCATCGGCGATTCCTTCATAGGTGATGATAGTGTCTGCCTGATATTGGGAGACAACATTTTCTACGCGGATGATATGCCCAACAAACTGCAACAGGTAGCCGCGCAGGAAAGAGGCGCAACAGTGTTCGGATACTATGTCAGCAATCCCCAGGATTATGGCGTTGTGGACTTTGATGACGATGGCAACGCAATCTCCATAGAAGAAAAACCATCCAATCCAAAATCACACTACGCGGTAACGGGTCTCTACTTCTACGACAATGATGTAGTTGATATCGCCAAATCGTTAACACCATCGAAAAGGGGTGAACTAGAAATAACTGACGTCAACATCCAGTATCTTGATGCGGGTAAGTTGCAGGTTGAGATTTTGTCACGCGGTACGGCCTGGCTGGATACTGGACAACATGAACACCTGCTGGATGCCGCCAGTTTCGTTCGCATCGTAGAACAAAGGCAGGGGCTAAAGATCGCCTGCCCCGAGGAAGTCGCCTATCAGATGAGGTATATAGACGCATCACAGTTAAAGCAACTTGCAGAGCCATTAATCAAGAGTGGTTACGGGCAGTATCTGCTGCAGGTCATAGAGCAGGATGGACACAGATAATTGGAAATAATTGATACCAACATACCCGGAGTACAACGCTTCCGACCGGATGTATTTTCGGATGAACGAGGCTTCTTTATGGAGACCTTCCGAGCAACATGGCTACCAGAAGTAACCTTTGTTCAGGATAACCACAGCAAATCGGCCAAGAACACTCTGCGCGGTCTACACTATCAGCTACAGAATCCTCAGGGAAAACTAGTCAGAGTCATTCAGGGTGAGGTGTTCGATGTCGCGGTGGACATACGCCAAGGTTCAGCAACCTTCGGTGAATGGACCGCATGTATTCTCAACGACGAGAACAAAGAGATGTTCTGGGTCCCGCCAGGTTTCGCGCACGGGTTCGTGGTGTTAACAGAGACCGCCGAGTTCCAGTACAAATGTACTGACTTCTACACGCCGGGAGACGAATATGGGATTCGTTGGGATGATCCGAAAATTGGCATCGACTGGCCTTTTGTCGGAGACCCATTGCTATCACAGAAGGATACAGAAGCACCCTCCTTAAACGAGGCACTCGTCTTTGAGGAAAATTTTCTAAAGGAACCGAAATGAAAATCATCGTGACTGGCGGTGCCGGTTTTATCGGTTCAGCCCTGGTGCGTTACCTGATCAATGAAACTGATCACGAAGTTCTTAATATAGACAAACTGACCTATGCGGGGAATCTGGTGTCCCTGGATTCGGTAAGTGATAGTCCGCGGTACGAATTTGTCCATGCAGATATCTGCGATGCCAAAGTAATAACAGAAACCTTAGAACGCTTCGCGCCGGACAAGATCATGCATCTGGCTGCCGAAAGTCACGTGGACAGGTCTGTGGATGGGCCCGGCGACTTTATCCAGACCAACATCGTTGGCACGTTTACCCTGCTACAGGCCGCTCTCGCCTACTGGCAGAAGAACCCGAACGACCAGTTTCTCTTTCACCACGTATCCTCGGATGAGGTCTACGGTGAGCTTGGAGAAACGGGCTACTTCACCGAAACGACGCCCTATGATCCAAATTCGCCCTATTCCGCGAGTAAGGCCTCATCGGATCACCTGGCAAGGGCCTGGCACGCAACCTACGGTCTCCCTGTGGTGATTACCAACTGCTCCAACAACTACGGCAGCCACCAGTTCCCCGAAAAAGTCATCCCTCTGATGATTGTAAATGCCCTACATAACAAGGCGTTACCAGTTTACGGCAAAGGTAACGCGGTACGGGATTGGCTGCATGTAAACGACCATGTGCGTGCGCTATACCTCGTCGCAACAGCCGGCAAAACCGGCGAAACTTATAATATCGGCGGTAATTGCGAGAAAACGGCCCTGGAAGTTATAACCGCCATCTGTGAAACCCTACAGAAACTTGTACCAGCTCAAAATGAGCCATACACCAGCCTGATTACTTTCGTCACCGACCGTCCCGGGCACGACTTTCGCTACGCTATCGATGCAAGCAAAATCGAGAACGAGCTTGGCTGGAAACCTGAAGAAACTTTCGAGACCGGCCTGGAGAAGACAGTACGCTGGTATCTGGAGAATCAGGAGTGGTGCGACACCGTTAGCGCCGACTATAGTCAGGAGCGTCTGGGGACAATAAAGTCAGATTCCTGAATTCGACCGTGACTAACGCCAGCACGATGGCGCCGATCCCGATAGAAGCTGTCGCATAAGGATTGAAAAAGCCCACGGTAAACACTACTGCGAGGGTGGCAAGCAGCATTCCAACTTCATCGGAAAAATTATCAACTCGATATTGTCGCCAGGCAGCACGCAGTAATAACACAAAAGCCACGACGTACAATAGAACGCCCAGAAGGCCAATCTTCCGCAAAAGATCAATCAGGTCCATCTCGTGAGAGAAGGACGGAGGTCGATCAATGATTGAAGAAATATCTACTATCGTACCGAACCCCCAACCGAACCAGGGTCGCTGCATATAGAGATCTAGCAAGATCGAGACCTGCCCAAGTCGCATACTTACATTGCCGTCCAAGTCCCCAAACCTCAGCATCTGCGGCGCGGAAAAAAACAGCAAACCGGCGCCAAGCAAGGCGATCACTGCCGCACCAACAAGCAGCCTTGGTGATGTGCGATGAACGACAAATAACATCGTCACACCCAGACCTATGACTAAGCCAAGCCACAGAGATCGCGTCTGGGAGACGACCAAAACCCCCAGTCCGAGTGAAAGATAGACCATTGCCCTGACTTCGAACCCACTACCAGCCCGCCAATGACCTATCAACCGTTGCACAGAGAAGCAAACAAGTATGGGGATAAACAGATAGCTACTCAGGAAGATACGGTACGGCCGGCCATCCACGAAGACATTGAAGAAACCGTAGTCACCTTCACGCAGAAACTTTTCGATCTGGTTAGCCTGGTCCACACCAATCAGCGCATATAAGTAACCAATAAGCGACACCGCACAGAGCACTGCCACTAACAGCATGGCAAACTCCAGAAGCACCTTGCTGGTAAAGTCCGGCCGATAACCCAGCAGTATGGCAAAGGCCAGCAGATAGAAAACATGACCATTGGCATCGTTGATCACATGACGCAGCTCATTACCGCCTAAAACACCTAGGGTCCCCCATATACCCGGGATCAGCGCACCCAGGATTACCAGCCCAACAGTCGTCGTTAACGGAACCCTTCGCAACTGAAAACAATTAAAGACCGCCGTGAGCATCAACAATAGAAAAATAATCTGCCGGACCGAGACCCCTGACTCCGATCCAATACGCCCATGCTGCAGAAAAATGAGATCGACGCAAAACGCAGTGACATAGAGCACAAAAATGGCGTCCCACCAGCGATTTTGAGCAATAGTGTGACGCAGGACAGTGAGCATAAAAGGGGCGTCAGAAGACCCGATTCAATTCAGGTCACCCAGCAGCGCCAGCCGCACGTCCTCACCTACCACAATATCGTCAACGGGATATGCGTCGTGTTCCACCCCTGCGGTGATTGATGCGCCGTTACGTAGTGCCGTTACCTGATCAGGATTCAGTTGATAGCGCAGAAAGTGAACAGAAGAGGTTTTTTCTTCCCGACTTCGGTCCATATCTTCATCGGCGATAGGATAGATTCGTGACTCGCTGCCTACCTGAAGCCAGATCTTATCCTCAATCCCCACCAACGCCGACAGGCGCTCCCTTCGCTCATCCACATCCTCGTACTGAATCAGCAGACTGCATTTCCAGTTATCACCGTCGGGAATCAAAGGGTTATAGGCATCGAGTTCATCCTCAATACCGGCTGCTTCAAAAACTTTCTCAATTCGAAGCATTTCCTGTATCTGATATTTGATAGTGGTCTCGTCCTCAAACATCAAGAGGATATGATCACCGAGCAGAATTCGTCTCGCTTTTTTGTGTTCCAGTACTTCCACCCGAAACGCCTCTCGTCGTTCTGCGTACTCTTCCAGGCTCCATAAATCCGATCGCGTTAACATAGCTAAATGTTCCTATTAGATCCCGTACGCCTTGCGCAACAGAGACATTGGGTGATCAGGTTGGTCAACTGAATCCGATAGATTAGCGATGTGCGTCGCTGCCATTGGGCAGTCACTGGCAAAGTGATCTGCGTCTTTTTCGTTCACCTGTCGTACCACTGGCCGCGCAATCTTCAACGACTTCTCACGGGTTTCCTTTTTTACGGCGTAGGTACCATCATGACCTGAACATCGCTCAATGGCATGCACCTCGGTGTCAGGAACCAACGATAATACATCCCTCGTTTTAATACCGATGTTCTGTACACGGAGGTGACAGGCTACCTGGTAGCTGATGTCCCCAAGGGAGTTAGGAAACTCAGTATTAAACTCACCGTCCCGGTGACGCAGGAACAGATACTCAAAAGGATCGTAGAAAGCGGCCTGTACCTTCCGAACGTCTTCATCATCAGGGTAGAGTAGCGGCAATTCCTGTTTGTACATGAGTACACAGGAAGGAATGGGTGCCGTCAGGTCATAGCCCTCGTCAACCATCGCCGCGAGAACAGGAATATTCTTCTCTTTGAGCTTATTGACTGATTCGAGGTCACCCAACTCCAGCTTCGGCATACCGCAACAGGCTTCCTTGGTCACAAGATCGAATTGGATACCGTTATGTTCGAATACCTTAACGAAATCCTCCCCCAGGTGAGGCGTGTTGTAGTTTCCATAACAAGTCGCGTAAAAAGCTACCTTCCCTGTTGTTTCGCCTACGGCCTTTGGAGTGATTTCACTATTTCGGAATTGTTTGCGTAACGTTTTTGAATGATAAGTGGGTACCGGCGCCTCACGATGTACACCGAGCGTCCCCTCCAGCGCATTGCGGAACAAGCCATTTTTATTCATGGCATTAACCGTCACGTCTACCACAGGAATGGTCGCCAGTTTGCCAACTGCATCGGTACTGGTGAGCACACGATCACGCAACGAGGCTGATTCGTTCTTGAAGCGTTGCGCTTTTGCCCTGAGCATCAGGTGGGGGAAATCTACGTTCCACTCATGGGGCGGCACGTAAGGACATTTGGTCATAAAACAAAGGTCGCACAGGTAACACTGATCCACTACATCGTAGTAGTCCTCCTTGGCGATACCGTCCACCTCCATGGTCTCTGATTCATCGACCAAATCGAACAACGTCGGGAAGGAGTCACACAAACTGACACAACGACGACAACCATGACAAATATCGTAGACTCGTTCCAACTCCGAAAAGAGGTCTTCCTTATTCCAGTATTCCTCGCTCTGCCATTCAACCGGATGCCTCGTGGGCGCTTCCAGATTTCCTTCTCGACTCATAGCTTCCTCAAAATATTGATTACGCAGCAAAAAACTAGTTGGATTGACATTTTAACTCCTGAAACAGGTTATACACCTTCTGATAGACAAGACCCACTTCACCATTGCCAATCCACTGATTATTCACCTTGTGCACAGGCCAGACTTCAATGCTGGTGGCGGTAACCCACACCTCGTCAGCAGCAAGTAGCTCATCCTCCGAGATATCCCGTTCTTCAAATGGGAGATCATGCTGTTTCGCTAACGCGATAACCTGTGCCCGGGTGATGCCATGGAGCAAATGATTATCGGCAATTGGCGTAACAATCACACTATCCTTGACGATAAATACATTTGATGAAGAGGCTTCAGTGACCTTACCATCACGCACCAGGATCGCGTCATCATAACCTTCGGCAATCGCTTCGTTCTTCGCCAGGCTATTAGCCGCAAGACTAATGACTTTGATATGCCCTCGTGCCCACCTGAAGTCTTCCTTGGTCACAACACTCAGCTTGTGGTCCAAACCAGGCGTCACCCTGGGAGACAGGGTAATCAACACCGTGGGTTCACTATCTTCGTATATATGCGAACGCGACTCCGCGACACCTCGTGTCACCTGGACATAAAGTATCGCCTCGTCTTCATCTCCTCGATCTATCGCTTCTCTAAATAGCTCCTGCCAGTCGTCCTCCGATCTTGGCATCATGATATGCAGTTCTTTCAGGCTCGTCGCCAGGCGAGCTAGGTGCTCATCTTCGGCGAAGGGTTTACCCTGATATACAGGTATCACCTCATAAACGCCGTCGCCAAACATGAAACCGCGATCGAGCACCGATACCCGCGCTTCCTCTAGCGGCTGCCAGCTACCGTTTAGGTAGGCAATAGACATCCTAAACTGCTATCGACCCTTGAATACCGGATCTCGCTTATCGACAAACGCCTGGGCGGCTTCTTTGTGATCCTCTGTCTTCCCGGTATGGATGTGATGTGTAACTTCAAGATCGAGACAATCATCGATATCTCCGGAAATGGCGCGGTTCAGATTCTCCTTCATGTAGCGATATGCCACGGTGGGGCCATTGGCCAGACGCAAAGCCAGTTCACGAGCTTTATCCTGAAGTTCTTCCGGTTCGCAAACGTATGTCGTTAAGCCCAATTCCAGAGCCTCTTGCGCGGTGATTCGCTCTGACAACATATATAGCTCACGCGCCTTAGCTGCGCCGACAAGGTGCGTCAGGAAATAAGTGCCACCGTAGTCGCCAGAAAAGCCCACCTTGGCAAAAGCCGTGGTCATAATGGCATTGCTCGCCATGATCCTGAAATCGCACGAGAGGGCGAAGGCCATACCCGCACCAGCTGCCGCACCAGGAAGCGCAGCAATCGTGGGCTTAGGCATTTTAAACAGCTTACCGACCGACGTACGTTGCTCGTCACGCTGGCGATGGATCGATTCATCGACGGTAAAACTTGCACTTCCAGCATTGTCCCCGGAGCTCGCCATCGCTTTTACGTCGCCGCCTGCACAAAATCCCTTTCCTGCCCCGGTGAGAATGACGCAACGAACATCACGGTTCATTTCAAGCGAACTAAAAACGTCTCCCATATGATTCATCATTTCTCGGCTCATGGCATTACGGGCTTCTGGGCGATTCAGTGTAACGGTAGCGATTTGGTCCTCAATGTCACACAGAATAGTATCGGTGCCGGTGTCCATTGCTGTCATGGGTAACTCCAATTTTGAAAACGCGAAGTGTTACATGATCCCGGGAGTTTGCCTAGGCCAGTTACACCATTTGTAGGACACAAGCATGTCTTGTAGGGTTATCACGCATGGAAACAGTCGAACAGAAGATCAGCTGCACTACCCCAAATGCAGCCGTTGATCTGATTGCAGAGGCGACTCAGCTATCGAAATCAAAGGTCAAGCGCGCAATGACGCTCGGCGCGGTGTGGACCACCAAAAGAAAAAAAACTATCCGACTGCGCCGCGCCAAATCACGTTTACTACCGGGTGATGAAGTCAGCATCTATTACAGTGAAAAAATTCTCGGGTTTTCTCCTCCTGAACCGGCTCTTATCACAGATCAAAAAACCTACAGCGTATGGAATAAACCGACCGGACTAATGTCGTCCGGCACGCGATACGGTGATCACTGCGCCATCAATCGAGTCGTCGAGAAATTATTCGATCGACCAGTCTTCCTGGTACACCGCCTGGATAAATTCGCAAAGGGAATTATGGTTCTGGCACATAGCAAAAATGCAGCAGCGAATTTGTCAAAGCAGTTCCAGCAGCGAACCGTACAGAAAAAATACAAAGCCCTCGTCGAGGGTGAGATCATTTCACCCGTGGTAACTGAAACCCCCTTAGACGTCAAAGAGGCCATTTCAAGGGTCACGCCAATCGAAAGTAAATTGGGCAATACTTTGATCGAAATACAGATAGATACCGGTCGTAAACACCAGATCAGACGTCATATGGCAATACTTGGAACACCGGTCATTGGCGATAAACAATACGGAACTGGTCGTTACCCTGAACTAATGCTAGCCGCTATTTCACTTTCATTTGACTGCCCGAACACCGGAGAGCGAGTCAGTTTCGATCTTCCACCAGAAGATCATCCTCGTCTCGCTGATCTACCGGAAGCACCAGATTAGTGGAAGCCTGGACTCCGGATACCCACCTAGTAACCGCACCAACGATCTGGTCAATTTTCTTACCTGAAGTATCAATTATGGTCACCTGCCAGCGTTTATCTCCCCGCTGCCATCCCTGCCAGTTATCCCACTGCATCAGGCTGTAGCCCTGCTTGGTGATGACCTGGGGATACCACTCGGGATCGACTGAATGAACCCGAAGCCAGGCAGACCACCCGAGCATCTCCATTGTGGGTTTTCCGCCAAACTCAAGAACTCTATCGATCCGTTCAACATCCGAGCAGTCGAGCAAACAGACAGCCAGGCCTTCGATCTGGCTGATCGATGGGCACGCGAGTATTTCACCAAAGACCGAGTCACCGCAAATAATCGTATCCTGGCCCAGGCGCTGATTCTCGATACTCTTATTGATCCAGTATTCGGTTTGCTCCTGCCTCTCCCGTGGACTGGAATCATCGCGTGTACCACGCTCGTCAAAGTCGTGTAAAGAGTACTCTGGAAATTTTTTGGTCAATCCAGGAATAACAGCGGTCTTGCCCGACCCTCTGGCACCAGTAACAAAT
The DNA here is from genome assembly GCA_913045175.1 of uncultured Gammaproteobacteria bacterium. Classification (GTDB taxonomy): domain Bacteria; phylum Pseudomonadota; class Gammaproteobacteria; order Pseudomonadales; family Azotimanducaceae; genus UBA7455. The sequence goes on along the minus strand of CAJWQG010000088.1, from coordinate 832 downwards.
AGCAGCATTTTCAAACCCACATGGGCACTAAAAGCGCAGTGTTCCACCGAAGTGGATATCATGCAAGGAGGAAGTATAATACGCCACCTTGCGCTGGTAGCTCAGCTGGATAGAGTTCCTGGCTACGAACCAGGCGGTCGGGGGTTCGAATCCCTCCCAGCGCGCCAAAAAACCAAAAAGTTACCTTGTGTAGTTTTTTGGTTTCTAGGAGAGATTAGATTCAAACACTCGCATTACCGTGAAGGAAAACATCGATTATTGAAGAGCCACCACTGATGACTATTCGTGAGAACCGTCCCCGTCCAACCGAAGCACAGATTAAAGCGCTATCGGGTCACCCTACCGGATTTTTGGCGGATGCAATGGACGGCACCGGCGCGATGGCGCCAGAAATAAAATCCGTCGCGCCAGGTGTGCTGCCTTCGAATATGTGCGGCCCGGTGCTGACCTGCGATGCAGGGCCTGCCGATAATATGGCAGTACTTGCGGCTATCACCGAGGTAGCATCGGGTGACATTGTAGTCAGTGCGAGCGGAAACTGGCGCCAGTGTGCCGTCGTTGGCGACAGAATGATGGGCATGCTGCGCAACGCCGGAGCCTCCGGATTTGTCACTGATGGACTGGTCAGAGATATCGAAGGTCTTATTCCGGTAGGGTTGCCGATTTTCTGCACCGGGCTCTCACCCAATTCACCGTCTTCCAAAGGTCCAGGCTCTGTTGGCGAGCCAGTACAGGTGGGTGGTGTGACGATCAGCAGCGGCGATGTGCTGGTCAGCGACGACAATGGTGTCGTGATCGTGCCGTTCGCCCGGATTGATGCGGTCATCGAAAG
>CAJWQG010000087.1 GCA_913045175.1 uncultured Gammaproteobacteria bacterium | reverse complement strand
TCTTTATTAACTTCCGCTGAGGGCTCTTTATTAACTTCCGCTGAGGGCTCTTTATTAACTTCCGCTGAGGGCTCTTTATCAACTGCCGCTGAGGGCTCTTCATTAACTTCCGCTGAGGGCTCTTTATCAACTACCGCTGAGGGCTCTACGGCCTCCAGTTCAAGGATGAGGTGGCCTTCGTCGACTGTGTCGCCGACGGCTACGTTGATGCTGACAACCTTGCCTGCGCCAGGCGACGGAATTTCCATGCTCGCCTTGTCTGACTCAAGCACTATAAGTGAAGTATCTTTCTCTATCGTTTCACCTACGGAAACCAGAATCTCGATAATTTCGACATCCTGGGCTTCACCTACATCAGGGACTAACACCTGTTCTGTCACAACGCTACACCGTCGATGGATCCGGTTTTTCCGGATCTATTCCAAATTTTGATATCGCCTCTTTTACGACAGTCACATCAATCATGTTGTCCGCGACAAGCCCGCTCAGGACCGCGACCGCAACAAAATGCCTGTCAACCTCAAAAAAATGACGTAAGTGTTCTCGTGTGTCGCTGCGTCCAAAGCCATCAGTCCCTAAAACGGTATAGCGCCGCCCAACCTGCTCTCTAATCTGGTCTGCGTAGCTTTTCATGTAATCAGTAGCTGCCACAACGGGGCCCTTGGTCTTTCCGAGGCAACTCTCTACATAGCTGAGTCTTGGTTTCTTCTCGGGATGCAACATATTCCAACGAGCGACAGCGTTACCTTCGCGATTCAACTCATTGAAGCTCGTCACGCTCCAAACGTCCGCATAAACGCCAAACTCCTGCAACAGCTCAGCGGCTGCGAGTACTTCTCTCAAAATAGTACCCGATCCGAGCAACTGAACAACCAAAGGTGAGTTCTTCTTTGAGTTTTTCTGAAGCAGGTACATTCCTTTGATAATGCCCTCTTCCACTCCCTTGGGCATTTCCGGATGCCGGTAATTCTCATTCATTACCGTAATGTAAAAATAACACGGTCTCTTTTGTACGAACATGACGTCGAGGCCGTGCTGAACAATGACCGCCAATTCATAAGAGTACGTAGGATCATAGGAAACACAATTGGGTACTGTGGATGCCAACACATGGCTATGTCCATCCTGATGCTGCAAACCCTCTCCGTTTAGCGTAGTACGACCTGCGGTTCCACCCAGGAGAAATCCTCGAGCCTGAAGATCCCCGGCCGCCCAACACAAGTCTCCCACTCGTTGAAAGCCAAACATCGAATAGAAAATGTAAAAGGGAACCAGAGGTACGCCCTGATTACTGTAGGATGTCGCCGCCGCGAGCCAGGCAGCGAAAGCTCCCCCCTCATTAATTCCTTCTTCCATCACCTGACCATCCTGGTCCTCCCGGTAATACATTATCTGTCCTTCATCCGCGGGTTCGTAGAGCTGACCAGCCGAAGAATAGATACCTAACTGCCGGAACATCCCTTCCATACCAAACGTACGGGCTTCATCTGGCACTATTGGAACAACGCGTTCTCCAATGTTCTTGTCTTTAACCAGGGTCATTAATATGCGAACAAATGCCATCGTCGTCGAAATCTCTCGATCGCTAGATCCCTTGACTACATTCTCGAAATCACTAAGTGCTGGAATTTCAAGTGGCTCAAAGTCCGGGACGCGAGCTGGCATTGGTCCACCCAATGCTGCGCGGCGTTCCCGAAGATATCGCATCTCAGTGCTGTCCTCAGGAGGCCGGTAATATGGCACCGTCTCGAGCTCGGAATCCAGTAAAGGGATATCGAATCGATCGCGAAAATCTCGCAATGCTTCAATGTCCAGTTTTTTGACCGAGTGGGTAATGTTCTGCGCTTCACCCGCTGGACCAAGCCCATAGCCCTTAACAGTTTTGGCCAGGATGACTGTAGGCTGCCCCTTGTGAGAAGTCGCTGCAGCATACGCTGCGTATACCTTGTAGGGGTCATGGCCACCACGATTGAGCCGATAGATGTCATCGTCAGATAAATCCTCAACCATTTTTAATAACTCAGGGTACTTTCCAAAAAAATGCTCCCGGGTATAACCACCGTCGCGGCTCTTGTAATTCTGGTAGTCGCCATCGACAGCCTCGTCCATCCTCTGCTGCATCAATCCCAGGGCGTCTTTTTCAAACAATTGATCCCACATTCGACCCCACACCACCTTGATGACATTCCAGCCCGCGCCACGGAATACGCCTTCCAGTTCCTGGATGATCTTGCCATTCCCACGAACCGGACCATCGAGCCTTTGCAGATTACAGTTCACCACGAAAATCAGGTTGTCTAACTTCTCCCTGCCGGCCAGCGCAATTGCCCCCTGAGATTCAGGCTCATCCATCTCTCCATCGCCTGTGAAGCACCACACTTTTCTGTCGCCCGGGTCCGCCAATCCTCTAAAGCCCAGGTATTTCATGATATGGGCCTGGTATATGGCCTGTAGTGGCCCGAGGCCCATTGAAACGGTTGGAAACTGCCAATAGTCAGGCATCAACCACGGATGAGGGTACGAGGACAGACCGTCACCGTCTATTTCCTGACGAAACTTATCCAGCCGATCTTCCGTGAGTCGACCCTCAAGGAAAGACCTGGCGTATATACCTGGCGCACTGTGACCCTGAATGTAAATCAGATCACCCAGCTGATCGTCAGCGTTGCCACGGAAAAAATAGTTAAAACCCACATCGTAAAGCGTGGCGCTGGATTGAAAGGTAGAAATGTGACCTCCCAACGTCGAATCCTTCAGATTCGCGCGCATCACCATGGCCATCGCGTTCCATCGAATAAGCGAACGAATACCTCTTTCCATAAACAAATCACCAGGCATTCTCGCTTCCTGGCTAACTGGAATCGTATTTCGGTAAGGCGTGTTAATCGCGTAAGGAAGCTGCCCCCCTGTCTCGGTTAACTTGGCGGACAATCGCTGTAACAGATACTGCGCGCGCTCGGGACCATCTGTTTTGAGGATAGATAATATCGCCTGGACCCATTCTTCTGTTTCTACGGGGTCTTCATCGATAAAGGTTTCAGTACTCATGATGGCTCTCCTGTCGGGCTTACCGTAGCTGAAACAAGCCGGCATAGCTCCCTTATGCCTTCTAAGATTCGCATGCTGGGTCTCGAGATTAAAGCAGGATCAATTAATCTCACCTTGGAACCAAAGCCATCAATCTCGGACCATTTTTCGACCCACGGCGACTTTTTGCCAACCAGAGGCTGTGAGATAACGATAACGTCCGGGTCCGCAGTCAGGACACTCTCTTTCGAAACAATAGGTACAGGAATGTCAGAGGTACCATAGATATTCTCTAGCCCACAAATCGCCATCGCCTGACCAATGAGATGTGAATCATTAACGGTATATAGACTCTGGTCTGATATCTGGAAAAACACACTTTTTGCTACACCACTGTTTTTAGTTTGTAGGTCTTCCAGTTGATTAACAAACGAGCGGTCTAGTTCCGCACCAAGCGCATCCTCACCAACAAGCGCGCCAAGCCGCCTTACGGACTGACCGATGCTCTTAAGGTCAGTTGCTTCATTGACGTAAACCGGGATTCCAAGAGCACGCAATTTTTCAATCACGTTAGTGGCCCCACCGCTATGCCAGGCAACAACCAGATCTGGTTCTAGCGCAACAACCGATTCAAGGCTCACCGCGAATGCATCTCCAAGTACCGGAATGAGCTGCGCTGCCGCGGGGAAATCCGAGAAGCGGGAGGTACCTACGATTCGAGAGCCAACGCCAACACTGAATAACAACTCTGTCAGATGAGGAGCAAGCGATACTATTCTCTGTGCAGGACCATCCAGTGAGACCTGTCTTCCGGTGTCATCGATGACCTGTATCTTTGCTTGAGCTGAAGTAAGAACCAGAAAAAGAATGGAGAAAGACAGGAATCTCGTGATCACCTCACCATCCCATAATTGTTAAAACGGCAGCAATCGCTACCCAGCCCCAAACAGTGTTTTCGAGTAACCAATGAAGCTCAAGCAAGTGCGTTTCATCATCTCCCTCTACTACAATCGAACTTCGGAGGACGTTACTAAGCATCAAAGCATTAGAGTTCTCTATATCCGCCAGTGAATCTACCAACGCTGTAAACCCACGACGGAACTCTCCTAAAAACGCAAAGATCAACCCTGTAATGCGAGCCGGAATCCATTCCATCCAATACAAAATCTGGTCGACAAATGAATAGCCGTTTTCATCATCGCCAAGCTGCTCCTGATATCGGTCGGTCAGCGCATAAAACAGTGCGCCGGCCGGGCCCAATATCAGAAACCAAAACATTGCGGGAACAATGCTCTTAAAAACCGCATAGGTTACTTTGCTAACAAAGCTGTCATCCGGTTCGCTCTGATTGCGAAGCCAAATCCTCTGATCATCAATTAGAACATCCAGATCGATGACCTCGATCGAAAAGAGTAATACCGCGATGCACAGTGCCCAATACAGGAGGCCAAACAACCAGCCGTCAATAACCAGAGAAATCCAGAGCAATAGCATTGCGGGCAGGACAGCCGCCACGAGGTACCTGAGATTACCAGCCGCAATATTGTCTCGTACCGCCGCAAACCAGTTATCAGGCGAGATGACATCGCGGACAGGGTTACCTCCCAGCCAGTTCCTATAGACTAGAACAACAAAAATGACGGAAAGAAACTTCATAAGCTAACCAAAAAACATGAGCAAACCTATTTTACCCTGTCAGCTGGCAAACAGGCAGATTTGTTCGCTAAATCAACTCCCTTAAACGAACCCAATCGAACGAAGCACCAGGATCTGTTTTTCGACCAGGTGAGACGTCCTTATGTCCAACGATATCCCGGGCACCATAAACTGCGCTTAGGAGCCTGCATACTTCTGCCAACACTTCATATTGAACATTGGTATAGGGCGTGTTGTCCGTCCCTTCTAATTCAATTCCAACAGAAAAATCATTGCAGTTGCGACGCCCTTGGTACGATGATTCACCTGCATGCCAGGCTCGGTCCTGAAAAGATACAAATTGCTCAACACCTCCGTCCCTGTCGATCACTAGGTGGCTGGAAACATGCGCACCTTCTAGGCTGGCAAATTCCGGATGCTGCGCGCAATCAAGGGTGTTACAGAATAGTTCCCTAATATGCGGACCACCAAAACGACCCTCTGGCAAACTAATGCCGTGGATAATGATGAGACTGATCTCATCCGCAGGTCGTTCATTCTTATTCTCGGAAGGCACTTGTGTTGCGCCCACCAACATCCCGTTTTTAATCTCCAAAGGACCTCCCAACAAACCGGATTGATCATAGTCCACGGGCGAAGCTGGGACCACTGTATAATTGACAACTCAATTAGTTACGGACGGAACATGAATACAAAGAAAACCGGCACAGGAATGATCTTTGCCGCCTGTATTCTAGGCATGTTCGCCCTCACTTTGTTTTTCGGCAACATGGAGAAAAACCAACATAATCCCAATCGAGACCCGCAAAGCCATGTCCTGCAAAACGCTGTAGAAGTTACGCTGAAAAAAAACCGGCAAGGACACTACCTTGCCGCTGGTTCCATCAATCATCAACCAGTCGAATTTCTATTGGATACAGGAGCAACGGATGTTGTCGTCCCGGCAGGACTGGCTGACGATTTACAGCTTAGAATAGGTCGGCGCGGGACAGCCATGACAGCCAACGGTTCAGTTACCGTGTTCGAGACTAATATCGACGTGCTCAGTATCGGTGAAATTAATCTTTACAATGTAAGAGCCAGCATTAATCCATCCATGACAGCACCCGGCGTACTGCTGGGCATGAGCGCACTGGGACGGATTGAATTTGCCCATGAGGGAGATACGTTGACGCTAAGACAAAAATCTCAATAAGGATTTACATGGATTACTTTACAAACTTAGACACAACAGTCGAAACCGCGCTGGAAGAAGATATAGGTTCGGGCGACATTACTGCAGCACTCATTGATGAGACCAGCGAATCCTCCGCCACCATCATCACAAGAGACAACGCCGTTATCTGCGGCAGGCCATGGGTGGACAAAGTATTTTCCTTAGTTGACGCCGAAATAAAAATAGATTGGTTAGTCGACGAGGGTGACCTTGTAGACCAAGGAACAAAGCTGTTCACAGTCCAGGGTGCCACACGAAGTCTGCTTACTGCGGAGCGAACCGCGCTGAATTTCTTACAAACACTGTCCGCCACCGCCACCGAGACCCACAGATTAACCCAGCTTGTTGCGCATACTGACGTCAAGTTACTCGATACCCGAAAAACAATTCCAGGACTACGCCTGGCACAAAAGTACGCAGTGCAAACCGGTGGCGGTCACAACCACCGTATCGGGCTTTTCGACGCTTTTTTGATAAAGGAAAACCACATTACTGCAAGTGGTTCAATCGCTGAAGCGGTGCGTCGGGCGCGTAAGTTAGCACCGACATCAAGGCTTGAAGTTGAGGTTGAGAACCTTGACCAGTTCAGAATGGCACTTGATAGCGAACCTGATTGGATCATGCTCGACAATTTCACCCTTGTAGACACCATGACAGCGGTAAAAAAAACCAATCAGGCGATAAAGCTGGAAGCATCAGGTGGTATAGAAACAGACGAAGATTTGGTTAAAATTGCGGATGCTGGAGTTGACTATATTTCAATTGGAGCGTTGACAAAACACTGTCATGCGATTGATTTATCTATGTTGTTGGATTGACTGATGTCCCGTTATCTTGCTGCGTTTTACCATCTACTAATCAGCTTGGTGATCTTTGTTTTCCTGGCTTATCTCGTCGTCTTTGTCTGGTATCCAGACTTTTTCTTTGACATTGATGGTGGTTGGGAGGGGATGCGCATCATCATCGCGGTCGATTTGGTGCTAGGTCCGATGCTGACCCTGGTAGTTTTCAAAGCTGGCAAGCCTGGACTCAAGTTCGACCTGACGTTGATCGGACTTTTCCAGGGACTCTGTCTGATCGCTGGCGCCTATATCGTCTATTCTGAACGCCCCACATTCTTCATCTACTATGAGAAACACTTCTATAGCTCAAGCAGCGATACATTTACTCGCTACAACCTACCGCCACCTGATCCAAAGGAGTTTGGGGATAGCCTTCCAGCAAAGGTCATTTCAAAACTACCAGACAATCCGATCGAAAAAGCAGATGTTCTTCGCATCCTTTTCCAGGACAACATCCCGGCCTGGACATATAGCCAAACCTATCGTCCCCTGGACAAGCACTTGGACGAATTAGTCAAAGAGGGCGTATCGGAATCGGGCCTTAGAGAACGAGATATGGAAGGTAACCTTGATGCCTGGCTTGACAAAAACGGTGGGAGTTTCTCTGAGTACGCATTCTTTCCCATCCACTCTCGCTACCGGGATGCCTTTCTGGGCATTCGAAAAGCTGATAAGTCCTTCGTAGGAATCCTTGAGATCCTGCCACCCTTGTCTCATTAATCACAACGACCAGCTACTTTACGATCTTTATAACGCGCAAAAGCCTCTCCAGGCTTTCACGATCTGCTCGCTCTACAGCCTCTCTAAATATTTTCTTGTATAGCGCGATTCTATAGTCCTTGTAGCCTTCATGACGTAAATCAACCCAGGGAAGTGCATCCTCTATAAGCACTCGATATGCCTCTTCTTCGTTTCCGGTTTTCTTGAGGTAGTCTGCCAGTTCCATTTGATTCTCTATAAAGACAGGCGCCAATCTGACGTTCTCCTGCAATAGAGCAAGCGGGGTTTGGTATATAAACTCGTCCTCCATTACCCGCGGCTCTTCCTGCAAAAGCCCCGCAAAGTAGAATCGAACGCGATAGTTAAACGGATTTAGTTCAATACCCCGCTGATAGCTATGAGCCGAGGCAATTGCCAACGAATATCTGTAGCCAGGGTCTGTCTGTTCATCCATTGCCATACGATAGAGGGTCGCTAAAGCGAAGTGATTGGTTGGATTTGAAGATCGAAGCGAACTCAAGCGATCAATTGTCGACAAATAGGACTGTTGATCATTTTTAATACGTTCGGTATCGCATCAGCGGTGAGCGTCTAAGTTGTGCCTCTGTCGTCGCAACTGAAGGCGACTTTACGACCATCGTCTACCAGGGCTGCACCAAGGATGGCGACAAGGTCGAGACGCTGGTAGCGGAAGGTCTGTATGAAAGAGCAGGCACCTATGACATTACGGTAACGCTCGATGGATACGAGGAATGGACTGGAACAGACGTAGTGATCCAGGCGGATCAATACCACGTTCACCCAACATTCCTTGGCGTCTTTCTTGAGCCAGCTGAGGAGTAAACAATGAAAGATGGAATACTCAACTCAATCGCTGCCCTCTTCTATATTGGCTTCGTATTGATCGAGGAAGTTCTGGAATCGGAATTCATGCAGTACCTGAATGTTCCAGACGAGGTCGCAGCCCTGGTTGCTGCGATACTCGTCGCGGCATCCTACCGACTGTTCTTCGGACCAGCTGCTGCACCTATCTTCCTTGCAAATCGGATCGAACTCCTTTGTCGGAAGAAGCCGGTCACTATGCAAACTAGTGAGCCGGTGCCATTGAGGAAACCAGTGCAGCGAGTTCCTGAGCCGACGCATCCAATGGAGCAGAAACTGTCTGCTTAATCCTGTAGCCCGCACCTATGCTACGCTTGGTGGTGCGGGCTCATGCAGGATGCCAGGTTTGTCTTTCCCAAAATATTTGAATAAAAGTTCCCTTTGGTTGTTCATTAATCGACCAACTGTGGTTTGATTAATGAACGAAACCAGCGCAATACGCCTTTGCCTACGATCAGGTGACCCACGAGGATTCGAATTCCTTGTTAAGCAGTATCGTCGTGAAGCCTACTTCCATGCGCTTGGATTTGTGGGGGATTCCTCCATCGCTGAAGACATGTGCCAGGAGTCGTTCACCAAGGCTTACACCAATATTCCACGGTTGAGAAAACTGGGCGCCTTCTACCCCTGGTTTTATACGATTTTGCGAAATACCTGCTTGAACTACCTTCGGTCTCGCAAGCCGCAGGTACCTGACGATGATCTTGTCGATTTTAATGCCGATCCCTTTGGATTAATCCAGAGCGACCACGAACGAGAGGTCGTCTGGGCAGCAATAGGTCGTCTCAAACCGGAGTTTCGGGAGATATTGGTATTCAAGCATCTGCAAGACAAGTCCTACAAGGACATTAGCCGCATTCTACAGATTCCGAGGGGCACCGTAATGAGCCGTCTCTACCATGCACGCAAGGCGTTTCAAATCGCCTACCGGCAACTAGAGGAGAATAACCATGGACTGTGAACACTACCGTGAGATGCTTTCCGGATTGATAGACAACGAGTTGAATCCTGAAGAAGCCAATACCGTTAACCAACACCTTAGTCGGTGTACCGAGTGTCGCGCAGAATACGATGCACTGGTCGAGCATTCGGATAAACTCAATTCATTAAGTTTTCGGGAACCGCAGGACATCGCGATGGAAAACTTTTGGCGACTTCCATTTAGCGGATTTGCGCGTAATGCTGGTCTGATCCTGGTGATCGTTGGATACCTGTTGCTCGTCGCCTATGGGTTTACTAACTTCTTCCTAAATCCCGAGGAAGATCTTATCGGCAAGATTGCACTGGCAGCACTCATTATTGGAGGACTAATCGTTTTCGGAATGGCGCTCATTGAGCGTCTTACAGCTTACAAAACAGATCCGTATAAGGAGATCGATAGATGATCATAACGACCGCAGAAACTATTAAGGGCAAAGAAATCCAGAAAACAATCGGTCTTGTCCGCGGTAACACCATCAGGGCAAGACATGTTGGTAAGGACATCATGGCAGTGATACGTACGCTGGTGGGTGGCGAAATTTCTGAATACACCAAGTTGATGGCCGAAGCTCGTGAACAGGCTCTCGATAGAATGGAAGCAGAGGCAACTCGGTTGGGTGCCAATGCAGTGGTGGGTGCGCGCTTCAGTACCTCGGTGGTTTTAGGCGGGGCGGCGGAATTGCTTGCCTATGGCACAGGTGTTGTGATCTCAGAAGACTAGGAGCCCCAGATCGCCACCATATCTACCAGCGTTTCGTAGGCCCACCAGCCTACGGCCTGGTAAGTCCGGGTATCAATTTGATCTACAGATCCGTCTGCATTGTTGTCAGCTTCCGTCAAGATCAACCTATTGGATGAATCGTACTGAAAGGCTACGATGCGATCGGCAGACCCATCACCGTTTGAATCGGTTTCACGACGAGTCACATTACCGCTATCGTCACACTCATAGGATTCAACAAACGTTGGTCTAAGCGTCCCATCGAATCGAGACAATCGCGTAAGATTTTCGTCGTCGTCATAGATGAATGTTGAAACCAGATTCGGCACGCCATCATTGTCATCATCGGTTTCAGTCTGCGTGAGATTGCCATCCTCGAATTCATTGGTAATTACGCTATCGGCTACAGTGTCACCGTCGATGTCCGACTCTGTGAGTGTTGCGTTACCATCAGCGTCGTAGGCAAAGATCGTTACTCTATTGGTAGTGCCATCTGAACTTTCCTGACGCGTAAGATTTCCGTCATCGTCATATTCAGTAATCCTAGTGAAATCTACTTCACCGTCGGCATCTCGGTCCTGTTCGAACAAAATTGCGTTTCCATCCTCGTCATACTCCCACCTTGTAATCGTGTCGACGATACCGTCGGCATTGGAATCCGAATCAGTTCGCACAGTCCTGCCGTTTTCATCCACCTCATTACTAAGAACCAGGTTTGCCAAGCCATCGCCATCCGTATCTCTAACCAGACCAATCAGATTGCGATTCTCATCAAAACTATAGATATCTGAGCTATCAGCATCGCCATCGCCGTCCTGATCAATATCAAACCGAACACGATTGCCCTGTTGGTCATAGTGATTGGTATAAACCAGATCGATGTTGCCGTCGGCATCTCTCGCCTCCGCTATCGCTACGTTAGCGGCAGCGTCAAACTTAAACTCAACCGAAGCGTCGATATCACCATCTGCGTCAAAGTCCGACGAGCGTGCACTAAGAATAGACCTTGCAGGAGAGACTTCGAGGGTTTAATACAGGTGATCAAGCGCAAACGCTGCATTTC
>CAJWQG010000086.1 GCA_913045175.1 uncultured Gammaproteobacteria bacterium | reverse complement strand
TTCAGTGACCTCGTTTTTCACAGTTCTTACTGCTTTTCTTCTTTTTCTTGCCCAAAAAGACCTCTCTATTCTAATAACAGAGGACCTTCTCATTTCACCAAGATTTTCCATGACACGCTAACTCCCTAAATGGCCCATAATTTTTGACCCAAAAAAGTTCAAAAAGTTCTTTGACCCTTTCAATCTCTTACCATCTCTAAACTCACCAATGTAAGTCTATGTTGATTAAAAAGTGTAGAGGAGGAACTACCGAATTCTGATCATCTTGAACCAAATGATCAGACAAGCAGTCCCCTCGAGAAGAATAAATCCGGACCCGTCACCTTACCCACCGACTTTTAATTAGCTCAATAATAGTGGTAGAACTTCGAGCGGGAGGTAGTCGTCACGCTAAGTAAAAATTCAAATCAATCTTCCGATAGAATCGAGACAGTGCCAGCATCGCCATCGACCGCGATCTGCCGCCCATGCTCTATTCTCTCAGTGCTTACGCCTGTTCCTACTACCGCCGGGATACCGAATTCCCGGGCAACAATAGAACCATGTCCAAGAATACCGCCAATATCGGTGACCAGGCCTCTGGCATGAGCAAAGAGTTGCGTCCAGGCAGGTGTTGTCATGGGGCAAACGAGAATTGAATCGGGTTCCATCTTGTCGAACTCAACCGGCGAGTTAATCAGACTGGCGGATGCAGTCACAGACCCGGGGCTGACCGGGATGCCGTTGATGATATCGCTGTTGGGGTCGTTCTCTACCTGCACTTCCGAAATCCAGATATTACCGATGACCTCCGGCGGGATGGCCGAGGGCGCGCGTAACCGCTTGCGGGCTTCTCGAAGCTCTCGTTGTTCGGCGGCAAGCTGGCCGTAATGCGGCAGGGATTTTCCCTTCCCTCCCGCCTCGGCACACCCCCTTAGCTCAGCCATTCGCAGATAATAGGTATCATCAGCAAGCTTAAAGGTCCCGATATCGACCATACGGCTGCCGAACTCCGCAGCCAGAGGGCGCAGCACCGGCCAGCTACTCCCAATCGGAAACAGAAGATTCTCTCTGTAGGGATAGTAACGATAGGCATGCCAGATTCGATAGCGAAACTGCCAGTAGGTCAGGCCCGATAGTTCCTGTTCGACCTTCTTGAACGCAGCCTCACGCTTCTCAGTCGCGTCACGGTCGTGTTGTCTCGGATCATAGTCCGGGTCACCCACCATTGTCTGGAGTGTCGCCATTACCGGCGACGGCTCATCCACGGGTGGCGGTTCAACAAAGTCCAGGCTGTATCCCTGATGGCCATAGGTCTCCAGGTAGGCACGGATATCATTCATAATCGGGGCCGCATCGGGATGTTTTTTCAGCTCTTCGATAAGCCGCGTATTCGGGGTAATCAGGGTCAGTTCGCGGAGTGACTCGTTGGCCTGAATCCGTTTGGAGATTGCGCACAGATCTTCATTGGCCTCCATTAGTCTCGATGGAAATCCACTCAGAAACATGCCGCTGGTCAGGTTTTGTTCCGGCAGATTCTCTTGGAGAAAAGCGTTCAACTGCTCATCGCAGGTCTTGATCACGCCGAATACTTTCCCGCCGTTTCGGCCGGACCAATAACGGCCCTCGCCGTGAGCCAGTTCACGAATTCCTGTCAATAACTCTTCATCTGATGCAGCGGCAGGGTCGATGTCTCGCCATTTTTCAATCGTTGCTGCCAATTCAGGCGCGGCCCTTTCGCGCCACCCCCTGATGTTTTCATCGCAGGTTATGGTCCTGTGATGAGCAAACATCCGCATATTCTCGCTCTCGGGCACCGTGAGACGCTGGGGCAGGGTTTCACTGTCCTGCTCTTTTGCCATTGCATCAAACGCATCGCGGTCTTCCTTGTTCAGAGCATCACGGAACAGCGCCATATCGTCTTTTGCCAGGGCGTCCTGTTCCGGCGTTTTGGTCCCGTCCCTTAGCATCTGAAACAACTCCTGGGAGGCCTCCTCTTCCGTTCTACCTGATTCGTCATTCACGCCGGGTATCAAGAACGCCTTGGACAATGGACCAACGGGCTCAGGCCGGAAGTCCTGCCGTTGATAGGCGATACCATTCACGGTTACATACAATGGTCCAGACATCGTCTGTTCCCACTCTTCAGAATCCGCTCTTCCACCCGGCTGTTCCAGCTGCATGCCTTCCCACAGATACAGCTCTTCGAACAACGGACAACACGGACCTGGAATGTTCTCAACAATCTGGCGTCGCACCATCACCCGAGCAGGTGGTGTGGGCTCCCACACATCAGGGATCGGCTGCGGCGGCAGATTGGTGATTGGACGCGATTGCAGCAAATGGATGTGGACATCGGAGCCTTCAGCCGGGGAGCCCGAGGGGGTACCCCTCGGAAACGTAAGCGCCCACTCGATATCCTGCGGGACGCCACCGTAGTGCTTCTCGATACTTAACGCGAGTGATCCCAGCGCTTCGAGTTCACCTTCCGACAACGAGGATTCATCCCGCGCATCTTCGGTAATGTCTTCCAGACGAACACCCTGATCCCCATCGGAGACAATCTGCTGTTCTTTGGTACCGATGGTAGTTTCTTTCGACTTCAGTGATTCACGATCCATCACAAACGTATCAGGCGTTACCTGCCCACTGACGACTGCCTCGCCCAGGCCAAAACTGGCGTTGATAATAATCTCAGATCGTTCTCCCGTAACGGGATTGGCCGTAAACAAGATACCCGAAACATCAGAAGGGACCATCAGCTGAACAACCACCGCCATGGCCACGGCATCCTGATCAATACCCATTTGATGCCGGTAACTTATCGCCCTCGCCGTCCAGAGAGACGCCCAACAGTTTTGCACTGCCGCAAGCAAGGCTTCCTCACCGCGAATATTCAGATAAGTATCCTGTTGCCCCGCAAAGGACATGTCCGGCAGGTCTTCTGCGTTAGCGGATGAACGGACTGCCACCGCCGGATTCTCCCCATCCAGTGCCGCATAGGCCTTAACGATTTCATCTGCTATTTCTTCTGGAAATTCCGGTTCGCCGATCAGTGCCTGAATGGACTCCGCTGCCGCATCGAATGACAAGGTGTACTTGCCGATTTCCGGTTTTGCCAACTCGATAATCTTTGTTTGCAGATCGTTCGCTTTTACAAAGCTCCTGTAGGCCGTGGTGGTAAGGTAAAACCCGCCCGGCACATCGAATCCTGCGCTCGTCATACTGGCTAGGGATTGGCCCTTACCGCCAACCAGGTCCAGTGTGGCCTCGGTAGTATCAAGGGAAAGTATGTGAGTATCAGTCTTCAATTTTTTCTCCTCTAATTAAACGCAGATGAGACCTAGAGTTTTATTGCAGCCCAGGCCATCTCAAATGCGGTTTCAATGTTCTTTGGTGTCATTCTGAGATTCTTGGCGGTTCTGGTGTTGGATAGCATCGCAAGCGGATAGAAAGTGAAGGCCACCAACATATCGAAATCCACCTTTCTAATGAGTTTTTGCCTGGCCGCTTCTGCCAGCGCTGACCGGACCGGTTGAAACATGGCGTCACTTTCCGTGTTATCCACCAGATCATAATACGGTGAGTTCGCGAATTGTTCGATGTATTGAATATAACCCTGGTACGTTGAGGCGAACCTAAATGAGTTGTGCCATACCTTTTGAAATGTTTCTTTGATAGGTGCTGATGCTTCGAATCCTTCCATCGTCGCCGAACTTTTTCGCTTTTTAACCTCAATGTATATTGAAGTTAAAAGATCCTGTTTGTCTTTGTAGTAGATGTATATTGTCGCTGGCGATACGTTTGCGGCTTTCGCTATCTTGGCTGTCGATGCTTCGGCGAAGCCTGTTTCGTTAACCAGCGCAATTGTGGCATCGAAAATTGCTTCCTTCTTTTTTTCATCCCGTAATCTCATCAGTTAATAATAAGTGATCAGTCAGTTATTATAAAGAGTAAATTTGCGCGGATGACCCCCAATTGAGGTGGAGCATTAATAACCTAACGGCAGTATCGTCTCCGCAAGATAACGGCCATTCTTTAGCGTTGCCGCGTCGGGATCTTCTCTGGCTGCGTCCGACTCTTCCTCGAATACAATCCAACCCTCGTAATTCGCTTCATCAAGCATCTTCATCAGCCGGGGAAAATCGATGCTGCCCTCGCCGTTTGGTGCCCACTTCTTGTCCTCGGTGATGTCCTTCATGTGCACGTGGCCGATGATAGACATATAGGTGGTGAAGATTTCATAGACATCCATATCTCCATTCGCAATATGTCCAGTGTCCGGACAATACTTCACCACCTCTGGATCCATCTGATCCAGCATGACCCGATAGTCGCTGTCAGTGATAAAAATCGAAGTGGGATACGAGCTGGGATGTAGCGCACAGGCGATGCCCCGCTCGGTGGCCATGCGCCCTATTTCGTTATAGCAGGCCATGGCATTGCGCTGACGTTCCAATAGGTTGTCCCGGTCTCTGGAGTAATGAGACAGGCTGAGCCTGGGCTCGGGAAAGTGAGAGATAAAGTCGAATGTCTTTCCCGCTGCTTCTTTTTCTTCTTCACTTAATCGCGGGCTTTCACCAAAACCTCCGCCAAGCGAGGAGGCAACCAGTGCCAGGTCGTATTCCTTCAGCACTTCCGCCATCATCCCCGGGTCCGTGCCGTACTCACCGGCCATACGCATGGAAGTTTCAATACCGGCAAGCCCTGCCTGACTGATGACCTTACATAGATGCGGAATGTTACCTAGGTATTTGTCACCGGACATGACCCAACTGTAGCTCTCACAGCCGTACTTGAAGTTGCTCATGATTGGTTCCTCCTGGATCTATCCATCGTTACGGTGTGTACCAGATGGGCGAACTGTAGGCGCGCTCCCGGGTAACCATCTGAATCTCTTTCGGTAAATCCCTTAGATCGTAGTACGCCGTATCGTAAGCCGTCCAGCGTGGCGTAGGAATCTCTAAAACACGAACGTAATAGAATGCTGCTTCGTCCGGATCGAAATCCGGGTCTATCCACATGGCCGACAATTCAGGATCGCCAATTGTGTTGGTATACGACGGCCCGTCAACCGTGTTGCCGACCGGGTCTACCACTCCCTTTTCATCGACTATTCGCCCATTCGATACCGCAGCGTTGTAGATTTTCTCGTGCGTCACGCCGTCAGCGTCGAGCCAACCCTTGATCACCTGAACACGATCCAGGTTAGCGCCATCCGCATCTCGGGTGGCTCGAATCAGCAAATGCGGCGCCTTTTTTTCGGGTGCACGGGTTAGATCACCACCCATGGGAACGCCCCCCTGATAGCCAATGCGCGCCAGGTTTGGATTGAGCGCATCCTCGCCCGCATAGTCCCAGCCGCCAAAGACACGTAGTGTTATTCGCGGTCCGGTCGTCGCGTAAACCTCTCGACGTTGCATGGCATCGAACAGCGCAGACCGGGTGTTCTCCTGCGCCCATACGGCGGCGTAGCCCGAGGCAGTCAGAAACCATGCATTGGCGACACGATGTCGGCTTGGTTCCGACAGGGTACCTTTACCCCAGAAGTTGTCTTCATCGGCAGTAGCAAGCGACGTGTGCGAATCAGTGCTGCCGATCATACCAAACTTGAATGGGTTCTCACCGAGCTTGGCCTGCTGGGCCAATCCTGTTTTCAGACCTGAACGCGAATATTCATTTTCAAGCCGTCCTTGCCAGTTACCCATATCGAATCCATTCCAGGTCTCATAGTCCGCGAACTCGTCTGTTGGCGATAGCTGCGGGTGCGCCTCGCCGTCACCTTTGATCTGCGTCACCTCGTAGACTGGCTCCCAACGGGAACGCGCTGCTGCGTACTCTTTCGATATGGGTGACCCATCCGGTCTCTCAACGTTAAACATCCCGCCGTTACTCAAGTTACCGTTGTGCGGAATAGCGAGCGCCCTGCCGCCTGTCCTCGCTTCGTAGTCAGACAGGAAGTTCCACAGGTCCCTGACGCTTTCGCTGTCACTAGCGCGAAGCGGTAACACCTGATTTGCCCTGGTTGCATCGTCCGCAAAAATCACGTTGCGGTGCAGGCTCGGGTATTTTCCGCGCACGCCGAAGGTCCACTCATAACCGATGAATGCGGTGAACTGTCCGGGCCGATTGTGACGCTCCGCATTGGCCGTCACCTGCTCCCAGACAGAACGACGAAGCCCCGGCGTCTCCGCGATCCCCTCCAGTGCAACCCTGGTGTTTTGCGAATATCCGGCGAGACGGTTCAGCGCTTTCTCAGAAAATTCGGACTTGCCAGCAGTCCTAGTTTTTGTGGAGGCCGCAGACTGCGCTGCCTCTTTGCCTCGTTGAACGTTGGTATCCCCTTTGCGGCTGAGTAAGGCGAATTTTGGATTGAACAGTCGCACAAAAGCCTCGACGTCTTCTCCGGACAGGATGTCCTGCACCGGCGAAGGATTATCTGCAATGACCTTTGCTGTGCGCCTACCGGGGGCGGTTGCCAGCGCATCAGGGTCGCCACCGGCTATCATTGGCATGTAGCCCATATTCCCCGCATGATCGGTCACTACGAGAAAATCCAGAGGACGATGCAGGCGCACCTTTAGTCCGTTATGGGCTTTAATCGTTTCACCCTTGGCAAAACGGTAGGCATCGTCAGGGCTGATGCGGTTCCAGGAGGACCAAGCATCCCAGGAAAAATTGGTGTGTACGTGAGTATCGCCCCAGTAGACACTTGTTGGAAATGTATCGTGAACAGGTGGCGAGTAGGACTGCTCTGACAGCGCAGGTAGCACCGTTGTCGCGACCAATAGCGCTGCGAAGATCTTCAGCCCGCACCTACACACGGTTAACTTCCACAAATCCGGCTACTCACGGGGTATACCAAATCGGCGATGTATAAAGGCGCTCCTGCGTCATAACGGGAACGTGCGGACCCAGCTTCGCGCTCTTTCTGGCCACATCGAAGTCTGTCCATCGCGGTGTTGGTATCTCCAGCACCCGTACGTAATAGAACGCATGTTCCCTGGCGTTGAAATCCGGATCAGTCCACACGGTTGTGAGTTCCGGATCACCGATACGGTTGGTGTAGGTGGCATCATCAGGATTCACGGTATTACCCACCGGTTCAGTCTTGCCCATTGCGTCAGTTTTTCGGTCATCGGACAGCGCCACGTTGTAGACCTTTTCCAGCAACCTCCCCTTCTTGTCGCGCCATCCCTTAATTACCTGGATACGATCGAGATTAGCACCATCCGGGTCTCTCACCGCATGAATAAGAAAACCGGGTGAGCGGCGTTTGGGTGCCTGGGCAAGATCTCCGCCCATGGGAACGCCCTTGCGGTAACCGACTTCAGTCAGATCTGGTTTAAAAGCATCGTCTTTCTCAAAGTCCCAGCCACCAAATACCCTCACAGAGATTCGTGGCCCGGTGCTGGCAAATACCTCCCGGCGCTGCATGGCATCAAAAATGGCCTGACGGGTATTCTTATTTGCCCAGACACCCGCGATACCGGCCGCATTCCAGACAGCGCTCGCGACACGCAATGCACCCTGCTTGCCAAGATAGTCTTCTTCCTCAGCGCTACTAAGGCCAATATGTGAATCGGTGCTACCAATCAGACCGACCTTAAAGGGGTTGACGCCGAGTTTCGCATGTTGACCAAGCCCGCGCTTGAGGGCGCCTCGAGCGTAAGAGCCTTCCAGAGGGTTCTGGTTTTTTGTGTCACCTTTGGCGCTACTCTTGGCACTACTTTTGGCAGTACTCTTAGCATTGCCTTTAGTGCTACTTTTTTTGGCGTTGCTCTTTGCACTACCTTTTTCGGGACTCTTAGTGGCCTTGCCGCTACCTTTGGCACTCGCTTTACCGGCGCCCTTCGTATTTGCTGCCGTCTTTGGGGCCTTGTATGTCATGCCCATCTTTTCAAAGTCGGCGAATTCATCATCGGGTGAGAGATCCGGATGCGTTTCACTATCGCCCTTGTATTGCGTCGCCTCGTAGATCCGCTCCCATCTGGACCGGGTCTTTGCGTAAGCCTTGTTCAGTGGGTTCCCTGAAAAGTCCAACAACGAAAACATGGCGCCGCCACTGAGGTTGGCGTTGTGCGGAATCGACATGACACGGCTGCCGGTCTTGTTCTCATAGTCCTCAAGATACTGCCACAGGTCCTCCGGGTCCGCGCTGTCAATAAGAGAGTAAGGCACCACCTGGCGGGTTTTCTCAGCACCATCAACGAACAATACGTTGCGATGCATCATATACAGCGCGGTCCACTCATAACCGATAAAGGCGGTGAACTTACCTGGGTCATTGTATTTCTCGGCGATAGCTATCACCTCTTCCCACATGGAACGAACAAACGCCGGATCGTTTGCCAGAGGCGCCTTCCAGTCACCCTTGGCCTTACCCATCATGGTGAGAACATGGTTCTGCTCTGCTTCGGTTTTGGCTGCCACCAAGTCGCGTATCCATAGATTATTCTTGGACTGCGCAACCTTCAGCTTCTCCCCCGCTTCTGTCAGTTTTAACGCTTTTCCCGCCTCAAGTGCGGGACGCACCCCCAGGTTCTCGGCATGGTCTGCGACCATGAGAAAATCAAGAGGCCGGCGAATTCGCACCTCTTTACCGTTGTCGGCAATAACCACATCACCACGCGCATACCGGTAAGCGGTATCGGGGGTAACACGTGTGCCAAGTCCATAGGCATCAGCGGACAGGTAGGTATGTACATGGGTGTCACCCCAGTAGAGATTTGTCGTTCGATCAGTTTCGGCGACCGCACTATTGCAGACCACCAGAGCAAGCAAACCAAACCAGATATTGTTCTTCTTCAAATTACTTGCTCCCTTCTTTAAGGATGGAAGTTAACAACATAACACCCGGCCAATCCACCTACGTCAGGGTTGTGTTAAGTCGAACTCAAGGCGTATACCAGATAGGACTGCTATAGGCCCGCTCCTGGGTAACCATGGGGATCGCTTTCGGCAGATCCTTCAAACCATAGTGAACTGCATCGTAAGCAGTCCAACGCGGGGTGGGAATCTCCAGGACACGAACGTAGTAGAACGCGGCTTCGTCTGGCTCGAAATCGGGATCGGTCCACACCACGGCTAGTTCGGGATCGCCAATGCTGTTGTTATAGGACGGATCGGTCAGGTTAACCGTATTACCCAACGGAGCAACATTGCCCTGCCGGTCCATTTCCCGATCGTCGGAAAGCGCCACATCATGGACCTTCTCAAACAACGCGCCCGTCGCATCCCGCCAGCCCTTAATGATCTGGACCCGGTCCAGGTTGGCGCCATCCGGATCCCTGACCGCGCGTATCAGAAAGCTGGGAGCACGACCGTTTGGCGCCGCGACCAGGTCTCCCCCCATGGGAACACCCCTCGTATATCCGACTTGCCCGAGATCGGGTCGCAGGGCGTCATCATCAGTAAACGCCCAACCGCCAAAAAAGCGCACGGTGATGCGTGGACCGGTGGTTGCGTAGGTCTCTTTGCGCTGCATCGCGTCGAATAAGGATGCTCTTGTATTTTCATGCGCCCAGACCGCCGCGTAACCTGCAGCGCTATAGAACCAGGCGGACATTCGGTATGTACTTGGCTCATTAACCGCCATCTTGCCCCAGAAATTATCTTCGTCGGCGGTTGCGAGTGACGTGTGGGCATCAGTACTGCCGATCATGCCGAATTTAAACGGGTTAGTGCCCAGGTTAATGCCAAGGTCGAGACCATTCATCAGGGCCGGACGAGCGTAGCTGACCGCTTTCTGTTCACGAGTCGGATTCTTGTCGTTGACCGGCCAGGTCTCGTAGTCGGCAAACGCATCAGTTGGCGAAACCAGCGGATGGGTTTCACTATCCCCCTTGATCTGCGTTACTTCAGTGAGCGGCTCGAACCGCGAGCGTAACTGTGCGTACTCCCGGGTAAGTGGCTGACCATGAAAGGTCGTGAGCCTAAACATGTCACCCCCCAGGTTGGCATTGTGCGGGACAGAAATCACGCGACCACCCGTACGATCCTCATAGTCCCGCAAATTGGTCCACAGGTCTTCAGGATTGATGCTATCGAAACTGGAATAGGGAAGAACCTCGAGGGTACGCGCCGCGTCGTCCTGAAAAATCACGTTACGGTGAATTAACCTTGGGCTCCACTCATAGCCAATAAAGGAGGTGAACTTTCCGGGATCATTATGGCGTTCAGCGGTGGCAATCACGTCATCCCATACCTCACG
Source organism: uncultured Gammaproteobacteria bacterium (assembly GCA_913045175.1). Taxonomy (GTDB): domain Bacteria; phylum Pseudomonadota; class Gammaproteobacteria; order Pseudomonadales; family Azotimanducaceae; genus UBA7455. Next base: position 1,463 of record CAJWQG010000086.1, on the reverse strand, counting down.
CATGAAACGTTGATCAGCACCGTAATCATAGGTTGACCATAGTTGCTTGATGGCACCCGAGTGCTTGCCTAGAGCCTTTATTGACTTGTCAGTCGGCGCGTTCAGGGCCTCGCGAACGGTGCCGGGAATGGTCCGCAACAGCCGTACCAGTGGTTTGCTCGCCTCTTTCTCGAGCAGCAGCGGATTACCCGCTGCCATATGCGGCAGCACACCAAAATTCTGTGAGTGATCCGCCACCATGAGGAAGTCCAGCGGACGGCGCAGACTCACTTCCTGTCCGTTGTTGGCGATAACCGTCTCCCCTTTAGCGAAACGATTGGCATCATCAGGTGTCAGACGGTTACCTGAACCATAGGCGTCCCAGGAAAGATGAGTGTGAACATGGGTGTCGCCCCAGTAAACACTCGTCGGGAAAGCGTTGCCGACCGGCGGCGAGTAGGATCTCTGCGCGAAAGTCGGTAATACCATCGACGCCAGCAACAGCGCGACCAGCCTGCTTAGGGGGCACTCGCGCACAGCGGTCATTACCGTGGCATTGACTATTGCCTCTTTCCTCTTTTTATCCCGCAGTCTCATGCCCCATGAATAAATGCTGATCCACAAACTGTCAAGTGTCACGGCGACCACCTCTCGCACTTGGGTGATCAGTAACTACCCCACCTACCTTGCAATTAGTTTAATGATTACTCACTATCACGCGATTCAGCGACGAACGCATAAGGAAGGATGAATGTTAAACTCCTCAGTGATTCTCATACGCTCACTGGTACTGGCAGTGCTTCTTTTAACCCTGCCACTGTCCGCATTTTCCGAACGACCCAATATTCTGTGGATTGATATCGATGATCAGTCTCCCTGGTATAACGTCTATGGAGACAAGACAGTCAGCACACCCAATCTGGACGCATTGGCGAACGAGGGCGTTGTTTTCGAACGCGTTTATGTAGCAAACCCTATTTGTGGACCCAGCCGATCAGCCATGATCACCGGCGTCTATCCTATTCGTGCCGGAACCCATGATATGCGTGCCGGGCGGGTACCCGAATACCAGATTCATCTGCCTGAAGAGATCACCACCGTGCCGGAAATAATGCGCAAGGCAGGCTATGAAACCTACAACGCTCACAAAGACGACTATAACTTTGCCTATGATCGGCACGATCTGTATTCATTTGGTAATCCGCCGCACCCTTACTCACCCGGGAGTCGTGACGACGAAGCCGGCAAAGGTGGCGGCAAAAAAGGTGGCGGCAAAGAGGTGAGCAAGAAACAACTCATGGAAATGGGTTTCACTGCCGAGAAAGCGGCTGAAATGTTGGCACAGCTTGATAAGGATAAAAGTAAAGGTAAAAACGCAGTCAACTACAAAGGATTGCGAGGTAGCGGATCCTGGCGTGACGTCAAAGAAGGCCCATTCTTCGGACAGATGTCCATTCCCGGGGGTAAGAGTGTCGACAAGATAA
>CAJWQG010000085.1 GCA_913045175.1 uncultured Gammaproteobacteria bacterium | reverse complement strand
TGTGGTAAAGGCCCTTGCTTCGCCCGATTGATTCTCGACCGCCATATCGAGGTCGACGAGAAACTCGCCATCCTCTTCATACTTTCTGCTCACAGAGCCTTTGATCGTATTGGTGTCTCCAACCAAATTGGGATGGCGCACCTGGGTCACAAGCTTCTTCAAGGTACCATCGTCACCCATCCAGTCAGTCGCATTCTGGATTAACCAACACACACGCTGGGGTCCGTAGTCGAATTGTCCTGGCATGCTTCTTTGACTTTTTACTGCCTCACTATCGAAACGTTGCAATGACTCTATTCGATCACCCAGCGAAGCTCTTGTGCTGCGTCTGGTGCCACACACGCCATAGGAAAAGAGGAACAGCTCCGTGACTGTATAGGTGCCTTTCTTGAGAGGGGGGAGCTCCTCGCCCTCAGCGACGTCATCCCAATAACGAGTTTCAGCCCCTTGGCGCTCGCGTTCCCAGACCAAGGGGTCCGGTGCCTCTTGTTGTACCTCGGTTTTGTTCTCGCGGTTATATTCGATCGTTTGCGAGCCGCCGCCGAGTACCATATAACGTGCCATCAGCGTTTTCTTGGTCGCGACTACTTCTTTTCGCTGATTGATATAGGTTACCAGGCCAGTACAGATGCAGAAGGGGCCGATTCGGCGACTTTCCTTACGAATTACCGGGCCAACCTGTTCGATGCATGAAATAGTGTCGTCGAGCCAGATCGGTCGATGGACTTCGAATTCGCCGCCCATGTAGTTCATGGCGAAATCTTTAACTCGTACGGGATTAATTGCGCCATTGATGGCGGCTCCGACACCAAGGCTTACTGCGTAACAGAAATTTGGACTCGCGGTGGTCATGCCGAAACGGCTGTCGGCTGCGTAATCGGGGTCGCGCCACAACGGGTTGTAATCGCCGATGCCATCGGTGGCACGCATGATGTTATCTCTGTTTGCCTGTTTGGAAGCGATATTGGGCAACACCGTGCCTTCACCGGCGCGATATTCTTCCTCGTACTCGTCTAATGATGTGATTGGCGCGTCGTTCGCCATTTGCGTTCTCCCTTAGCTTTTTTAGATTATTTGTTTTTCTATGAAGCCACGATAGCGGCTGGATTGCAATTAGAGCTCGGCCAGGTCAATGGCTCGACGTGTACGAGCTGATTCGAAGATTCCAAAAAGTACCTTCATGGTTTCGATATTGTCATGTCCTGAACTGACAGGTTCTTTACCCTCTCTGATGCACTCCTCGAAATGAAGGATTTCATTAACGAAAAAACTGCTACTCGGCAGCATAATATCACTCGTATCCAGAGGTTCGAAAGGATTCTCTTTGCGCTGATCTCGCGGGACATCCTCTTTGAGCCCATACATCGCCAGACCAAAGTGGCGCACCGGGGCGTTATCCGTAGCAGTTGAAGCTGGTGTTGAATGAATCGTGCCTTTGCTGCCGAGGATCATATAGGAGGGATTCACCGGCGATAGATAGGTGGTCCAGCTGGCAAATAGATCACCGATAGCACCGTTTTCGAATTCCAGGGTTGCAGCGGCCAGATCTTCTGCGCCGTTGGTCATCTGGGGTTGCGCGCTTTTGCATACGCCGGTTACGCGCTTAACGTCGCCGATGAAGAAACGCAGTAGGTCTATATGGTGAACCGAGTTGGTTTGCAGTACACCGCCACCGGCTTTGGCGTCGTTCATCCACGACTTTTGCGGCCCGGTCATGATGACATGCGTTCGCGCCGCGTGAATATCCCCGAGATTACCCGCGTCAATAATTCGTTTTGCGGCGATGGCTTCAGGCGAGTGACGCAAATGCTGAGCAATCATCAGTGTGACGCCAGCCTTGTCCGTAGCAGCAATCATATTCCGACAGTCCTGCAACGTGTTGGACATCGCCTTCTCTACGATGACGTGCTTTCCTGCCTCGGCAGCAGCAATTGTCTGCGGTGCATGCAGGTTGTGCCCGGTACAAATATCGACGGCATCAATATCTGCCTCTTTGAGCATCTGCTCGTAGTCGAGATAGATGGCGTCAACGCCGGTCTTCTTTGCATAGTCCTGCGCGAGTGATTCAACCACGTCACAGACTGCAGTCAGTTGTAGCCGGTCTGGATGTTCCTGATAGGCAGCCATGTGCCTGTTGGAAATACCACCTGTGCCCACGAGGCCAACTTTTAGCGGCTTAGACATGTTCCCCCCCCCTTTATTGGTCACCATGTAAGCTGAACCATAATAACCTTTGTATAAGATTTTGTAAGGTCAGCCTGTTAGTGTTATTTGATCGATCATAGAGATGAGAGAGCCAAGACATGAGAATGGGTGCGATCCTGAGTCCTCTGGCAGATGCCAGTAATCCGACCTCGTTGGCTGATCAGGCTCGATCATATGAGGAGATCGGGTTCAGTAGTCTGTGGGTTGTCCAGGCAATTGGCCGGGGTTTTATTTTTACCGACCCACTCATTGCCTTAAGCGTGGCTGCAACGGTTACTGAGCGAGTGTCGCTCGGTACGGCCGTGCTACAACTACCGTTGTACCGACCTATGGATCTCGCACATCGCGTGTTTTCGTTGCAGCAGATTTGTGGTGAGCGGTTGATTCTGGGGGTTGGCGCTGGGTCAACGGAACAGGACTTTATCGCCTATGGCGTGAAGTACGAAGATCGATTCAAGATTTTGAACGCTGCGCTCGCTGACCTTCGCGAAATATTCGCGTCAGGAGGCCTGGAGGAGTCGAATCTATCCCCGTGGGATACCGTAATTGGCGGGCCGCCAATTTATTTAGGCTCCTGGGGTGCCGGCGTTAAGCGCGCTGCACAGGAATTTGATGGTTGGATTGCCTCGGCAAATTACCGGACGGTTGATGAGGTGACGATTGCCGCAGAGGAGTACAAAAAAGCGGGTGGTGGACCTTCGGTTATTTCAACGATCCAGGTGTCGAGGAAGACTGATTTGGGAGAGCTGAAGGAAAACCTTGGTCGATTTGCTGAGGCAGGTTTTGATGAGGCCGTGGTAATGATTCATGCGAGCGGTCCTAGCCCAGAGAAAGTATTAGCGTTACTGAAGTAATCGTCAATTAAGTAATGTAATACTTTAAATATATTACATAAGCTATTGATATATAAGTTATATTTTCATATTAACTGCCTGGAGACCAGTCATATATCCTTGCCAGGTTTCTCCCCATCAGTTTTTCTCTCTCGTCATCCGATAGATGATCCGCAATACGAAATGCCTCTACACCCTGTTCATAGTTCAGCAAATTGATGGCTCGCGTCCAGTCGGTACCCCATAGGCATCGTTCCAACCCAAAAGCCTCAAACATCTCGTTTAAAGCAGGCCAGATATCCGGGTAGGGAAAGTCTTCATGAGACAAGGTGCACGCGCCGGATATCTTTATTGCGACATTGTCGAATTCAGCGAGTGGCAGGACATCCTTGAGGTCCTGAAACGGCTGTTCCGGTGCCGGTGGTTCAAAGGGCTGCGACAAACCCAGGTGATCGATGACGATCTGGGTATTCTGATTCCGCTTTACCAGTTCAGTGAGTACGTCGAGCTTACCCCATCCGAGGATATTGATAGGCAGGCCATATTTTGCGCCTGATTGCAGGATGTTATTTACGCCTGGATCGTGGGCTTCAACTTCTTCCCTGGCCAGCATGAAGCGGGCACCGACCACGCCTGGTGTAGTCGCCCACTCGGAGAGATCATCGTCGATGGTCTCGGACCTTGGATTAAATGGCTTGATCAGTCCGAATCGAGAGGGGTGTTTTTCGTAGACCTCCATCGCGTAACTGGCATCGTAGCGGTACATTGCGTAGGGCGATACGAGTAGCGCACCGTCAACGCCGACGGCATCCATCGCGGCGACCATGTCATCGCCGGTTACTTCGTCTGGCCCGTGCAGGAAACCCACCCATGGTCTGCCAGGATGATTCCTTTCATAGGTATGTACCTGGGAATCTATTGTCACCATGTCGATTGCTTCCATTGTCTAGTGAATGGTTGTTTATGAATGTATGTCTTATGAACCTGTGTGAGGTCAACATGCATCATTATTATTTCTCTGTCCAGTTCAGCGTTTTGACTTGAAAATTGCTTAATTGTAAGGTGCCAGAGCTTTTCACCGACCCTGAGAACAATATGATTACCGAACCCCCGGTTATTCGTTTGCACGGCAATGACAATGTGGTTGTCGCACGCGGCGCATTTGAATCCGGAAGACCATTCGAAGCCGATGCCCTAACAGCTGCCCCTATTCCCGCTGGTCATAAGATAGCCTCATCGAAAATCGAAAAGGGCCAGCCAGTACGCAAGTACGACCAGATCATTGGGTTTGCAACCAGTGATATCAGCCCGGGTGAGCATGTACATGAACATAATATGGGCTATGGTGATTTTGAGCGGGATTACGCTTTTGGGGAGGGGCGCAACGACGTCCCTGTGGTGCCGGAGTCAGAATGTCGAACATTCCAGGGCTTTCGACGTGCAAACGGTGCAGCTGCGACGCGAAACTTTATCGGCGTCATCTCCACGGTCAACTGCTCCGCGACAGTCGTTAAGAAGATAGCGGATCATTTTCGCGAGGAGGAACTTAGCGATTACCCAAATGTTGATGGGGTGGTTGCACTGACCCATGGGTGGGGGTGTGGCACGGGCACTGTGGAAGGGCAGCAAATGGTCCAGCGTGCTGTAGGGGGCTTCGCGCGTCACCCAAATTTCGCCGGCGTCGTGCTTGTCGGACTAGGGTGTGAAGTTCTGCAAATGAAGCTTTTGTCCAGCCGTGAAAATCTCGTCGTCTCCGACACGCTACAAACGTACATTATTCAGGATGCGGGTGCCCGAGTTGCAATGGAGCAGGGCATCGAGTCTGTGAAACGGATGCTCCCTATTGCCAATCAGGCAACCCGTGAGCCAATCCCGGCAAGCGAACTGGTGCTCGCCCTGGAGTGTGGGGGATCAGATGCCTACTCCGGTGTTTCAGCGAATCCAGGATTGGGTTCCGCGGTGGATCTTTTAGTCAAACAAGGGGGCACCGCCTGTCTTGGTGAAACCCCGGAGATCTATGGCGCCGAGCATTTGCTTACGCGTCGCGCCGTGAGCCGCGAGGTAGGCGAAAAGCTCGTGGAGCGGGTTCGCTGGTGGGAAGATTACACGGAGAGAAACAACACCGTATTGAATAACAACCCTGCGCCCGGGAATAAAGCGGGCGGACTGACTACGATACTGGAGAAATCTTTAGGTGCGGTAGCAAAGGGCGGAACGACCAGTTTGATGGATGTCTATGAGTACGCAGAGCCGATCACGAGTAACGGTTTTGTTTTTATGGATACACCAGGTTATGACCCGGTCTCGGTAACGGGCATGGTGGCCGGCGGTGCTAACATTGCCTGCTTTTCCACAGGGCGTGGTTCCGTATTTGGCAGCAAACCAACTCCGTGCATTAAGCTCGCGACCAACTCGGTGATGTATAACCGTATGTCGGAGGATATGGACGTTAACTGCGGCGTTGTCATTGATGGTGACGCGACTATTGAGGAGCTCGGTGAAATCATCTTCGAGAAGATACTGGCGACTGCTTCCGGCGAGCCAAGCAAATCGGAGCTTTTCGGTCTGGGAGATCTTGAATTTCTCCCCTGGGCGGCCGGAGCAACGCTATAGATCTCCGGCAGTAACAGCAGCCACGTTCTACGCCTCGCCCTTAGCCTCGAGCTGCTTTTTGATCTCCGGATCAAGCGCAGGATAGGTGTGCGGCCTCCATTTTGACTTAAGACCCAATTCATTGCCCTCACGTTGCCAGTTATCTACGCCTTCCCGTGTTTCCACCAGTCCCCAGGCCAAAAGTGAATCAGCGTTATCCTTGATGGTCTGTTCCACTGTGTGTGGTTTAAGGCCCAGTTGGGTGATGACCTTTTGTAATACTGAAATTGGTCCTTTCCTGAATTCACCTTCTCGCCAATTACCGGCTATTCCAACTCCTGGATACATCCGCTGGAGATGAGCCTGGACTTCTTGCTGTGGAATCATGCCGGATTCATCCGTTGCAACCAGATTGTACCGTTCACCATTATGGTTATCGGGACACTCGGCGATCAGGCGCTGTGCCTCCGCCACGTCCCTGACATCTACAATGTTCCAGAACATTCTGGGATGGCCATACCCTGCGAGCATGTCTCCAATACGAGTCTGCCAGACCCAGGGTCGCATGTGTGATTTCGATAGCAACGGACCGATCACGTGACAAGGGCACACGCCAAAGGCCTCGAATCCGTTCTCTTCTGCTTCCTTGTAAACATATCGTTCGGAATCGACCTTTGTCATCGCATAGGCGACTTCGCGGTCTTTTGCGACGACCTCCATGGTCCATTCCTTTCCAGGAGCACGCTTGTCCTGATTCATGTCTGCCCATGAATCCTCGGTCAGCGGACCTTCTGGCGCAGGATGGCCTACTGCCGCAAATGAACTGGTATACACCAGTCGCTTGACTGTCCCTGCTTTTTTGATGGAATCCATTACCATCTGGGTTGCAAGGAGGCCGCCATCATAGACTTTTTGCGGTGTGGAGCCCTCGAGATTCCCCATCTCGGCGGCTGCATGAAATATGCCTGCACAACCCTTAAAGACATCATCGTAAGCACCAGGAATCGTCATGTCACAACTATGCAACGTGACGGAACCTGGACCGCTACTGTTCATCAAGGATAGATGTGCAACGTTAGTCAGCTTATTGGCGTCTCTTACGCAAGCCCGGACCTCGTAGCCGTTTTTTACTAACGTTGAAACAATATGGGAACCGATATAACCAGCTGCGCCGGTTACTGCGACCGGACCATCTCCTGAGCTTATTGCTGCCATCTTTATCTCCGAATTATGTAATTGCTAAATATAACGCGGCACGGTATCGGCTCCAGGGGGAGGGGTCAACTTAGATTACGCTTGGTGAACGCATCAAAGCGCTGGGCCACGGCGTTCGCTCGTTGTTGCAGTTTTTCATCTACCAGGGTGTCGTCTTCATTAAAAGCCGAACTGGCGCCGGAAACGCTAAAGGCATCCGGAAATACCAGGCAGCCAATGCCGGAAAGCATTGCTTTCAGCTGGTTGGTGGCGCGCATCCCTCCCATGCCACCAGGGGAGGCGCTCACAATCTGCACGGGCCGATCGCGAAAAGCAGTAAGTCGGGTGAGCCCTCGGAGGAGCGTGTCGCCCAGTCTATTGCGTTGAGTAATAAAGGGGTCATGTAGCCATTGTATTCAGGGCAGCCAATCAAAAGGCCGTCGTGCGCATGGATCTGCTATTGCAGTTCCACGATGCCATCCTGCAGGCCATTCTCTTTCTCGAGGTCGCCGTCATAAATTGGGATGCCCAGGTTAGTCAGGTTGATTTCAGTAACTTTTGTACCTAACGAGGTCAGACAGCTTGTCATAACCTTAACAGTGCGTTGATTAATAGAACCGCTGCGCGTGCTGCCGCAGAATGCCAGGTACTTCATGTGAGTCCTTGTATTGCGTGTAACCATAGTATTACTCACAATTCGACAAGTTCAAATATTCAGACCTTTAAGTTAACCTGCGTTATTTCCCTGGTATCAATAATGCGCATTGGCATTGTATCTGACACACATAACAACCTTGAGAACTGTCGACAGATTGTCGACTTGTTTAACGAAGCCAGGGTTGAATCTGTAATACACACAGGTGATATAACGCAATCGAAGACGATAGATGTGTTTTCGGAGCTGCAGATGCCAATGGTGGGTGTTTTCGGAAACAATGACGTCGAACGAGAGTCTCTTAATGTTGCAATGGATCGTCATGGATTCAGTTTCATTGATCCGCCGCTGACGCTGGAATGGTTTAGCCGTCGACTGGTGGTTGTGCATGATCCGTTGCAGTTGCAGGAGCTGGATACGGCAGAATACGATGTTGTCATTCACGGACATACCCACAGACAGATAATTGAATATCGTGGTGAAAAGTTGACCTTTAACCCTGGGGAATGCGCTGGAATTATGAAAGGTTTCAATGCGATCGGCATACTTGATCTAAACGATCTATCACCTCAAATCCTAACATTCTGATGGCATCGCCATACTCATTGCTAGCGGGACTAGACGAGGTTCGTCACAAGGATAAACCTCCGCTGCACCTATGGAATCCGGATAACGTATCCGATATTGATATGACTATCGAGGCAGATGGCTCGTGGACCTATCTCGGCACACCGATTACCAGAGATCGTCTTGCTCATCTGTTCTCGACAGTTCTACGGCGTGAACAGGATGGAGAGTATTACCTGGTTACTCCCGTTGAAAAATGTCGAATCAAGGTCGTCGATGCGCCCTTTATTGCGGTTCTGCTACAAGAGTTAGGTGATGGTAAAGACCAATCGTTAACCCTTACTACTAACATGGCTGATGAAGTGACGGTGGACGCCGAGCATCCGCTCAGAGTAGTAGAAGACGCGGGTGAAACTCTGATTTACGCCATGGTTCGCAATGGACTGGAGGCAAAGCTGTCCAGGAATGTCTACTACCAGCTCGCTGAATTGCTTGTTGAGGAGAATGGGGAAGTGGGTGCGTGGAGCGAGAACGTATTTTTTCCATTGATGAAAACCTAGATGTTATTGGTTAAGTCTCCCGATAGGGATTCCATGCTTGATGTGATTGCTGGCTTGCAGTCCGGCAAGCTATCGAGGCCTGAAGTTGTGAGCTGGCAGAAGGCCATACTCAATCGATTTGGCGATGAAATGCCTTTATCGGTCGAAGACGGGCTCTGGTACTTCCATTCGCTGGGGTTTCTGGATGTTCCGCTCGTGGAAGGCGGTGGCTCGTCGTTTTTTCTTCGCGATAGGGACCTCTTCGAATATCAGATGGATATTGAGCAGGTGCCGGCTAATGAGGTCTATCAAGGGATCTGCCGAAGAAGAAGCCACGAAGCGGATACCTCAGCAATACGATGGCCTCTGACCACTTATCGGTACTCTGAATTTACAGGACTTGATCGACTGGGTTTGCCGGCTGTTAGAGGCACGTTTGAAGCACGAGGCGATATGGTTGAGCATCTACACCTCGCTTTTGATGAGGCCATGTTTCTGGTAATCAGGCAGTTCGACGAATATTCTGAACAGGGGTTAATACTGGGTACGGACAGAGACCCTGGCCGATTGGAAGCGTTCCTGGATAAGCTGGGTTTGGAGCCGTTTTATTTCTAACCAGCGGACTGGTTTTAAGTCCGCTCTACTTTCCTGTCCCTTCCTTTGGAACCCGGTCGAGTATGCTCGTACAGGTTAAACAAAAGAATAAAAAGAAAGAAGAAAAATCCGTATGCGCATAAAGCATAAATCCAGAAGCTTGGGTTCTTGTAAGCATAGCCAATTACGGGAACACCCGGGATACTCCACCACAGAATCCAGCGCCCATAATCGTCAATGACTGTTCTGATATTCATTACGAGATTCGTTCTGTCTTTATCGACACTCGATCCTGTAAACCAAGTCAAACAATACCCTGGATATCTGGTTTGGGGTATGGAGACCTATTGCTACATATTCCCGTAATTCGGTCCACCGGCGCCTTCAGGCACTACCCAGTTGATGTTCTGTGCGGGATCCTTGATATCGCAGGTCTTGCAGTGGATGCAGTTCTGCGCGTTGATCTGAAACCGCTTGCTGCCATCTTCCTCTTCCAGCACTTCATACACACCCGCCGGGCAATAGCGTTGCGCTGGTTCGTCGTACAGTAGCAAATTGCTGTTGATGGGAATGTCAGCATCAGCAAGCTGTAAATGACAGGGCTGGTCTTCTTCGTGGGACGTATTGGTAATAAACACTGAAGATAATTTGTCGAAACTGATTACGCCGTCAGGTTTGGGGTAATCGGGTTTTTCCATCTTGCTCGCAGGTTTTAGCTGCGCATGGTCGGGTTTGGAGTCAGTTAAGGTGAAGGGCAGGTGTCCACGGAAAATATACTGGTCGATCCATACGCACGCGCTACCCAGAAATAAACCCAGTTTGTGCATGAGGGGCATCGTATTTCTCGCCCGGTGCAACTCTTCGTAGACCCAGGAATCCTTATAGCGCTGGGTATAACCAGTTAATTCTTCGCTACCGGTCGAGCCGCTCTTAACCGCTTCGAACACGGTTTCTGCGGCCATCATGCCGGTCTTCATCGCTGTGTGGGTACCTTTCTGCTTCAGATTGTTGAGAAATCCAGCATCGTCACCAACCATAAGACCACCAGGCACAGTCAATTTGGGAACAGCCTGAAGACCGCCTTTAATAACTGCCCGTGCGCCATAGGATACGCGGGTTCCACCCTCAAGGGTCTGTTTGATGAGTTTGTGCTTCTTGAAACGCTGAAACTCGTCAAACGGACTCAGGTGCGGGTTCTTATAGCTAAGATCGATGATGAGTCCTACGGCGACTTGATTGTTGTCGAGATGATAAAGGTAAGAGCCGCCGCCTGTCCCCCCGGGGAAGTGACCCAGGGGCCATCCGACCGTGTGCGTTACCTTGCCGGGGACATGCTTTTCAGGATCGATATCCCAGACTTCTTTGAAACCAATGCCATAGTGCTGTGTATCGGAGTCGGATTGCAGGTCAAACCTGGCCATGAGCTGTTTACCCAAATGACCGCGACAACCCTCGGCGAATACAGTGTACTTAGCATGGAGTTCGTACCCAGGAGCAAATGTAGGTTTCTGCTCACCGTCTGCGCCAATTCCCATGTCACCGGTGGCCACACCCTTAATTGAACCGTCTTCGTGGTATAGAACTTCACTTGCCGCGAATCCGGGGAAGATGTTAACGCCGAGTTCCTCTGCATGCTCTCCTAACCAGCGACATAGGTTTCCAAGGCTGGTTGCATAGTTGCCTTCATTATGAAGTTCAGTTGGGACCAGTAATGATGGAAGTCGCATCCCCTGGTGATCATCAACGAGGTAATAAAAATCGTCGTCCGTGACGGGGTTTGTCAATGGTGCGCCTCGTTCCTGCCAGTCTGGAATAAGTTCGTTCAGGGCCCTTGGTTCCACCACTGCGCCGGAAAGAACATGTGCGCCAATCTCGGATCCTTTCTCTACGAGGCAAACGGTAAATTCGTCGCCGGATTCAGCTGCCAGCTGTGCAAATTTGATCGCTGTGGCGAGCCCCGAAGGTCCACCGCCCACAACTACAAGATCGAATTCCATTGACTCACGTTCCATTGACACATAACTCCACTGATTCTGAATTGTCCGCTATTGTATGAAACCTGGATTCCTAAAGGAATTGATTCTGAACCTATAAAACGGCAGAATACGCGACTTTCCGGCGGTCGGCGTTCCGACGCCTCGCACCAGATGGAAATCCAATTGTAGGTCCTGCTTGGGGACTTAAAAACTTTTGGATAAACGAAGGCCATAGTTTTGGAATAACTGCTGCAGGTGGAGCTGGTTGGCAGTTAGCAGAATGGATTGTAGATGGCGAGCCCACAATTGACATGCTTGGTGTCGAACCAAGAAGATATGGAGACTATTGTTCAAAAGCATATCTTAAAGAAAAAAATGAAGAGGCATACAGCCATGTTTTTATTACGCATTTTCCAGATGAGGAGAGACCAGCAGCAAGACCGTTAAGGACAGCACCATGTTATGACAGAATGAAAAAACTTGGGGCAGTTTTTGGTCAAAAATTTGGTTGGGAAAGACCAAACTTTTTTGCAACTGATGGAATGGAGCAAA